>NZ_MAOS01000028.1:0-358002 GCF_001721285.1 Pandoraea sp. ISTKB
TGGTGCCGACGGCGAGACTCGAACTCGCACAGCTTTCGCCACTACCCCCTCAAGATAGCGTGTCTACCAATTTCACCACGTCGGCATTCATAGTCTGCAATCCGCTGTCACTTACGAATCGCTTCAAGACCGCTATAGTAGCGCTCTTCGGCATTTTGTTCAATGCACAAATCGATTTTTTTTCAACTTTCTTTACAACGTATTACGTGTCACAAACGTACTGCGAATTACTTCGGCACGTCTTGCGGATTCGCTGCCGATGCCGGTGCCGGAGCACTTGCCGCAGCCGGCGCGGAGGCCGTTGCCGGTGCCGTCGCCGCAGGCAAATTACCAAGGACACCGATGTTTGCCGCCGGCTTGTACGAACCGAGATAAGTGAGGCCCAGCGTGGTCACGAAGAACACGGCAGCCAATACAGCCGTGGTACGCGAGAGGAAGTTGGCAGAACCCGATGCGCCGAAGAGGCTACCCGACGAACCGCTGCCGAATGCCGCGCCCATGTCGGCGCCCTTGCCATGCTGCAACAACACCAGACCGATGATGCCCAGCGCGGAAAGCACCTGCACCACGATCAACAACGTTTTCAACAACCCCATCTGATCACCCGTAGAGAAGAATCCAATTCGTCCAGACAACAGCGCAAATTGATGCACCGCGTCATGACTTATTTCACGCCGTTACAACGAACGGCATCGACGTCAGCGCGACAGACCCGCCTCGCAAATCGCCAGAAAATCGACTGCCTTCAGTGCCGCACCGCCGATCAGACCACCATCGACGTCCGCCATCGAGAACAGCTCGGCCGCGTTATCCGGCTTCACACTGCCGCCGTACAACACCGCCACATCAGTTACCGCTTCGCCCTTTGCACGCAGCAACGAACGCAGATGTGCATGCACTTCCTGTGCTTGCGCCGACGTTGCCGTCTTGCCGGTGCCGATCGCCCAGACCGGCTCGTAAGCGACCACGATCTGCACGGCCTGCTCGAGCGTCAATGCCGCCAGCACGGTTTCAAGCTGACGCGACACCACGGCCATCGTCTCGCCTGCCTCGCGCTCTGCCAGCGTTTCACCGATGCACACGATCGGCGTCATGCCGGCGTCGAGCACGCGCAACGTCTTCGCGGCGACGCTCGCATCGGTCTCGCCGTGATACGCGCGGCGCTCCGAATGCCCCACGATCACAAAGCGCGCGCCGAACTCGGCGATCATCTGCGCAGCCACTTCACCCGTGAAGGCACCACTCACCTGCGCCGACACATCTTGCGCGCCGAAGCCGAGCACCTGCCCCGAGAGGCGGGTCTGGCATTGTGCGAGATAGGGGAACGGCACACAAACGGCCGCAGTCACGCCCGGTGCGCTCAGCACAGGCGAAGCCAGCAGGTCGCCCAGCAGCGCCTCATTGCCGGCCAGACTGCCGTGCAGTTTCCAATTGCCCACGACGAGCTTGCCAGCCTTGCGGCTAATGGTGCGAGCCGAAGCTGCGGTACCAGTTGTCACGCCTTATCCCCCAATGCGTATGGACGAAAAACCTCTCATTCTAGTGCGTCCGGGGCATGGGGGTCAATTTCGACGGCTTTCCATCGAGCAAAACCGCATCAATTGGGATCTTGATGCGGTTTCACCCGACAAATCACGACAAACGCGCTTACCAGGTCAGCACGATCTTGCCGACGTGCGTGCTCGTTTCCATCAATGCGTGGGCCTTGTCTGCCTGTTCGGCCGGAAACGTCTGATAAATCACCGGACGAATCTTGCCCGCCGCGAACAACGGCCACACCTTGTCGTGCAGGTTCTGGGCGATCGCCGCCTTGAACGCCACCGAGCGCGGGCGCAGCGTCGAGCCCGTCACCGTCAGACGGCGACGCAGCAACGCGCCCATGTCCAGCGTCGCCTTGCTGCCGCCGAGTAGCGCGATGATCGCGATGCGACCGTCGAAGGCCAGCGCCTGCACTTCGCGCGGCAGATAGTCGCCGCCCACCATGTCGAGCACGACGTCCACGCCGCGATCCTTGGTGAGTTCCTTCGTCACGGCGACGAAATCCTCGGTCTTGTAGTTGATACCACGCTCAGCACCCAGCTTTTCGCAGGCGCGCGCCTTATCGTCGGACCCCGCCGTCGCGAACACGCGATGACCGAGCGCCACGGCCAACTGGATGGCCGTCACGCCGATACCGCTCGTGCCGCCCTGTACCAGCAGCGTTTCCTTCTCCCCCGCTTCCGTTTCGCCAAGACGTGCGCGATCGAACACATTGCTCCACACGGTGAAGAACGTTTCGGGCAACGACGCCGCCTCGACATCCGACAGCCCCTCCGGCACCGGCAACACTTGCGCGAGCGGCGCGGCGCAGTACTCCGCGTAACCGCCACCCTGCACCAACGCGCACACCCGCGAGCCGACCTTCAGGCCCCAGCGGTTGTCGGCGCCATCAAGCGCACCGTCCACGATCTCACCCGCGACTTCCAGCCCCGGCAGATCCGACGCGCCGGGCGGCACCGGATACTGCCCGATGCGCTGGAGCACGTCCGGACGATTCACCCCTGCGGCGCTCACCTTGATGAGCACTTCGCCCGGCTTGAGTTCGGGGCGTGGTCGCTCGGTGAGCTTGAGCACTTCGGGGGCGCCGTACTGGGTGATCTCGATGGCCTTCATCGTGTCTGTCCTCGGTTCTCGGAGCGCCGCCGCGTGGGTGCGGCGCCGCTCATCGTCATGGGATGCGATGGCGACGTGCGAGCACGCACCATCCGTATAAATAATGTCGAGCCGGTACCTTATCACCGACTGCGCAATCGCGTCGGCTGTCAATGCGGGTCGCGCCCCTCGACGAGAACATTCCGCATTTTCGGGACGCCGTCAGACCGGCACTTTCGCGCAACGCGAACGCGGCGCTCGATAACGCACGGCGGCACGACGATGCGCCGACATGAAAACCCTTCGGGGAAACCGCAAGACGACGGCAAGACGGCGTCGCAACAGGAGATGTGACTGGCGCGCCGCAACGCTCATCGGGGAACGTTCGCGACGCGCCGGGTTGACTAGCAATCTGAGGGCTTGTCCTGCGCCTGCATCCCTTAGGCGACGCCCTCGCCCTCTTCGTCGATCAGCCCGTGCCGCACGGCGTAGCCGATCAGTTCCGCGCTATCGCCCAGCGCGAGCTTGTGCAGAATGTGCGCGACGTGAGACTCGACCGTGCGTCCGTTCAGATGCAACGCATGGGCGACCTCATTGACGGCCAGGCCGTCGACCAGCATATGAAACACTTCATTTTCACGCACCGACAGGCTGAGATGTCGCGCCTCGTCGTCACGTACATCGGTTCTCGACCGCGTTTGCGGCCGCCGATGCGATGCTCGCGGCAAATCACGGCGCGCCCCGTCGCACCACCCTGCGTCGGAAGCCGCCCGCGTGCCCGCACGGCCTCGTCCGCCTTCAAGTTTCATGCCCGCCTCCTCTGAGAAGACTTCCCACCACCCGAACCATCGGCGATGTCGGACAGCCTGTGCATCGCCAACGACGGGCGTCGCTCATTGTGCGTCAGACAATTTGTGTTCGTAACTTCAGGGAAGATGATCGCCGCCGCACTTTCGATTGCCTGCGGCTAACGCGCGAGAGGCGACACCGGTCGCCGGCGCCGTCAGATGGGAACACGTCACCGCGACGCCATGCCGCCCCGGTGAGTGCCCGCTTACCTTTCGATGGCGCTTACCGAATGCGGCCGGAAGTGCCGGTCGCGTTATCCCGGCTGAGAACGAAGCGCCCGCGTCCGCCGTGCTTGGCGTCGTACAGGGCGCGATCGGCCGCTTCGAACAGCATGTCGGACGTCCTGTCCTCGCCGCTCGGCACGATGGCCACGCCAACACATGCGCCGACCGAGACCTCGCCCACCGAGAGCATCATCGGTCGCGACGCCGCATCGAGAATCGCCATCGCCGCGCGCTCGACGTCGAGCAAATCCTGGACGTCGCGCATGATCACGGCAAACTCGTCGCCCCCGAAGCGGGCAATCACATCGCCTTCACGCACATTCGCGATCAGACGCTTGGCCAGACGCCGCAGGAGTTCATCGCCCAGCGCATGCCCCCAGGTATCGTTGACGACCTTGAATCGATCCAGATCGACGAACAGCAGTGCTTGCGCGCCCGCCCCCTCGCGCGCCCGGCGCACCGCGCCCGACAACGCCTGATCGAAGCCTTTGCGGTTGAGCAATCCCGTGAGGTGATCCGTATGCGACTCACGCCGCCAGCGCCGTTCGTTCGAGCGCTCCACCGAAATATCGCGCACGAACACGTGCACCCCGGCCAGCACGTTATGCGAGGCCCACTCCGGTTGATAGCTCACTTCGAAGCATCGATACGACGCATCTTCACCGAAGTCCCACACGAACGTCGCCGCTTCGCCCGCGAGCGCACGCGCCAGATGTGGTGCGAATTCGCGATACAGCGACGGTCCGAGCAACTCGCGCGCCGTGGCACCCAGAATGCGTTCGCGAGGACGCCGCAACCGCACCTCGCACGCCCGGTTCACGAAGGCGAATCGCTCACCCCCATCGAGGAACGCCACAAGATACGGCACCCGATCCGCGACCTCCTGCATGCGCCGCACGTTCGCGCGCGCGGCCTCGCGCGAGATCTCCAGCGCCTCGGTCCGGTCGCTCAGTTGCTGCATCATGGAGCGGAAGGTATTCGCGAGCGCGCCGATCTCGTCTGCACGTTGCACCGGCAGTGACTGCACGGCGCGCATGTCGCCTGCGCTGCGCTCCACGAGGTCGCGCAGTGTGTCGAGCGGACGCAGCAAACGACGCGTCACCCACCACATCACGAGCGCGGCGATCCCGATGGCGACAATCGCCAGCAGGAACACCTGACGTCGCACGCGCGAGATCGGGCTGAACGCCTCCGCACCCGGCAGGACCGCCACGACGAACCACCCCGTCGTCGCCATCGGTGCGCGGGCCACCAGCGGCAGCATATGCACGATGTCGTTCGAATCGCCGTCGCGCACGCCACACAACGTCTGCGATGGCCCGACGGCCGTCAGAATCTTCGCAACGTCGACCTGAATCACGTACCTCGGTGGATTTTCGTTCGAGATGAGGCAATAACGCCCGGTCTCGCCGACACGATTGCTCGCCAGATCGACGATGAAGTTCTGCCGCAGCAAGTTGATCGCGCCGCCCACGACGGCAATGACCTTGCCCTGCGCGTTTGTCACGGGCACGGCAAGCACGACACCCGGCGAGCGCGTGATCTTGCCGGCAATCACGTTGGACGCCGCCTGCGGCGCGCCGGCGAGCAACTGCCGGAAGTAGTCGCGATCGGCGATATTGATGGGCGTGTCGGGGAACGTCGAGTCGTAGAGCATGTGCCCGTCGGGCGCAGCCACGAACAACGTATTGAATGTCTCGGGCATCGACACCGAGAGTTTGACGAATGCCTCGAACTGCGCGCTCGTCATGGCGTTCGGATCGCCAATGTTGCCCGCCATGCGGTGGAGCACGAGAAATTTGGAGCGCAACTTGTCGTCGAGCTGGTCGGCGGCAAGTTTGACGTGCGTGTCGAGCTGCGCCTGCATCGCGCTTCGCAACTCGCCATAGACGAAGAACTCGATCCCGACGGCCAATCCGACGATCAATATCATCGAGACGAGTGCCGTCGCCGCTGCGACCCGTCCCTTCAACGACTTCACCATACTGGCCCGAACGAGAGTAGCTTTTGTCTTGCTTTTGCTTATTTTTGCGAGAGCTTACCACCCAAAACGGCACGTTTTCGGGAAACTTGAGAAAAACTCGGCCCCTTCGTGTAACCGACTCACCGACATCGATGTGTGACATCTGCGTGGTATCTGCGTGGTATCGATAGGGATTGAGTAACGGAGGATGTCGAACCCGTCGTAAAATTGCGCATCCAACGCGCCACGATGGTGCGAACCGCCCGATCGACGATTCGATGCAGCGCCAGCCGCCGGCCCTATTGCCGCCCGCCGCGAGACGCATCCGACCGACGATTTGCCCGCATGCATCGTGACCCGACTCGCCCGACCCGAATTCATTCATGACGAGCACCCAAGCGACACCCGCCCCCGACGCATCGACTGCATCGACCGCATCGAAGATTGCGCCCACGAATTCCGCGAACGCCGCGGCTCCGGCCATGACGCCGATGATGCAGCAGTACACCCGCATCAAGGCCGAGCATCCGAACATGCTCGTCTTCTATCGCATGGGCGACTTCTACGAGCTGTTCCACGACGACGCCGCCAAGGCTGCGCGCCTGCTCGACCTCACGCTGACCGCGCGTGGTCAGTCCGGCGGTCAGCCGATCCGCATGGCCGGTGTGCCGCATCACGCCGTGGAGCAATACCTCGCCAAACTGGTCAAGCTTGGCGAATCCGTCGCCATCTGCGAACAGATCGGTGACCCGGCCACCTCGAAAGGCCCCGTCGAGCGCAAAGTCGTTCGTATCGTGACGCCCGGCACGCTGACCGACGCCGCCCTGCTCAGCGACAAGGTCGACCAGTACCTTCTCGCCGTCCAGATGCCGCCCGCACGACGCGCCAGTGAACGCGTCGCGGGGCTGGCATGGCTCTCGCTCGCGAGCGGCGAGTTGCGCCTGATGGAAGTCGCCGCAGACAAACTGCCGCGCGAACTCGAACGCATCCGCCCGGCCGAAACGCTCTTGCCCGACAGCGCGGTCGAAGCCTTCGCCGGGTTCTCGCTGGGCACCACCACGCGCGTGCCCGACTGGCACTTCGACATGGCGGCCGGCACGCAGCGTCTGCGCGACCAGCTCGGCGTGGCCAGCCTGACCGCTTTCGGGTGTGACGGGCTCGATCCGGCGCTGGGCGCGGCCGGTGCGCTCTTGCAGTACGCCGCGGCCACCCAAGGCCAATCGCTGCGCCATGTGCAAAGTCTGAATGTAGAGCGGGAAGCTGCCTATATTGGCCTCGACGCCGCAACGCGTCGCAACCTCGAACTGACCGAGACGCTGCGCGGCACCGAATCGCCCACGCTTCTCTCGCTGCTCGACACCTGCGGCACGACGATGGGCAGCCGCCTGATGCGTCACTGGCTGCACCATCCGATGCGCGACCAGGAAGTCCCGCAGTCGCGCCAACTGGCGATTGCCACACTGCTCGAAGGCCCTGGCGCCTGGCGCGCGCTCAACACCGAGCTGCGTCACGTGGCCGACGTGGAACGCATTACGGCGCGACTGGCCTTGCTGACGGCACGTCCGCGCGACCTGTCGAGCCTGCGCGACGCACTGCGCCGCCTGCCCGAACTGCACACCACGCTGCGCGCCGTCGAGTCGAGCTCACCGCTGCTGGCGATCCTGCACGAGGATCTCGCGATTCCCGACGACGCCCTCGCCCTGCTCACCGGCGCCGTTGCCGAGGAACCCGCAGCCATGGTGCGCGACG
This sequence comes from Pandoraea sp. ISTKB, assembly GCF_001721285.1. Classification (NCBI taxonomy): domain Bacteria; kingdom Pseudomonadati; phylum Pseudomonadota; class Betaproteobacteria; order Burkholderiales; family Burkholderiaceae; genus Pandoraea; species Pandoraea sp. ISTKB. The sequence goes on from NZ_MAOS01000028.1 coordinate 7,417, forward strand.
GCGGCGTCATCGCGCGTGGCCACGACGCTGAACTCGACGAATTGCGCGACATCTCCGAGAACTGCGGTCAGTTCCTCGTCGATCTGGAAACGCGCGAACGCGCACGCACCGGCATCAACAATCTGCGGGTCGAGTTCAACAAGGTGCACGGCTTCTACATCGAAGTCACGCGCGGCCAGACCGACAAGGTGCCGGACGACTATCGCCGCCGCCAGACGCTGAAGAACGCCGAGCGCTACATCACGCCGGAACTGAAGACGTTCGAGGACAAGGCGCTGTCTGCCCAGGAACGCTCGCTCGCGCGTGAAAAGATGTTGTACGACGCGCTGCTGCAATCGCTGCTGCCGCACATTACCGAGTTCAAGCGTATCGCGCAGGCGCTCGCTCAGCTCGACGTGCTGGCCTCACTGGCCGAACGCGCCGAAACGCTCGGCTGGGTGAAGCCCGAACTGGTGCAGGACCGCGTGGTCGACATCCGTCAGGGCCGCCACCCGGTCGTCGAACAGCAGGTCGAGCGTTTTATCGCCAACGACTGCTCGCTGGGCGACCCGCGCCGCTTGCTGCTCATCACCGGCCCGAACATGGGCGGTAAGTCGACGTTCATGCGCCAGACGGCGCTGATCGCCCTGCTCGCTTACGTCGGCTGCTACGTGCCTGCCGAGTCGGTGCGACTCGGACCGCTCGACGCGATCTTCACGCGCATCGGCGCCTCGGACGACCTCGCCGGCGGACGCTCGACATTCATGGTCGAGATGACCGAATCGGCAGCGATCCTGCATACGGCCACCGATCAGAGTCTCGTGCTGATGGACGAGATCGGGCGCGGCACGTCGACGTTCGACGGCCTCGCGCTGGCATGGGCCATCGCCCGCCATCTGCTGGGCCACAACCGCTGCTATACGCTGTTCGCCACGCACTACTTCGAACTCACGCAGTTGCCCGACGAATTCCCGCAATGCGCGAACGTCCACTTGTCTGCGGTCGAACACGGCGAAGGCATCGTGTTTCTGCACGCCGTGCAGGACGGCCCGGCCAGCCAGAGCTACGGTTTGCAGGTCGCGCAACTCGCGGGGGTGCCGATGCCGGTCATTCGCGCGGCACGCAAGCATCTCGCCTTGCTTGAACAACAGGCGCTCGATCCTGCGGCACCGCAACTCGATCTCTTCGCCCCGCGCGCGGCCGTCGATACATTCGATGCGTTCGATGGCGAGACCGAGAATTCGGACAATGCCGGTGCAGCTTCCGCGATTAGCGGGGGCGACGATCGTACCGCAGCACTCGATCCGGCGGCCGAAGCGACACTGGCGCGTCTGGCGCAGATCGATCCGGACGACCTGCGTCCGCGTGAAGCGCTGGATCTCCTCTACGAACTGCGAGGCCTGTTGAGCGGCCGCACGAACGACTGACGTCACGCCAATGCCAAGCTTGCGTCGCCTGCATCGCCATCGCTCTGCGCCAGCCCCGGCCAGCGCTCGCACCGGTCTGCTGATCGCGTGCAGCGTGACGCTTGCGCTGGCGATCGCGGCCACGCAGGCGTTCGGCTCCCCGGCAAGCGCAAAACCCACGGCAAAGGCGGCCGCGAAATCGCAGCCCAAGGCACCGGCGAAGCCGCCGCCGTTCGAGTTCGCCGTGCTCGGCAACACGCCGTTCAACAGCACCGAAGTTCCGGTCGCGCGCAGTGTGCTGGCGAGCATCGGCGACAGCGATGCGGCATTCGTGGTCCACGCAGGCAATCTCAAGAACGTTGGTGAATCGTGCCGCGACGATCTCATCACCCAGCGTCTGAGTCTGCTCGCCAGTTCCCCCAAGCCGATGATCTACGTGCCCGGCGCGAACGACTGGGCGGATTGCGAGCGGGCGTCGGACGGCAGCTACAACCCCGTGGAGCGACTCGACTATCTGAGAGATCACGCCTTCGACGACGACGCCCTGCTCGGCCCGGGACCGGTCGGCTACGCACAGTTCGATCTCACACGGCAAAGCGACATGGCGCGCTTTCGCCAGTATCACGAGAACGTTCGATGGTTCTATCGCGGCGTGGTCTTCGTCGGCGTCAATCTGCCGGGTAACAACAATAACTACCGATCCGCCGGCGGCCGTAACGGCGAATTCGAGGACCGCGTGATTGCCACGCGTGTGTGGTTGCAGCACGCACTCGTCTACGCGCAGCAGAAAGACGCCATCGGCATGGTCATCGTCGCGCAGGCCGATCCTGAGTTCGAACCCATGCGCAGCGGCGGACTAAAGGGCATCTTCTCGGACCGTAACGGACGTCGCGGCGTCGACGGCTACAAGGATTTCCGCACGCAATTGCAGCGACTTGCCGCGCGCTTCAAGGCACCGATTCTGCTGATCGACAGCGGCAAGACGATGCATCACACGCAACCGCTGCATGATGCGCATGGCGCACCGGTGAAGTCGTTCACGCAGTTGAGTACCTACGGATCGCCCACCGCAAACCGATGGGTTCGCGTAACCGTCGATCCCAGGAAGTCGCAGTTGTTCAGCTTCGAAAGCGCGACACTGCCAGCAAACAGTCCGACGGCACCGGCAGTCAACGGCCCTCGCCCCGGGAGCGCGGCCTCCGCATCGAGCCTCACATCGAACGTCCCGACGGGCGCAGCGGGCACCTCAGCGTCTGCGCCACAAGCCACGCCTACGATGTCGGCTGCGCCCTATTCCGCCCTCTATCCGGCATCGGGACTCTCCACCAACAGCCCCGCAGTCAGCTCGGATCCGAATCAGGGCGTGATGCCGATCGGCCCGGCACTCCTGCCAAGCGCCGCGTCGCACGCCCCGACACGCGGCAAATAGGCGTATCGAGTCTGTCGTAAAGCCGCGGACTACACCGGCATTCGAATCACGCGGTTGAGGGCAAAAAGGGCAAACACAAAACACAAACGCCAGTCAGGCGCATCGTCATGTCACGATGCGCCTGACTGGCGTTCATGGTCCTACTGTCCTGCTACGCTTCGCGACACGTCATCCGACGTGCCGCGTGAGACGCATCAGTGCAGCGTCGGGGCGTCGTCTTCGTCCTCGTCGACGATCTCGAGACCCGATGCGCCGTGCGCATGCTGGTGCTCGATTTCCTCTTCCGTGGCCTGACGCACGTCCGTCACCTTCAGTTCGAAGCGCAGTGCCATACCCGCGAGCGGGTGGTTGCCGTCGAGCACGACCTTGTCTTCGGCAACGTCCGTCACCGTGTAGATGAAGGTGTCGGCTTCTTCGTCGCCATCTTCCGGCGTGCCTTCGAACTGCATGCCGACTTCGAGCGGTTCCGGGAAACGGCCACGCTCTTCGATCTTGATCAGCTCGGAATCGTAGTCGCCAAAGGCGTCCGTCGGTTCCAGTTGCAGTTGCGTTTCAAAGCCTACGTCCTGCCCGTCGAGCGCTTCCTCGATCTTGGGGAACGTGCCATCATAGCCGCCGTGCAGATAAACCATCGGCTCGGCGCCGCTTTCTTCGATCAGGTTGCCCTGAGCGTCCGACAACTTATAAGTCACCGAGACGACGGTATTCTTTTCGATCTTCATCAAACTCTCCGAAAAACAGCCCGCATTATACGCGCAGCCGTATGACAGCGCCCCGGCAGTGGCTGTATCGATTACATCGATTACGCATGACGACCTCTCGCAAGACATCGCCCAAGCGCGACAACCCGCCCCAAACGGCACCTTCATCGCTCCTCGGCGGCCTTGCTGCCGACGCGTTCATGAAGCGCTACTGGCACAAACGCCCGCTGCTCATCCGGCAAGCCATTCCCGACTTCACCGCGCCGCTCTCGCGCGAAGCGCTGTTCGCGCTCGCGGCACAGGACGATGTGGAATCGCGCCTGATCAGCCACGCCCGCAAGCGCTGGCAACTCGAACACGGCCCGTTCGACGCCGACGACTTGCCGCCGCTCACCCGCAAGCAGTGGACGCTGCTCGTGCAGGGCGTGAACCTGCACGCACCGGCGGTCGACGCGCTCATGCAGCAGTTTCGCTTTATTCCCGACGCGCGTCTCGACGATGTGATGATCAGCTACGCGACCGACGGCGGCGGTGTCGGCCCACATCTCGATTCTTACGACGTGTTTCTGCTGCAAGCGCATGGCAAGCGTCGCTGGCGCATCGGGCCGCAGCGCGACACCACGTGGCTAGAAGACGTGCCGCTGCGCATCCTCAAACACTTCGAAGCCGAAGAGGAATGGGTGCTGGAACCGGGCGACATGCTGTACCTGCCTCCGGGCTACGCGCACGATGGCGTCGCCGAAGGCGAGTGCATGACATACTCCATTGGATTTCGCGCGCCGCTAGAGCAGGAGATGCTCCAGAACTTCCTGTACTACCTCGCCGAAAACGCAGCGGAACTGCCGTTTGCGCGTCACTTCGCCGGTCGATATGCCGACCCGAAACAGCCTGCCGTCAAACACCCCGCCGCACTGCCCGATGCCATGATCGACACGTTGGTGACGCAACTCGAACGTGTGCGCTGGGGGCAAAAGGAAGTGGAGGATTTTCTCGGCCGCTGGCTGAGCGAACCGAAGTCGCACGTGTTTTTCGATCCGCCCGAAAAGCCGCTCACGACGAGTCGTTTCGTGCAAGAAGCGTCGTCACGCGGATTGATGCTGTCGGCGAAGACGCAGTTGTTGTATCGACGCAACCGATACTACGTCAACGGCGAACCGCTCGAAGTGCCCGTCAGCGCGCGCGCAACGTTACGCTCGCTTGCCGATCGACGTACGCTGGATGCGAGCGAATGTGCGAATTTCGAGCAAAATGACCAAGAAATCGTTGAAATTCTGTACGATTGGTACGCTTCGGGATGGCTGCAACTCGGGGCGGACTCGAAGGCCATGCGAAAGTTGCGCGCCGTAAGGAAAAAAGCGGGGTAAATGCGCGAGTTTGACGTGACGCGTTGGGGAAAACCCAATATAATTTCTCGCCAAGCAGCTTGCATGACCAAGGGTAATCCTCAATTGCCAATGTCTCGCAATCGGCTTTGCGCTGGCAAGAGCGTATTACCGTAACTAATATTCAATTCGCTTGTCTTCTACCATAAAAGGACGTGATCATGAAGAAGTCTCTCCTCGTCGCTTCGTTGTTGGCTATCGCCCTGACCGCCTGCGGCAAGAAGGAAGAAGCCGCTGCTCCGGCTGCTGACGCTGCCGCTTCGGCTGCTACGGCTGCTTCGGACGCCGCTTCGGCTGCTGGCGCTGCTGCTGATTCGGCTGCTTCGGCTGCTGGTGCTGCTGCTGACACGGCCGCTTCGGCTGCTGGTGCTGCTGCTGACGCCGTTGCTTCGGCTGCTGACGCTGCTGCCAGCAAGTAAGCTCTCACTGCCGCAAGGCAGTTGAGCAAAAAAAGCCGGTCTTACGACCGGCTTTTTTACGTCTGTACGTTTTGCAGGTATCGCACAGCGCTGGCGGCACCTAACTCCCTTGTTAGGGCCGTCGCACACAGCGTTAGCACGTCAACCAGTCGAATCCCCCCGCCTGCGTAGCGACCAGAATCTCCGTCGCCTCCGCCCCGATCACCGCCGACATCGCTGCCATCGCCAGATCAGGCGTGTTGTTCTGCTCGCTCAGATGCGCGCAGATGACACGTTGAAGCTTCGCGCGGTCGATGGCCCCGAGAATCTGCGCCGCCGCATCGTTCGCCAGATGGCCATACGTGCCACCGATACGCGCCTTGAGTGACGGCGGATACTTGCTGTTCGCCAGCATCTCGCGATCGTGGTTGCATTCGAGCACCAACGCGTCACAACCGCCAAGCGTGGCAATCAGATGCGCTGTGGGACACCCGGCATCCGTGAGCACGCCAAGACGCCGTGCGCCATCGGAAAACACGAACTGCAAAGGCTCGCGAGCGTCGTGAGGCACGGTATAGGGATGCAGTTCGAGGTTGCCGACAGCCAGCCGCTCATCGGAGCGACACCAGCGCACGAGCGCGTCGTCGCCTTCGCCCTTGAGCGTAGCGCTGACCTTGACGGCCTGCCCCGTTCCCCAGCTCATGATGAGCGGGATTCGATACTTGCGAGTGAGGGAGAGTGCACTACCGATGTGATCGGCGTGTTCATGCGTGATGACGATGGCATCGAGCGACGCCACGTCGACCGAGCGCGCCGCCAGGCGACGCTCGACCTCTCGCATGGAGAAACCGCAATCGAGAAGAATGCGTGTCGTGGAGGCGCCTTCCGACGCCTCCACCAGCAGGGCGTTACCTTCGCTGCCGCTGCCTAGACTGGCGAACCGCACGCCCCGCCTTAACGGAGCTGGTTGCCGATCACGCTGATGATCGTTTGCGCGATCTGCGAGTTGTCGACGTTACCCTTGTCGTCGAGCACCTGCACACGCGTCTGGCTGTCGCCACGACCTTGTACGTTGACGCTGTACTTCTTGGCCTTCTTCTGGTCCTGCACTTCCTTCGCATGGAACAGGCTGTAGAAGAACCCGTTGTCCTTCGCCAGCGATGCCGGATCGACATAGCTCACGAAGTACAGACCCTTCGCGCGATCGCGGTCGTCCACCGTGAAGTTGCCACGGTCGAGCGCCACGCCCACACGGCGCCATGCGCGATCGAACGGCTCGTTGATGTCGAGATAGGCGGCGTCTGCCGTCTTCACGACCTGCGCCGACGGACCGCTGGCCTTCGCGTTATCCACCTGCGCCTTGGCCTGATCGGCCTGCGCACCGAAGCGCTGCATCAGCTTGGTCAGCATGATCGCTTCGAGGCCCGGATCGTTCGGTGCCGGCTCCCACTTGGTCGTGTCCTTCTGCGAGTTCGTGAACACTTCCACCATGCGACGGTGCGTGATGTAGATGTCCGTGCCGCCGTTCGGGTCACGCTCGACACGCGTGCGGAAACGATCGCGTTCGCCGGTCGAGTACAGACCATCGAGCACCTTGCCGAGCAAGTCGCGGATGATGTCCTGATTCAGCTTGGCGCGGTTCTCTGCCCAATCGGTTTCCATCACGCCGGTATCCGACGAATCGATGGTCAGCACGAAACCGTTTTCCTGCCAGAATTCGCGCAGCGTCGGCCACAGATCGCCGGCCGGCTTCTGAATCACGAGCCAACGCTCGTTGCCGTCGCGCACGACCTTCATGCCCGGCACATCCGGCAAGACCGTGTCGGTCGGATTGGCAGCGACGACCTTCTGCTGACTCTCGTAGTTCGACAACGTGGCGGTGCCGCCCGGGCTCACATACTTGCGGTCGGTGGCCTGTACGTTCGTCAGATCCGGCGGAACGTCGAGCGAGGGGCCGGTCTTCGAGCTCTTGTAGTCGACCTTGTCGGACGACAGGGCGCTCGAGAGGGAGCTACAACCGGCAACGAGGGCCAACGAGGCAATAGCGGCCCATGCCAGCACGGGACGAGCTACGGAATTACTGACGATTCGTTTCATGAGTCGCAAAAAAAGGGTGGGCAATCGAACCCGGGTGCCTGAACGACAGCTTAAACAACAGCAATGTTGGCCGACTTGAGGGCTTTGAGCACCGTGTCCTGATACGGTTGCGCCAGCGGCGTGAGCGGCAGGCGGATGCCCGACGCGATCATGCCCATCTTTTGCAGCGCCCATTTCACGGGGATCGGATTGGCTTCGACGAACATGGCGCGATGCAGTTCGAACAACTTGAACTGCAATTCACGTGCCTTGGCCACATCACCGGCCAGCGCCGCCGCGCACAGCTCGTGCATCGCACGCGGTGCCACGTTGGCGGTGACCGAGATATTACCCTGACCGCCCATGAGCATGAGCGCAACGGCCGTCAGGTCGTCGCCGCTATACACGGCGAAGCTCTTCGGGGCGCGCCGGATCAGGTCGATACCACGATCCAGATTGCCCGTGGCGTCTTTCACGCCGATGATGCCGGGCACTTCGGCCAGACGCAGCAGCGTTTCGTTGCTGACGTCCGCCACGGTACGGCCGGGCACATTATAGAGGATGACCGGAAGCTCACCGGCTTCGGCAATGGCGCGGAAGTGTTGGTACTGGCCTTCCTGCGTCGGCTTGTTGTAGTAAGGCACGACCTGCAACGAAGCGTCGGCGCCGACCTTCTTTGCATGCTTGGTCAGCTCGATGGCCTCGGCCGTCGAATTCCCGCCGGTGCCGGCAATCACGTGCACCTTGCGGCCGCGCGACTGGCCGGCTTCCGCCGTTTGCTTGACCGCGATCTCGATGAGTTCGCAGTGCTCTTCGACGTTGACCGTCGGCGATTCGCCCGACGTGCCGACGATGACGATACCGTCCGTGCCTTCGTCGACGTGCCAGTTGATCAGGTTACGCAGTGCTTCACGGTCAAGGCTGCCGTCCTCTGCCATCGGCGTGACAATCGCGACGATACTGCCTTGAATCGGAGTTTGGGTAGTCATGTTTGATCGAACAATTCAGCGATAAGGGTGGATTGTAGCGGATTACGCTGTCGCCTCGTACAGCGCGGCAGTCCCGGGGTTTTCCCCGGGGGTGGACGCACGCGTCGCACACAGCCGCTGCACACACGCCGCGCGCGGCGCCGACAACGTGACATCTTCGAAACCCGCAACCCGCAGCCCCGCCTCACGTGCCACGTCGAGCAACTCGCCCGGCGCCAGCAGGAACAGCGGATTGGACGGTTTCCCGTACCTTTCGTTTCCTTGGGCAAAGGTTTCGTAAATCAGGACACCGCCCGGCGCCACACTGGCGGCAATACGCGCGAGCAACGGTCGGTGGAGATAATTTGTGACGATGACGGCGTCGAACGTCGCATCCGCAGGTAACGGCCACGGAGCCCCTTCCAGGTCCGCAGACACCGTAGTGACGCCCGCCAGCGTTGACATCGTGGCAAGCGCCGCCTCGTCACGATCGATGGCGGTGACGTTCACGCCGCGCGATGCGAGCCAGCGCGAGTGACGCCCATGCCCGCACGCCACATCGAGCGCACGGGTACCCGGTGCAATCAGATGCGCCCAACGCATCAGCCACGGCGACGGAGCGCCGGTGCCGTGCATCACCTCAGGGACGACAACGCCCGTCATGAGTACTGAAGCCCCATGGCCTCACGCACATCGCGCATGATTTCCTGCGCCGATTTACGGGCCTTCTCGCAGCCGTCGGCCACAATGGCGCGCAGCAGCGACGGATCATCCATGTACTTCTGTGCGCGTTCGAGCATCGGTTGTTGCTCGCGCAAAATGCCTTCGATGACCGGCTGCTTGCATTCGATGCAACCGATGCCAGCGCTGCGGCACCCGGCCTGGACCCACTCGCGCGTATCGTCATCGCTGTAGACCTGATGCAGTTGCCACACCGGGCACTTGTCGGGGTCGCCCGCATCGGTGCGACGCACGCGCGCCGGATCCGTCGGCATGGTGCGCACCTTCTTGGTGATCGATTCCGCGTCTTCGCGCAGACCGATGGTGTTGTTGTAAGACTTCGACATCTTCTGGCCGTCGAGGCCGGGCATGCGCGAGGCTGGCGTGAGCAGCGCCTGCGGCTCGACCAGAATCAGCTTGCGTGCACCTTCGAGGTAACCGAAGAGGCGCTCACGATCCCCCATCGACAGCGATTGCGACTCGGAGAGCATGGCGCGCGCCTGTTCGAGCGCTTCGTCATCGCCCTTCTCCTGATACGCGTTACGCAACTCCAGATAGAGCTTGGAGCGCTTGCCACCGAGCTTGCGCGCGGCCGCCAGCGCCTTCTCTTCGAAACCCGCTTCGCGGCCGTAGAGATAGTTGAAGCGGCGTGCGATCTCACGCGTCATTTCGACGTGCGGCACCTGATCCTCGCCCACCGGCACATGCAACGCGCGATACAGCAGAATGTCGGCGGCCATAAGCACCGGATAACCCAGGAAGCCGTACGTCGACAGATCCTTTTCCTTGAGCTTCTCGATCTGTTCCTTGTACGTCGGCACACGTTCGAGCCAGCCCAGCGGCGTGCTCATGCCGATGAGCAACGCCAGTTCGGCATGCTCAGGCACCTTGCTCTGGATGAAGAGCGTGGCCTGATTCGGATCGATCCCTGCGGCCAGCCAGTCGATCAGTACGTCCCATACGTTCTGCTCGATGACTTCCGGCGTTTCGTAATGCGTGGTGAGGGCATGCCAGTCGACCACGCAGAAGTAGCACGGATACTCCGACTGGAGCTGAATCCAGTTCTTGAGCACGCCGTGATAATGGCCCAGATGCAAACGACCGGTCGGTCGCATGCCGGAGAAAACGCGTTCGGGGTACATGGTCTAGTTGTAGTGTGCAAAAACTTCAGGAAACCAGCGACAGCAACGGCGTGAGCATCCAGACGATCAGGTCACGCCCCCACTGGATCAGCGGCCAGAGCCACACACGGCCAAGCACACCGCTGACGACCAGCGCCATCACGATGAAAAAGCCGTAGGGTTCCACGCGCGAAAGCGTATAGGCTGCGCGCGCCGGCAGCAGCGACACCAGCACGCGTCCGCCATCGAGCGGCGGCACCGGGAACAGGTTGAACATGCACATCACGAGGTTCACCACGAGACCGGCCTGCGCCATCATCATGAAGAACGGCTCGCGAACGCCTGCGATTTGCAGTCCGACCCCAACCACGGCCCAGAGAATCGCTTGTACGAAGTTGCAGAGCGGCCCGGCCAGCGCGACCCAGATCGTGTCGACGCGCGGATTGCGCAGGCTGCCGAATGCCACGGGCACCGGTTTGGCATAGCCAAACAGGAATGCGCCGCTGGTCATGAAATAGAGCGCCAACGGCACGAGAATCGTGCCGATCGGGTCGATGTGCTTGAGGGGATTGAGCGTCACGCGTCCCATCAGGAACGCAGTGGGATCGCCGAAGTGCTTCGCGACATAGCCGTGGGCGGCCTCGTGCAATGTAATCGCAAAGAGGACGGGGAGCGCGTAGACCGCAATGGTCTGGATCAGGTCAGCATTCATAGCCGGCTATTGTAACAAGCAGACCTGCACGCCAGTATTACCCTCCCTTACAAAGATTCGGGTGCCCGCGAAGGCGGGCATGCGCCGCTTCCCATTCCCCGCGCCCAATCGGCTCAGGACAGTCCGAACGGCGCCAGCGATCCGCGACCGCGACGCAGCACTTCCGGCGGCGTCACCGTCAGATCGACCACCGTCGACGGCTCCTTGGGACACGCGCCGCCGTCGATCACGAGATCCAGCTGCTTTTCGAGCCGCTCGCGAATCTCCTCCGGGTCGTTCAGCGGCTCGGTTTCATCCGGCAGAATCAACGTCGTGGCCAGTAACGGCTGCCCGAGTTCTTCGAGCAGCGCCAGCGTGATCGCGTGCTCCGGCACGCGCAGACCGATCGTCTTTCGCGACGGATGCGAGAGGCGTCGCGGCACTTCTTTCGTCGCTTCGAGAATGAAGACGTACGGCCCCGGCGTCGTGGCCTTGATCAACCGGTACTGCCGGTTGTCGACGATGGCGAACTCAGCCAGCTCGGACAGATCGCGCACGAGCAACGAAAGCATCTGCTTCTCGTCGAGCCCGCGAATGCGACGCAAGCGCTCTACGGCATGCTTGTCGTCGATGTGACAAGCGATCGCATAGCTCGAATCGGTCGGCAGTGCCACGATGCCGCCCTTGTCGATAATCTGTACGGCTTGCTTGATGAGACGTGACTGAGGATTTTCCGGGTGAATCTGGAAGAATTGCGACATGTTGTCGATGCGTTACTGCCAGCGGCTCCAGACCGGTGTGAGATCGTCGGGCAACGCAGGCAACTTGCCGAGCAGCGCGCGGCTCTCGGTCGGTCCATGGAAATCCGAGCCGCGCGAGGCCAGAAAGCCGTACTGACGCGCGACATCGGCATACTCTCGGTACTGATCCGGCGTATGACTGCCAGTGACCACTTCAATCGCTTCGCCACCCAGATCACGGAACTGATCGAACAGCGCCCCGAATTCTAGCGGCGTGAACTTATACCGGCCCGGGTGCGCCACGACCGCAATACCGCCCGCACCCCGAATCCACTTGACGGATTCTTCGAGCGTGGCCCATCGATGCGGCACATAACCGGGACGGCCTTCCGAAAGGTACTTCGCAAACACGTCGGAGACCGACGCGCACTTGCCGATCTCCACCAGAAACCGTGCGAAGTGCGTACGAGAAATCAAATCGGGATTGCCGACGAAGCGCAACGCCCCCTCATAGGCCCCGGGAATACCGGCCGCGGCCAATTGCTCGCTCATCAGTTGCGCCCGCGCTGCCCGGCCGCCGCGCGTTGCCGCGAGACCATCGATCAGCGTGGGATTATCGGGATCGATATTCAATCCGACGATGTGCACCGTGCGGTTCGCCCACGTAATCGAAATCTCGACGCCGCTGACATAGCGCATGCCCAGCGCTTCGGCAGCCACGCGTGCTTCGCGTTGCCCGCCGATCTCGTCGTGATCCGTCAGCGCCCATAGGTCGACACCGGCCTCGAAAGCGACCTGCGCCACTTCGGACGGCGACAGCGTGCCGTCCGACACCTTGGAATGACAATGAAGATCCGCGTTGAGCATGATGAGCCGCCGGGTGACGGTGCCGTGGCATCGCAAAGACTTCTGGCCCGTCCGACACCGGCGTATGACGTGGTAATGACGCCTTCATTCTACCGCTCAAGTGCACGCGACGCGAGTTGCCTGCGTTGACGGCCCCTCCTCACACCGAGGCTCGCCTCGCAATCGACTGACGCGCGCTGCACTCCCCACGCTTCGCAGCCTTTCACGGCACTTGCCGATCAATCGCGGCAAAACTCCTCGATGAGGCGTGCGACGGCTTCCGGCTGATCGTGATGCAGCATATGACCGGCATCGGCCACGAACGCTTGCGTCAAATTCGGAAAGACCTCGAAACGCTCGCGGAAGACCTCCTTACCCTGCGCCCCGGCGAAATGCTGGAGCACATCCGAATCCGTGGCCTCGACGTTCAGGACGGGGGCGCTTACGTTGCCCCAGACCGCCATCGCTTCGTCCAGCCGATAGGGATAGGGATTCGCGATCTTGTGCGCGGCATCGGCAAGTAAATGCCATTGCCCGTCGCGCTCCTGACGGGCCCAGCGCTGCGCCAGCCATTCCGCCCGCTCGGGCGTGAGACGCGGGTTCGTCTTGCGCAGACGCGCCGCCACGTCGGTGAGCGATGCATAGGGGCGCAGCGTCGGCACCGTCTGAATGTCGTCGAGCCAGCGGCTGAGCTGACGGATCGCCGCTGTCGGCGCCGAAGGTGGCAGGCCGAAGCCCTCCAGATTCACGAGACGTCGCACACGCGCCGGCCGCACGCCTGCGTACAGACACGCCGCGTTGCCGCCCATGCTGTGGCCGATCAGGTTGATGGCTTCGCCGGGCTCGGTGTAGACGTCGAGCAAGGCGTCGAGATCGGCGAGATAGTCCGGGAACCAGTAGCTGCCTGCGCGCCCGTCCGCGACCGGCCAGTCGGTGAGGCCGAAGCCCCGCCAGTCCGGCGCGAGCACATGCCAGCGTTGGGCGAGCGTCTGCGCAACGAAATGGAACGAGGCCGACACATCCATCCAGCCATGGAGGGCAAACAGTTTCGGCGCGCCGGGCGTGCCCCACTGGCGGACATGGTGGCGCAGGCCGCGCACCGTCAGAAACTCGGATCGGGAATCGATCATGATGCGGGCAGACGATGAAGATCTGAACGATTGAGGAATGTCGAGTATATCGGTCGCTGTCGACACCCCGGTAGCCGCGTCAAAAACGGATGTGCCCCTGCAAGGACGGCGGTGACTCGCCGCTCGCCGTCGCACCCCATACATCCCTACGTCCTTACGTCGACAACATCACGTCGACAGAAGCGCCGCAGAAGCATCGACGCCCAGCCGACGGTGTCAGCCCGATTGGGCCACCGTCATTCCCCCGCCTGAAGCGCGGCCAGTTCGGCGTCGTCGAAACCCGCCGCACGGCGCGCCTCGAGATTGAACGGCCCTCTCAGACGTGGCGCACCGTACTGGGTCGCCAGCCGGGCATAGGTCTCGACGGGCTCGCATCCGGCGCGCTCGCAGCCCCAGCGGTACCAGCGATTGCCGATGGCGACATGGCCGATTTCGTCGCGCAAGATGATATCGAGAATGGCCGCTCCCGCCTTGTCGCCCGCGCTGGAGAGCTTCGCCTTGATGGGCGGGCTGGCGTCGAGCCCGCGAGCCTCCAGCGTGCGCGGCACGAGGGCGAGACGGGCCAGCCAGTCGCCGGACGTGCGACGCGCCATGTCCCAGAGACCATCGTGCGCGGGGAAACACCCGTAGACGTACGCGTCGCCCAGCGTCTTCAGATGCGCCGCCAGTAGCGAGAAGTGGTAGGCCTCTTCCGCCGCGACCTGAAGCCAGTCGTCGTAGTACTGGGCGGGCAGCGCATCGAAACGCCACAAGGCGTCGAGTGCCAGATTGATCGCATTGAATTCGATGTGCGCGAGCGCGTGCAGCAAGGCGGCGCGCCCTTCTACGGTCGTCACGGCGCGCTGCTTCAACTCGCGCGGAGATACCAGCGCCGGTGCCGCAGGACGCCCCGGAATCCCCTCGTCCGCCCCGCCGTCGGCTGCCAGTGAAAACCGGCGTGCCGGGTACCAGAATGCACCGCCGCCACGCACAGCGTCTCGAAGCGTCGTGACGCCTGCGGCTTTCTCGTACGGATCGCAAACGCGCAGCAACTCGAGCGCGCGCGCCCGCGCACAGGACGGGAAGACGGTTGACGTGTCGGATGCGTCACGGGCATCAGATACGTCGGCGGGGGATGCGTGAGAAGGCTCGCCGACGGCGATGCTGCGAAGGCCTGGTTTGGCGCCGGGCGTAGGAGTGAAATCGACCATGACGTTACAATAGCGGTTTCGTCGATTTTAACCGCGAACCAAAGCCGCTATGCCGATCTATAAACTTGGAGACAAGACCCCGCAGATCCACGAGAGTGCTTTCGTGGCCGACACTGCCACCATCATTGGCGAGGTGGTTCTCGCCGAGAACAGCAGCGTGTGGCCGGGGGTGGCGATTCGCGGCGACAACGAGCCGATCAAGGTCGGCACCGGCACCAATGTGCAGGAAGGCGCGGTGCTGCATGCCGACCCGGGTTATCCGCTGACGCTGGCCAACGGGGTGAGCATCGGCCATCAAGCCATGCTGCACGGCTGCACGGTCGGCGAGAATTCGCTGATCGGCATTCAGGCGGTGCTGCTCAACGGCGCCGTCATCGGCCGCGACAGCCTCGTGGGCGCAGGTGCGCTGGTGACCGAACGCAAGACGTTTCCGGACCGCTCGCTGATCCTCGGCGTGCCGGCCAAGGTCGTGCGCGAACTGACGGACGAAGAAGTCGCCAACCTCAAGCGCAACGCCGACGTGTATGCAACGCGCCGGCAGGTATTCAAGGAACAGCTGGTGCGCATCGGCTGAACGCACGACCGGCAAGCGTTGCACGCCAGTCGTCCGGCGTGCGGAACGTCGCTGCCGGTGTGTTGAAAATGCGGCGCGCGCCCCCAGATATTGCAGCATTGACGCGCCTAACTTCGGCTTGTGTGCCATGCCGGGCTCGCAGGAATGCGTGTAAGACGAGCGAATCGTCTGATTTTCGTGCGCTCGACGTGCAAATCGGACTCACCGCACGTCTTGCGCCCTCCCGCCTTGCCGGATCGCCTGCCACACCGACCGCCGTTGCCGCATTTTTCAGGAATTCGACCGTGTCCGACCAACTTCAGAAATTCATGTTCGACGCCGCCCCCGTGCGCGGCGAGTACGTCAGCCTCGACGCCACCTGGCGCGCCGTGCTGGATCGTCACGACTATCCAGTGGCGGTACGCCATCTGCTCGGCGAAATGATGGCCGCCGCCGCGCTGCTCACCGCCAACGTCAAGTTCGATGGCGCGCTGATCCTGCAATTGAAGGGTGACGGCCCCGTCAGCATGGTCGTCGTCGAATGCAACGCCGACCTCACCATGCGCGCCACGGCCAAGTACAGCGGCGAGATCCCCGAGGACGGCACGCTCAAGTCGCTTCTCAACGTCAACGGCCGTGCACACTTCGCCATCACGCTCGATCCTCGTGTCAAGCAGCCGGGTCAGCAGCCGTATCAAGGTGTGGTACCGCTCTCGGACGAGCATGGTCCGCTGCCCGACATGGCGTCGGTCCTCGAACACTACATGCACCATTCGGAGCAGTTGGACACGCGCCTGTGGCTGGCCTCGGACGACAACCACGCCGTGGGTATCCTGCTGCAAAAGCTGCCGGGCCACGGCGGCACGGCGGGTAGCGGCGCCGAACACGCGCCCGAAGAAGATGAGGACACGTGGAATCGCGTTTGCCAACTGGCCAACACGCTCAAGCGCGACGAAATGCTGAGCACCGACCGTGAAACGATGCTGCATCGCCTGTTCTGGGAAGAAACGGTGCGCGTCTTCGACCCGCTGCCGACGGCGTTTCGCTGCACTTGCTCGCGAGAACGCGTCGCCAATATGCTGCGCACGCTGGGCGAAGCGGAAGTCATGAGCGTATTCGACGAGCGTCCGAACGTGGAAGTGGCGTGCGAGTTCTGCCGCCAGACGTATCACTTCGACAAGGTCGATGCGGCGCAACTCTTTACCGAACAACCGCACGCTGCACCGGCAGGCCAGCATTGATATCGGATCACCGGGAAATCATCGGCGCACGGAACGTCCGGCGCGCCGATGACTCTCAGATGGCATCGGGTGAGATGCTGCGCGTCGGCGCCGCGTCTGCTACCACGGCCTGACGCCATTGCCGCCCTGCTACGGGCTTTACGGGTTATCGCACCATGTCCCGAATTGCTGCCAATCCTGCCGTCCCCACGACTCACGCCGTCCAGGCGATTGCGCTTCCGAGCCAGGATAACGCGTCATCGGCGGTGCAACGCAGCACCGCGTGGGGCCGTCCAATGCGATCGCTGGCGGGCGTGTTCAGCGTCTTCGCGCTAACGCTCGCTGCCGGATGCGCTCAGTTGCAATTGCCTCCGCCAGACGCACCGGTCGCGCGCCTGCCGCAATCGCAGGACGGGCAAAACACCACACCGGGCGCGATGACCGATGCCCAAAAGCAGGATCTCACGCGTCTGAACAAGCGCATCTACGACGAACAGGAAACCACCATCGAGCGCGAGCGTGCACAACGCGCGTACGAGGACGCCCTTCGCAGCTACAACAGCAATGCCTACTTCTATGGCGGCTGGGGAAGCCCCGGCTGGTACGGGCCGGGTTGGTACGGCCCGGGATGGTATGGTCCCGGCTGGTACGGCGGCCCTCGCTCGTCTGTCGGCGTGAGCGTCGGCTTCTGAGGGATCGCATGACGTGACGGCGCTGTTTCGCAAGCGAAGAACGGCAAGACGGCTGACCTGTGACGCCCACACGCCCGGATCTGCGCCACCGGCACCCCATAAAAAATGCCGCATCGATTTACATCGAAGCGGCATTTTCGTTCTGGCTGAATGGCGGGCGATTGCCCTCTGGGAAGGCACGCCATTCTTGTCCTGCATGACATCGGGAACGGATCACCCGCGATAGCGGACCGTCTCGAACAACAGTCAACGACGATCAGTGGTGCTGCGCCTTGTGAGCCGACTGCGCCTTGCTCTTCGTTTGCGACGGCGGCGGTGGCGGTGCAGACGCGACGGTCTTGTGCGCCGGTTCGGTCGAGGACACTAGCGGCGCATCGGCACCGGACGCGCCCTGCGGCGCACTTGCACCGTCTGCGCCGACGAATTGCACGAACAATTCGCCGTCCTTGACCATCCCCAGTTCGAAACGAGCGCGCTCTTCGATCGCTGCCGTGCCGTCCTGCAAGTCCTGCACTTCGCCGGCCAGACGATCGTTACGTTCTTTCAACTGCTCGTTCTTCTGCTGTTCGGCGCTCAATTCGTCGCGCAGTTCGTGCACGTACAACCAGCCACCGTGGCCGAACCAGAGCGGATACTGGATGACTACCAAGAGCAGCACCAGTACCAAGGTCACCATTCGCATGCTTTCGCCTGGCAAGAATTCCGGGAAGCGGGCCGCGACCTGAGTCGCGGATCAACTTCCCGGGGAAACGGAATTAGCGCAGATTGTAGAACGTTTCCTTGCCCGGATACGAAGCGATATCGCCGAGATCTTCTTCGATACGAAGCAGCTGGTTGTACTTGGCGATACGGTCGCTACGCGAGAGCGAACCGGTCTTGATCTGACCGGCGTTGGTGCCCACAGCGATATCGGCGATCGTCGAGTCTTCGGTTTCGCCCGAACGGTGCGAGACCACGGCCGTGTAGCCGGCGCGCTTGGCCATTTCGATGGCGGCGAACGTCTCGGTCAGGGTACCGATCTGGTTGATCTTGATGAGGATCGAGTTGGCCACGCCTTGCTCGATACCTTGCTTCAGGATCTTCGTGTTGGTGACGAACAAGTCGTCGCCGACCAGTTGCACCTTCTTGCCCAGCTTGTCCGTCAGGATTTTCCAGCCGGCCCAGTCGTCTTCCGACATACCGTCTTCGATCGAGACGATCGGGAACTTGTCGCACAGGTTGGCGAGGTAGTCGGCGAACTCTTCCGAGCTCAGCGACAGGCCTTCACCGGCCAGTTCGTACTTGCCGTTCTTGTAGAACTCGGTCGACGCGCAATCCAGTGCGAGCAGCACGTCGTCGCCCAGGCGGTAGCCGGCCTTTTCGACAGCTTCCTGAATGGTCGAGAGGCACTGTTCGTTCGACTCGAAGTTCG
The DNA here is from genome assembly GCF_001721285.1 of Pandoraea sp. ISTKB. NCBI lineage: Bacteria > Pseudomonadati > Pseudomonadota > Betaproteobacteria > Burkholderiales > Burkholderiaceae > Pandoraea > Pandoraea sp. ISTKB. The sequence goes on from NZ_MAOS01000028.1 coordinate 26,070, forward strand.
GTGCGAAACCGCCTTCGTCGCCCACGGCCGTGCTCCAGCCCTTCTCGGCGATCAGCGACTTGAGTGCGTGGAAGATTTCGGTGCCGCAGCGCAGCGCTTCACGGAAGCTCGACTGACCGACCGGCATCACCATGAATTCCTGGATGTCCAGGCTGTTGTTGGCGTGTGCGCCGCCGTTGACGATGTTCATCATCGGCACCGGCATTTGCATGGCGCCCGAACCGCCGAAGTAGCGATACAGCGGCAGGCCGGCTTCTTCGGCAGCAGCCTTGGCAACGGCCATCGAGACAGCCAGCATGGCGTTGGCGCCGAGGCGCGACTTGTTGTCGGTGCCGTCGAGTTCGATGAGGGTCTTGTCCAGGAAGGCCTGTTCGGCAGCATCCAGGCCCATGATCGCTTCCGAAATTTCGGTATTGATGTGCTCGACAGCCTTTTGCACACCCTTGCCGAGGTAACGCGACTTGTCGCCGTCACGCAGTTCGATCGCTTCACGCGAACCGGTCGACGCGCCCGACGGCACTGCCGCGCGGCCCATCACGCCCGACTCCAGCAGCACGTCGCACTCGACCGTCGGATTGCCGCGCGAGTCCAGCACTTCGCGCCCGATGATATCTACGATTGCACTCATGTATTCCTCGGTATCTATAAGACAAAAACGCTAAAGGGAACCTGCTTCGCGCCGCGATCCTGCCGATCACCTGCCGCTACCACGCCGGGCGCTGAACGTGAATCGGCAGCGCGCCGCATCCTGACGTGGGTCGCGATGCTGCGCGTCGTGCGCGCGCACCGGCTGGACAGTACGTAGACGGGGGAACAACGGCGCCTCGAAATGAGGCACGGCGGCCTGCGGGATGACATCGATGTCGACGGTGCGCTCGGCGTGCGGCACGCGGGCATCTCCTCGGGGACTCGCCCTTGCGGCGGTCGCTCGCGACCGCTGCGCGACAAGCTTAACGACTCGACGCCATGCTGCCAAGGCGTCTGACCGCTATACCCGTCCTGTGGGCGTGCAAATAGTGGCCCCAGGACGGTGTGTCTCATTTCAGTTGAAATTATTTTCCAGGAACTGCCCCTGCTTCACCGCTGCATCAATGGTCTTGAGCGTGGTGAGCAGCTCGCGCATGCGGCCGAGCGGCACAGCGTTGGGACCGTCCGAGAGTGCGCAGGCCGGATCCGGGTGCGTCTCCATGAACAGGCCCGACACGCCCACGGCCACAGCGGCACGCGAGAGCACCGGCACGAACTCGCGCTGACCGCCCGAGCTGGTGCCCTGCCCGCCGGGCAACTGCACCGAGTGCGTGGCGTCGAACACGACCGGCGCACCGGTCTCGCGCATGATCGCCAGCGAGCGCATGTCCGAGACCAGATTGTTGTAGCCGAACGAAACGCCCCGCTCACAAGCCATGAACACGTCATCGGGCAGACCGGCTTCGCGCGCAGCGTCGCGGGCCTTGTCGATGACATTGATCATGTCGTGCGGTGCGAGAAACTGCCCCTTCTTGATGTTCACCGGCTTGCCCGACTGGGCGCAGGCACGAATGAAATCGGTCTGACGGCACAGGAAAGCCGGCGTCTGGAGCACATCGACGATGGGCGCGGCAACCGCCACGTCTTCTTCGGTATGCACGTCCGTGAGGACCGGCACGCCGAGCTGGCGACGCACTTCCTCGAGGATCTTCAGGCCCTGCTCACGGCCGGGGCCGCGATACGACTTGCCCGAACTACGATTCGCCTTGTCGAACGACGACTTGTAGATGAACGGAATGCCGAGCGCGCTCGTGATTTCCTTGAGCTGCCCCGCGACGTCGATCGTCATTTGCTCCGATTCGACGACGCAGGTACCCGCAATCAGGAAAAACGGCTTGTCCAGACCAACATCGAAACCGCACAGTTTCATGGGAACTCCTTGTCTCTCGCTCGCTGCGCGTCTCAGGCGGCCTTCTTGCGCGCTTGCTGACCTGCCAGCGCCGCTTCAACGTATGCCTTGAAGAGCGGATGGCCGTCGCGCGGCGTCGAGGTGAACTCGGGGTGGAACTGAACGCCCACGAACCACGGGTGCACCTGCTGCGGCAACTCCATCATCTCCGGCAGGTTCTCGGTCGGCGTACGCGCCGAGATCACCAGACCAGCGGCTTCGAGCTGCGGCACGTAGTGATTGTTGACTTCGTAACGATGGCGGTGACGTTCGTTCACCGTATCGCCATAAATGCGCGAAGCCAGCGTTTCGGTCTTGATCGGCACACGTTGCGAACCAAGGCGCATCGTGCCGCCCAGATCCGAATCTTCCGTACGTTGTTCGACCTTGCCGTCACGGTCTTGCCACTCAGTGATAAGGGCGACCACCGGATGCGGCGTCGACGGCTCGAATTCCGTGCTGTTCGCTTCGGCCAGATTGGCAACGTCGCGCGCGAATTCGATCACGGCCAGTTGCATACCGAGGCAGATGCCCAGGTACGGCACACGGTTTTCGCGGGCGTAACGAATCGCCTTGATCTTGCCTTCGGTGCCGCGACGGCCGAAACCGCCCGGCACGAGGATGGCGTCCAGATGCTTGAGCGCATCGGTGCCGTCCTTCTCGATCTGCTCGGAATCGATGTACTCGATATTCACGCGCGTTTCCGTGTGGATCGCAGCGTGACGCAGCGCTTCGATGAGCGACTTGTACGACTCGGTCAGATCGACATACTTGCCGACCATACCGATCGTGACATCGTGCTTCGGATTCTCGACGGCGTGCACCAGACGCGTCCACATGGACAAGTCGGCCGGCTTGGCTTCGATCTTCAGTTCTTCGCAGATGATCCGGTCCATGCCCTGATCGTGCAGCATTTGCGGAATCTTGTAGATCGTGTCGACGTCCCACACCGAGATCACGGCGTCCTGCGGAATGTTCGCGAACAGCGAAATCTTCGCGCATTCGTCTTCCGGGATCTGACGATCGGCGCGGCACAGCAGCACGTCCGGCGAGATACCGATCTCGCGCAGCTTCTGCACGCTGTGTTGCGTCGGCTTGGTCTTGAGTTCGCCGGCCGTCGCGATGTACGGCACGAGCGTCAGATGCACGAAGGCCACGCTGTTGCGGCCCAGGCGCAGATTCATCTGACGTGCGGCTTCAAGGAACGGCAGCGACTCGATGTCGCCGACGGTACCGCCAATTTCGACAATGGCGACGTCGGGATGACCGTCCCACGTCGAACGCGCACCGCGCTCGACGAAGGCCTGAATTTCATTGGTGATGTGCGGAATGACCTGAACGGTCTTGCCGAGATACTCGCCACGGCGCTCCTTGCGGATCACCGACTCGTAGATCTGGCCCGTCGTGAAGTTGTTCGCACGACGCATCTTCGCGCTGATGAAGCGCTCGTAGTGACCCAGATCCAGGTCGGTTTCCGCACCGTCCTCAGTGACAAACACCTCGCCGTGCTGGAACGGGCTCATTGTGCCCGGATCGACGTTGATGTAGGGATCAAGCTTGAGGAGGGTGACTTTGAGGCCACGCGATTCGAGAATCGCGGCCAGAGATGCGGCAGCAATTCCCTTACCAAGAGAGGAAACCACGCCGCCCGTGACAAAAACGAATTTGGTCATCGCAGTAATTGCTCGCGGGAAAGCCGGATTATACCCGAAAGCAGCCCCGCCCTCGAGGTCCGGCGCGGCAAATTTTGGTCTTGACAGGCATCGTGCGCGGCGTCCCATCACGACCGGCGCGCTCTGGCCCGATATGGCGTGATGTGGCGCGATCTACCGTACGTCGATCACGCCGCAAGCGAACGCCGGTGTTCGCCTTTCAGTTCCGCGAGCATGTCGCGAATGGCCGAGGCGGTCTCAAGCGGGCGCTCCATCGGGAAAAGGTGCGTCCCCGGCACATACCGCAGATGCGTGCCGACGATGCGGCGCGTGGCGCCGATCCCCGCCTGACGCAGTTCGCGAGACTCCGTACCCGCCAGAAAACCGACCGGCACCGGAACCCCACGCAGGGCGCGCACCGCAAGCGACGGCGGCAGCGTCAGATAGATGCGGTATTCGATCTCTCGCGCGAACGCCAGACGCCGCGCGTCACCTTCCCCGGTGGGCAAGGTGCCGCAATCGATATAGTCACGCAGCACGTCCGGATCCCAACTGGCGAACGCCGGCTTGCTCGCGAAATGCTGCCAGGCGCTTTCCCAGTCAGGCCATTGATCGCGACGCTTCTTCGTCACGCCAGCGGGCGACAGGCGTTCATACAGACCCGTGAGCATACCCAGACGAAGCATCTGCGTGCGCCAGCCCGGCGTGACGATAGGCGAATCGACCATCACCACACCGCGCACGCACTGCGGCGCCTTGAGCGCCGCCATCAGACTCAGGAAGCCACCGAGCGAATGTCCGACGAGCCAGACGGGCTCACCCTGATACTGACGCACCAGCGTATCAACCAGTTCGTTACGCAGATACCGCCACCCCGGCGTGACGGGATAGCGCGGATCGTGGCCGATGCGATCGATGGCACGCACGTCGTACTCGTCGGCCAGCGCACCGAGCATCTTGCGATAAACGCCCGCGGGAAAGCCGTTGCCGTGCGAAAAATGGATGATGTCTCTTGTCATGGAATTCGTTGTCCTGGCGCGCTCGCGTCACGCCCGGTGATCAGGGCGCATGACACTCACCGGACCATTCTAGCGAACCGCTCGTCGAGTACCGGTAGAGGTTTCCATCGAATCATCGGGACATCGGCGGTGACTATGCCCGCCATTTCGACGGGGCCACCCAAGTCACCCTGTCGTTTTCAGGACGTTTCCGGAAGCACCGCATGCCAGTAGCGCCGGTATTGCTCACGGTAGGCTTGCACTTCGATCCCGTCAGGGGCGGTGGAAAAGCGGACCCCACCATGCACCACGCTTTGCCAGAGGCGCGCTCCGATCGCACGGTAGCGCTCCACCACTGGCGCCTTCGGGTGACCGAACTTGTTGCGATAGCCCGTTTGAAACGCCACGTGCCGTGGCGACACAGCCGCCACAAATGCGGGCGTCGACGACGTCGAACTGCCATGATGTGGCGCCAGCAAGATATCCGAGCGCACTGTCGATACCAGCGCGGCCCCGCTGCGCAATAACATCGCCCGCTCTTGCGGCGCCTCCGCATCGGCAGCAAGCAATGCGCTGTGCCGCTGGTTCGAGACACGCAACACGCAACTGACGCTGTTCGGGCCACGCTGCGAACCGCCTTTATCGTGTTTACCGCGCCATCCCTCGCGCAATGCCGACGGATCCGGGTGCAGAAACCGGAACGTAACGCCATCCCACGTCCAATGCTGTCCGGCCAGGCAGGTCCGATGCACCTGCGCCGCCCCACGCACCTTGTGCCCCGCAGGCAACGAGGAAAACACCTGCGTCGCCGGAAATGCACGCAACACGCTCAACGCGCCACCAAAGTGATCATCGTGCGCATGGCTGACGACCATCCGGTCGAGTCGCTTGACGCCCGTCGCCCGCAAATAGGGCACGATCACGCGGCGACCACTATCGCTGCGCCGTCCCACCGGCGGCCCTGTGTCGAAGAGCAGCGTGCGTGTCACCGTTTCCACCACCACGGCGTTGCCCTGACCGATGTCGAGCATCGTGACGCGAAACTCCCCTTCGGCAGGTCGCGCCGGCGAAGCCAACACCGCCGGCCCCATGAGCGCAAATCCGGCGATGCGCGCGCCAAACCGCCGAAACCACCGAAACCGCGTCGGCCAAGACTGAGGCGCAAGCGGCATGAGGCAAAGCATCACGCCGACAACCGCAGCGACTTGCGCCCACAGGGGCGACACCGGCGCCCGCCATACGGCCCATGGTACCGCCGCAAGCGTGCCGAGCCACGCCGCAAGCCAGCCGACGACCGTATGAGCGACGGCCAACGTCCAATGCGCAAGCCCAACGGGCAACAACAAACTCAGCAGTGCGAGCGGCGTCACGACCAGCGTCATGATCGGAATGGCGACAGCGTTCGCCAACGGACCGAGCAACGGCACCGCGCCGAACCACGCCAATGTCAGCGGTACGAGGCCGATCGTGACGGCATACTGAGCGCGCGTGGCTTGCGCCAGACGAACGCCCAGCGCGCCTCTCCAACGTCGGACACCGCTCGACGGCATGCCCTGACCGCCCTGCACCCCCAAGCTATCGCCCGCCCCGTCGGTCAGGGCCGTGCGCACAGCACCGTCCGCGCTTTCGCCGGCTTCGCTACGCGCGACCTCACCAGCCGGCGCTTCGCGATGGCGGCTTGCCAACACCAGCGCCGCCACGGCGCCAAATGAGAGCCACAGACCGGGGGTAACGACTGCCCATGGGTCCAGCGCGACGACAACGGCCAGCGCCCATGCCAGCACATAGGATGGTGCAGCGAACCTCCCGCTGAGCAGCGCGACAACGAGGATCGCCACCATCCCGACGGCACGCCGGACCGGAACACCCCATCCCGCCACAGCGCCGTAGGCCACCGCAACAAACAAGCCGGCGACGGCCGCCGCCTTCGGTGCTGGCCACCACAGCGGCAGACTGAAGCGCCGGAAGCACGCCCGACGCCAGAGCATGCCCACGAGCGCAGCGACGACCCCGGTCACAAGTGAAACGTGCAAGCCGGAGATCGCCAGCAAATGGCTCACGCCGGTATCGGCAAACACTTGCCAGTCCGCGTCCGCAATATCGCCTCGCTCGCCGAGGGCCAAGGCCATCAACACACCGCCGTACCGCCCCGACTCACCGAGCGCAGCCCGAAAATCGTCTCGCAAGCGCTCACGCCAGGCGGCGAAGCCATACCCCGTCATCGGCCCGGCCTGCAATCTGCGAGGACGTCGCTCCCACGATGCCGCCGCCCCGCCATATGCTGCGCGCACATATCCCGAGGCGCGAATCCCTTTCACAAACGCGAGCAATTCGGCGTCGAAGCCGTGCCAATTGGCGACGCCTCTTGGCGCCTTGAGGCGAACGGGCAGACGCCAGCGCTCCCCAGCCCGAGGCATGTCCGCCCCTAAGGCGATACCCCGCTCGCCCGATCGCGCAGCGACAATGGTGCTACCCCCACTTCCCTCGCCGCGTTCATCCGATTCACCGAAACGAGTCGCAGCAGACTGCCACCGCCCCTGTCGCCCCGACTTCCCCGCGAATGGCGCATTCCCCGGCCAAACCAGTTCGATGGACCTTGGCACGTGGACGAACTCGTCGCTCGCGCCCGGGATAAACGCCCCGTCGACGTGGAATGCGAATCGCACGCCGTCGCCGGTAGACGTCGGCAGCCCGGCGACGACACCGGTCACCGTCACGTCCCGACCTTCCAGCGCCGGGGGCAAACGATCACTGAGTCGTGCGTCCGCTCGATACGCCGCCCATGCATACCCTCCGACACCGGCACAAACGGCGAGCCCTGCTATCGCCGCACATCTCCCCCAGCCGCCGTTCAGCAACGTTTCGCGATGCACTCGCCGTACGCGTTTGTCTACTGCCCACGCCGCCGTACGCTCCTCGGCTCCACTCCGCGCCCAGTCCGCGCCATCGCCGCAAGTCCTCCGCCCCGACGCCATACAGGCGCCCCTCAGCACCCATAGCGCCGCCACGACGAAGACACCGCTGGCGATACCCACCACCCATCCATACCCTCGGCCAGCAGGCAACTCCGGTGCCTGCTGCAACCACCAGATGCCGACAACCCAGGCAAGCAGCACAACTCTCATGACGTCACCGCGCCATGTCTGCACATCCGCGCGACGCCGAAGCGTCAGCGCGATTGCCCGGAGGAGTCTTCGGAAATCAGGGAGAGTTTGGCGCCAGCGTCGTCACCGGGCGTCATCGCCATTGCGCCGGCAAGACGCGGCAACACGCGCCAGGCGTTGGCACAAGTCGCTTGAGAAAGTTCGTCGGCAGACACGCTCCGCAACTCGGCCAGCACCTGCGCGATACGCGGCAGCTCGACGGGGCTGTTGCGTTGTTTGTAGCACCATTCCGGCGCGATATCGGGAGCGTCCGTTTCCAGCACGAGAGACGACAGTGGCATTTCCACGGCCAGCCGGCGAATCTGCAATGCCCTGTCAAACGTCATCTGTCCGCCGAACCCCAGACAGAATCCGCGCTCCACGAACATATCCGCCTGCTGACGACTGCCGTTGAACGCATGCGCGATACCGCCTCGCGGCGTAAAGATGCGCAACTGCTTCAACAAGGTGTCCTGCGACCGGCGCACGTGGAGGATGACCGGCAAATCGAAATCCCGGGCGATCTTCAGTTGCTCGACGTAGAAGAATTGCTGTCGGTCCGGATCGAGCGTCTTGACGAAGAAATCCAGACCAATCTCGCCAATACCGACAAATCGTGGATCGCCCATCGCACGCGCCACTGCGCGACGCAACGTCGCAATGTCCTCATCCCGTGCCCGAGGCGTATAGAGCGGATGGATACCGAGCGCGTAAGCGCCGCCGGGTATCGCACGGGCCCACGCACGCGCAGCATCGAATGTCGCGCATTCGACGGCAGGCACCACAAGGCCCGTCACGCCAGCGGCAACGGTGTCGGCAATTACGGTCGGGCGATCGGCGTCAAATTCCGCCGCATCGAGATGGCAATGGGTATCGATCCACATGGTCAGATGTCCTTGAGCGTCAATTCTACGGGTCGATGACAAGGCTCGCACGTCGCACCCGTGATGACCATCGGACAACACCGCATCCGGGTCTAGGACGCTGCCGAAAAACCGATCAACTGCGCCTGAAATGAAAAAACGCCGGGGAAGTCCCCGGCGTCGCGTCATCGACAGCAATAGCGCATGACGACGATCAGGCCAGCTCCAGCACCCCTTCACGCAACCGCAAAGCGCGGTCGCAACGACGTGCCAGATCAATATCGTGCGTGACGATCACAAAGCTGGTCTTGAGCGTCTCCGACAGTTCCAGCATGAGTTCAAATACCGTCTCTGCGGTATGCCCGTCGAGGTTGCCGGTCGGTTCGTCGGCCAACACGCACGCTGGCTGCGTTACCAGCGCACGCGCCATTGCCACGCGTTGACGCTCGCCCCCGGAAAGCTCCGACGGGCGATGTTTCATGCGCGAGCCAAGGCCCACACGTTCGAGCATCGTCTGCGCCGCCACCCGCGCCTGCTCGGTCGGCAGCCGACGAATACGCAACGGCATCGCCACGTTATCGAGCGCCGAGAACTCGGCAAGCAGATGATGGAACTGGTAGACGAAGCCCAGCGACTGGTTGCGTTGCGCGGTCTTGTCGCGCTCGCGCAGTGACGAAAACGGCTTGCCAAGCAACGACACTTCGCCGCGCGACGGATCGTCGAGCCCGCCGAGCACATGCAGCAAGGTGCTCTTGCCCGACCCCGACGCCCCCACGATGGCGACCTTCTCACCCGGCGCCACATCCAGACTCGCACCGTTGAGCACCGTCACATTCAACTGACCTTGACGAAAGGTCTTGTGCAGATCGCGTGCACGCAGCACGGGGCCGTCGTAGGCCAGATTCGGCACAGGCGCCATCGATTGATTCGCGTTACTCATAGCGCAGGGCCTCCGCCGGTTTGACGCGCGAGGCACGCCAGCTCGGATAAATCGTCGCCAGTGCCGACAGGATGAAGGAGATCACCCCGATGCGAATCACGTCCGACGATTGCAGATCCGAGGGCAATTCGGAAATGAAATAGATGTCTTGCGGCAGGAAGTGAATCCCCAGCAAGCGCTCGATGAACGGCACGATGGTGCCGATGTTCACCGAGATCAGGCAGCCCAGCCCCACGCCGAGCAACGCGCCCGCAAAGCCGATGGTCACGCCCTGCACGATGAATATCTTCATGATCGAGCCGGGTTGCGCGCCCAATGTACGCAAGATGGCGATGTCCGCATACTTGTCGGTCACCGTCATCACCAGCGACGACACCAGGTTGAACGCCGCAACCGCAATGATCAGCGTCAGGATGATGAACATCATGCGCTTTTCGGTCTGCACGGCCACGAACCAGTTCTTGTTCTGCTGCGTCCAGTCACGCACCCACATATTGCCGGACAGCGTCTTGGCCAGTTCGCGCGCGACGAGCGGCGCCTGTTCCATGTCCTGTATTTTCAGACGCACGCCCGTTGGGCCATCCAGACGGAACAGCGTCTCCGCGTCATGCAGGTCGATCAACGCCAGCGAACTGTCGTACTCGTAGTGCCCGGCGGTGAAGATGGCCACCACGGTGAACTGCTTCACGCGCGGCAACACACCCGCCGGGGTGATAGTCCCCTGCGGCGCCACCAGCGTGATCTTGTCGCCGATGCTCACCCCAAGCGCACGTGCCAGTTCGCGCCCAAGCACGATGCCGAAGCTGCCGGGGGTGAGGTTGGAGAGCGTGCCGTCGGTGATCTGTTTGCCGAGATCGGAAACCTTGGCCTCTTCGCTCGGGACGATGCCGCGCAGCACGACACCGCGCACGTTGTCCTCGCGCGTGAGCATGGCCTGCTCACCGACGTACGGTGCGGCAGCAATGACGTTCTTGTTCTGCAACGCCTCGGCGGCCGTACGCTGCCAGTCCGGCAAATTGCCGTCGACCGCGAAGACCTCGATGTGCGCCAGCACGGAAAGCATGCGGTCCCGAACTTCCTTCTGGAAGCCGTTCATCACCGAGAGCACCACGATGAGCGCCGCCACGCCCAGCGCAATGCCGGCCATGGAGATGAAGGAAATGAAGGAAATGAAACCGTTGCCGGATGATCGCTTGCCGGTGCGCGTATAGCGCCAGCCGATCTGCCATTCGTATGGGAATTTCAAACGGATTCCTGATTCTTGATAAGGATCGATCGGAACGCGCCGACGCCAGCTTTCACCGGCGCTGATCGGTTGCTCAAGCCCCGCATCCGGCCCCTGCCCGGTATGCTGGACGGCACGTTCCGTACCTGACGTCAGGGTCACCCAACTGCCAGCGCGAAGTTTGCCATACAATTCGCCTCGACATGGATACACCTGCCCTGCACTTTCTCTTGCCGTTCGCGCTCCCCGCGTCGGCCCATTTGCCCGCACTGCTGGCCGAATTGGAGTTGCCCGCGCTCGAAAAGTTGCTCGCGCGTGGCGTTCAGTCGGCGCAGGACGTGCCGGAAGACCCTTTCGTCCCCACCCTGCCGCATGAGCGCTGGCTCGCCGACGCCTTCGGGCTGCCCGGCGGCCCCGCGCGCGCGCCGCTGGCGCCTTTTATGCTGCTGGCGGACTCCGGCTCGCTCGACACCCGGTTCTGGTACTGCGCGCAACCCGCGCACATTCACATTGCCACCGATCATCTCGTACTGACCGATCCGGCCGAACTGGAACTGAGTTCAGAGGATTCTGCCGCCCTTTTCGCAACAGCTCACGCCCTGTTCGCCGAAGAAGGCGCTGATTTGATCGCACCACGCCCCGATCGGTGGTACCTGAGCGCGCCGGCGCTCGGCGACCTGCTCACCGCCTCGCCGGCACGTGCAGCCGGCCGTAACGTCGACATCTGGCTGCCGCAAGGCAAGGCCGAACTGACCTGGCGCAAGTGGCAAAACGAGGTCCAGATGGCGTGGTACGACCACCCGGCCAATCAATCCCGTGAAGCGCGCCGCCTGCCGCCGGTCAACGCCCTCTGGCTCTATGGCGGCGGTCAACGCATTGCTGCGCCCCGCATGAATCGCCCGTGCGTGACTGTGCTGGCAGACGCGCCGGCGACGTGCGGGCTGGCAAACCATATGCAGATTGCGTTGCATCCGACATCTGCGGGAATCGACGCCGCCGACGGCCGCACACTGGTGCAGCTCGACACGCTGACCCCGCATTTCCTGATGGAAGACTGGGCGCGCTGGCGAGACGCCCTCGTCGAGATCGACCGTACGTGGCTCGCGCCCGCCTTAGCTCGCGTAACTGGCTCGCAAGCGCGTGAGGTTGCGCTCACGCTGTGCGGCGACAGCCACAGCGTGACGATTCGCGCACGCAGCGGCGATCTGCGCAAATTCTGGCGACGTCAGGCACTTCCTGCCCGAATGGCAACGCTGGCCCGACTCGGCGAGGAAGTGGCATGACCGACATCGTCACCCGCCATGTCGACGATGCGACGGCAAACGCGCTGTCCAGCAACGGGGTGCATCCCGTGCTTGCCCGCCTGTTCGCGTCTCGCGGCGTGAGCGAGAGCAGCGAAACGGAAACGGCCCTCGCCCGCCTGATCCCGCCTACGCAACTGAAGGGAGCGCAAGACGCGGCCGTCTTTCTTGCGGACGCTATCGACGCCGGCAAGCGCATGCTCGTCGTGGCCGACTACGATTGCGACGGCGCGACAGCCTGCGCCGTGGCCGTACGCGGCCTGCGCATGTTCGGCGCGAAGGTCGAGTATCTGGTGCCCAATCGCTTCGAGTATGGCTACGGACTCACGCCCGAAATCGTCACCCTGGCAGCACGAGGCAAGCAGGGCCCACCGGACGTTCTGATTACGGTCGACAACGGTATTGCCAGCCTCGACGGCGTGGCCGCGGCACAAATGCTCGGCATCGAGGTCGTCGTCACCGACCATCACTTGCCCGGCAATGAACTTCCCAACGCGCGCTGCATCGTCAACCCGAACCAGCCGGGCTGCGAGTTTCCGAGCAAGAATCTGGCCGGCGTCGGTGTGATGTTCTACGTTTTGCTGGCGTTGCGCGCGGAGTTGCGTAGTCGTGGTGCGTTCGACGCCCGCGAGCAACCGCGTCTCGACACACTGCTTGATCTCGTCGCACTCGGGACCGTAGCGGACGTTGTCAAACTCGATGCCAACAACCGCATTCTGGTGGCGCAAGGTCTTTCGCGCATGCGCGCCGGACGCATGCACCCCGGCATCAACGCCCTCTTCCGTGCGGCCGCCCGCAATGCGCGTCAGGCCGCCAGTTTCGATCTGGGTTTCGGCCTCGGCCCACGCCTGAATGCAGCCGGGCGTCTCGCCGACATGTCGCTTGGCATCGAATGTCTGCTCACGGATGACGATGCCCGCGCCTGGACACTCGCGCAGGAGCTCGACGCGATGAACCGCGAACGGCGCGAAATCGAAGCGGGCATGCAGCAGGAGGCGCTGGCGGATCTGGCTCGCTTCGACCCACGCGCGGCAACCACGCTGTGCGCGTTCAACGAAACGTGGCATCAGGGCGTGATCGGGATCGTGGCCGCGCGGCTGAAAGAGAAGTTTTACCGCCCGACCATCGTGTTCGCGCCCGGCGACGACGGCCAGATCAAAGGCTCCGGCCGCTCGATCCCCGGCTTTCATCTGCGCGACGCCCTTGATCTGGTGACCAAACGCGAACCCGGTCTGATCGGCAAGTTCGGTGGCCACGCGATGGCCGCTGGCCTGACGATTGCGGCCGACGCGCTGCCGCGCTTTCAGGCCGCGTTCGAAGCCGTCGGGCAGGAATGGCTCGACGAGAAAACGCTCTCACGCGTGATCGAAACTGATGGCGACATCGGCGACGATTGCTTCGTGCCGCCGTTCGTCGCACTGCTCGACGCGCAAGTGTGGGGGCAAGGTTTCCCACCCCCGGTGTTTTCAGGCGAATTCGAGGTGCTCTCGCAAGCCATCCTGAAAGACAAGCACCTGAAACTGCAACTCGGGCGCGGTCGCATGCGCTTCAATGCCATCTGGTTCAATCATGCCGATACGTTGCCCAGCCGCGCGCAATTCGCGTATCGCCTCGCTGCGGACACCTTTAACGGCGTATCCCGTGTCCAGATGATCATCGAGCACGCACAAGGCTGACGAAGTACAGCGGACGGACGTGATTTGCGTTCGTCCGCCGAGTTCGCCGAGTTCGCCGATTGAGCGCTCGATGTCTCAGGCAGCGCGCGCCTCGTCTCGGCATGACATTCGCGGCGCCGCACATCCCGTCCGGTAAGAAGCGGCCCTTCGGCCCACATCGACATATCTACGCGGGTTGCGCCTCGGCAACATACTCACGCATCACCCGTAGAAACGCTTCTCGCGCAGGGTGTACATCCACGCCGCGGTGCCGAACGAAGAAGTTGGGGACCGCTGCCAGATCCTCCATCGCGTGCCCCACGATGTTCGCCTCCTGTCGGTACCGCAGATAGATGCCGCGAGGCACGAGGGAATAGCCAACGCCCGCGCCCACGCAAGCGACGATGGTCGCGTAGCTTCCGTAACTCAAAATGCGCCCCGGCGTGACCGCGTTCGACGCCAGCCACTGCTCCATCGTGCCGCGATACGGACAGCCCGGCGGCCACATGAGCAGCGTAGCGCCAGCCAGATCGGAAGCCTCATGCACGCGTCCTGCTCGCGCCGGGGCGACCAGCACGATCGGTTCGCGGTAGATCTCGTCCGCGACGACCGACATTTGCGCCTGCGCTTCGAGACATGCGGTGCCCGCGATCAGCGCGGCATCGACGCGTCCGTGCTGGATTTCGTCAAGCAGGTTCAACGACGTATCCGTCACCAGATTCAGACGTACTTTCGGATAGGCCGCGTGGAATCTCGCCAGCACCGCGGGCAACCGCGACGTGGCCGACGATTCGATGGCGCCCAGAGAGAAATCCCCTGACGGTTCGTTCGCGGGATTGAGTGCCGCGCTCGCTTCACGCGATAACGCGAGAATCCGGTCCGCGTAGCCAAGCAGCGTACGCCCGCTCGGCGTGAGTTGCAGACGCCGCCCCTGCCGGTGGAAAAGCTTCACGCCCACCGTGTGCTCGAGCGACCGGATGCGCGCCGTCACGTTCGATTGGACACAGTGCAGCGCCTCGGCCGCGCCCAGCACGCTGCCCTCATCGACGATGGCTTTAAAAGTCTGAAGTTGCAGAAAGTCCATGACGAGCTCCAAGGCAAATCGCGAGCAAATCCAGCGCAAATCGGGTGAAGACAAGGCCACACGACGACGCCACCGCGACATCGTGTTTTTGGCCTGCCGCAACAAGACCGACGGCCAACCGCGAAATGTTACGCGCCGGACGCCATCACTTCAATAATAGTGAATAAAATCACCTCAACAATTCACTTTTTTAGTGCACGCGAAACGCATAAGCTTCGGGTTATCCCTAATGCGATGCCCGCCCAAGCATTCCGCCTCCGGCCCTCGCGTCGCACCTTGTGAAGGAAGTCACACCATGTACCGCCCTCTGTCCGCCGCTGCCAACCTCAACGCTTCCGCCCCGGTCGTTGCTGCGCCGGTCACGCCGCTCGGCCTGTTCTTCCGTGCCATCGATCAGTGGCGCATGCACTATGAGCAGACACTGCAAGCCGAAGCACTCGCATCGTTCGACGATACGTCTCTCGCGGATGTCGGTTACGCGCGCGACGCGTTCGGTCTGCGTCATACGTCGCGTTAAGCCACTGTCCGAAAGTCGTCAAAAGCCCCCGAAAAGTCAGGGAAACAGGGGCTTCGCTGCGCTATAATTGCGGTTTTCCCGAATTCGCAACTGTCATAGCTCATGGAAGCCGAACGCCTCAACGCCCTCGAATCCCTGCTCGCCGACCTTCGCACTCGCGTGGGCGAGCTCAGGGGGTATCTTTGACTTCGATGTCAAGCAAGCTCGCCTGACGGAAGTCAACAAAGAACTCGAAGATCCCAACATCTGGAACGACTCCAAGCGTGCTCAGGCACTGGGCAAGGAGAAGAAGGCGCTCGACAGCGTGGTCACCAATCTGACCGAACTCGACGCCGGCCTCTCCGACACGCAGGAGCTGTTCGACATGGCTCGCGAGGAAGGTGACGAAGACTCGCTCATGGCGCTTGAAGGCGACACGAAGGGACTCGAAGCCCGCGTGGGTGACATGGAGTTCCGCCGGATGTTCAACAACCCGGCCGACCCGAACAACTGCTTCATCGACATTCAGGCCGGCGCCGGCGGCACCGAGGCCAACGACTGGGCCGGCATGTTGCTGCGCCAGTATCTGCGCTATTGCGAGCGCAAAGGCTTCAAGGCCGAAGTCCTCGAAGTCTCGGACGGCGACGTCGCCGGCATCAAGAGCGCCTCGCTCAAGGTCACGGGCGACTACGCCTACGGTTATCTGCGTACCGAAACCGGTGTGCACCGTCTCGTGCGCAAGTCGCCGTTCGATTCGTCGGGTGGCCGTCACACGTCGTTCGCCAGCCTGTTCGTGTACCCGGAAGTCGATGATTCGATCGATATCGAAATCAATCCGGCCGACGTGCGTACCGATACCTACCGCGCCTCGGGTGCGGGCGGTCAGCACATCAACAAGACCGACTCCGCCGTGCGTCTGACGCACATCCCGACGGGCATCGTCGTGGCCTGCCAGAACGACCGCTCCCAGCACCGTAACCGCGCCGAAGCGTGGGACATGCTGCGTTCGCGTCTGTTCGAACACGAGATGCGCAAGCGTCGTGCCGAGCAGGACAAGCTCGAGTCGAGCAAGACGGATGTGGGCTGGGGTCACCAGATTCGCTCGTACGTGCTCGACCAGTCGCGCGTCAAGGACCTGCGCACCAGCGTCGAAACCGGCAACACCGGCAAGGTGCTCGATGGCGATCTGGACGACTTCATCTCCGCGAGTCTCAAGCAGGGAGTGTAAGGAATGGCGTTTGTCCGCACGCTAGCCGTGTGGGTGGTGAGTGCGCTGTGCTTGCAGCGCGCCGCCGTTGCTGCCCCGGCCAGTTCGCCGGGTGCACCGGGTGCAAGTCCCGAGACGGGACCGTACCTGCATGAACTGCTCAAGCGCCCGGATTTTTCGGGCGCTTACGCACGCATCGTTGCACCGCGCAATGTGCCCGCTTGGGTGCGTCAGGGTGGCACCTCGACGCCATCGCAACGCGTGAGCGTCGCAGGCAAGCCCTGGCTGCTGGTGCAGAGTTGCAAGCCGCACGATTGCCCGAGCGAGTACGTCCATATCCTGTACGAACCGCGCTCGCAGGCCATCGCGGCGTTGTTTGTGCGAGACCCCAGTGCAGCGGCCAATGCCAGCCCGCATCAGGACCGCACGGAACTGATCTGGCTGGGTGCGCCCGACGGCTCGCTCAAGAATGCCCTGCTCCACACGCTGCGTTTTACCGAATAACTTCATCGTTCGCATCATGACCGATCAAAACATCCCGGCCGATTCGGCCAATCAGGCCAACGACCTGCCGCAGGACGACAACAAGCTCATCGCCGAGCGTCGCGAGAAGTTGACGGCGATTCGCGCGGGCGGCGTGGCGTTCCCGAACGACTTCCGCCCCGAACAGCATGCCGGCGATCTCCAGGCGCGCTATCAGGACGTCGATAACGAAGCGCTTGAAGCCGAACCCATCGCCGTGTCGGTGGCTGGTCGCATGATGCTCAAACGCGTGATGGGCAAGGCCGCTTTCGCCACCGTGCAGGACGGCAGCGGTCAGATTCAGTTCTTCATCGGTCGCGACGACGTTGGCGCCGATTCGATGACGGCGTTCAAGGGCTGGGACATCGGTGACATCATCGCCGCGACCGGCACGCTGTTCCGCACGCGTACCGGCGAACTGTCGGTCAAGGTGAAGGAACTGCGCCTGCTCGCCAAGGCGCTGCGCCCGCTGCCGGACAAGTTCCACGGTCTGGCCGATCAGGAAACGAAGTATCGTCAGCGCTACGTCGATCTCATCACGTCGCCGGAAACCCGCAACACGTTCCGCGCACGTGCGAAGGCCATCGCCTCGATCCGCCAGTACATGACGAACGCTGACTTCATGGAAGTCGAGACGCCGATGCTGCACCCGATTCCGGGCGGCGCGGCAGCCAAGCCGTTCATCACGCACCACAATGCGCTCGACATGCAGATGTATCTGCGTATCGCCCCCGAGCTTTATCTGAAGCGTCTGATCGTCGGCGGCTTCGAGCGCGTATTCGAAATCAACCGTAACTTCCGTAATGAAGGCGTGTCGCCGCGTCACAATCCGGAATTCACGATGATGGAGTTCTACGCTGCCTATACGGACTACCGTTGGCTGATGGACTTCACGGAAGCCCTGATCCGTCGCGCGGCTGTCGACGCACGCGGCACGGCAACCATTGAGTATCAGGGTCGCGAACTGGATCTGGCCAAGCCGTTCCATCGCCTGACGATCGTCGAAGCCATCCTGAAGTACGCGCCGGAGTACACCGAAGCGCAACTCGCGGATATCGACTTCGTGCGCGGCGCGCTGGCCAAGTACGGCGTGAAGACCGATGCACCGCAGTTCAAGAACGCCGGTCTCGGCGCACTGCAACTGGCGCTGTTCGAAGAAACGGCGGAGAGCCAGCTCTGGGAACCGACGTTCATCGTCGACTACCCGGTAGAGGTCTCGCCGCTGGCACGTGCATCGGACACGCTGCCGGGCATTACCGAGCGTTTCGAGTTGTTCATCACGGGCCGCGAGATCGCCAACGGCTTCTCGGAGCTGAACGATCCGGAAGACCAGGCCGCACGTTTCCGTGCGCAAGTCGATCAGAAGGATGCTGGCGACGAAGAAGCCATGTATTACGACGCCGACTACATTCGCGCGCTCGAATACGGCATGCCCCCGACAGGCGGTTGCGGCATCGGCATCGATCGTCTGATCATGTTGCTCACCGACAGCCCCAACATTCGCGACGTGCTGCTCTTCCCGCACCTGCGCCGCGAAGACTGATCGGTCGGCACGCAATCAACGCAAGATAAAGCCGCAGCCCTTGTCAGGGGCTGCGGCTTTTTTCATAGCGACGTCGAACGCTCACGACGCCGCAACGTATTCTCCTCATCGGGCAACACGCGATCGTCCGGGGACGTTGCCGGCAACGTGGATGTCGGCACCGGTGTCGAGGTTTCCGAACATGCCTCCCGGCGACGCGTCAGCGCGTCCTCCCCTTCCCGTCCAACGATCGAATCTCGCCAATCGGTTCCTGCACACTCACGCATGAAATCGGCAATCTCGATGGCGGCGACCGATGTCGGCTGTCCATCGGCCGACAGGCGCGCAACGGATTGGGTGACGTTGGCCAGACAGTCCACCAAGCCACCCGCGTGCATGTGAAACGACACGATTCGCACGCAGATCTCGTCCATGAGTTGCCCCGATTCGTACGTCGCAAGATGCGGCAGGACCGCGCGTCCAACTGCGCAGAACAAGGCCGTGTTCGGATCGGACGACCAGACGCCTTCATCGACCGACGGCATCACCGAACGCCACGATGGGGCGAGCGCGCGCCAACCGAGGTCATATTCGAGCGCCGCCATCGTGCCCGGCTCGAATCCCGGCTCGCGAAGGTAGATCGATGGGAGTGATAGCGCCTCGACCGTGGTGAACTCACTCGTATCCACGGGAAGACTGAGACCACGAATCTCGCTGACATCGCCGACCTCCTGCGGGGTGGACGGCACCTGCGCATCGGCGCGCCGAAGCTCACCGGCACCGATACCAAGACACGCCATGCGATCCGCGATGTCGGTGGCCACTTCCCCGGGACGGACGGTGGCCGGACATCCGTCCTCGGTACGGGTAGCACCGAGCATCTCCATCCATACCGCGCTGACCCGGTTTTCGTTGAGAAAACCCACGCGGTCCGGCTCGGAATGCAGATGCATGATCGTTCGCCCTTCCACCTGAACCTCTACGGGGGATGCTTGCGGCAACACCGTATGGCATTGCTTAGGGGCACGCGGCTGGGCGACGGCGCGAAGCACGCGTGCACCGTCAAACGCCTCGCGGAACGCAGCGCTCCGAATTTGCACGGAGCCAATCGGTGAGAGGAAGACGGACGACGTGGGTCCGGTCGAGGAAGGCGTATGAGCCGCGTAGGGATTGGCAGCGTAAGACGGCATCAAGGGCAAAGCTGGCATACGTAGTCTCCGGTGAGGGCAACGGAATGTGCCCTCACCGAGTCTAGGTAGCGTCCCATGTCGCGTTTTGGGGTCGCGAGCGCCGGCTACGTGAAACGAGACAACACTGGAAACCTGTTTTAGAAAGCCGGCGTACCTCGATAAGCGGACGGCCAGTCGCCATCGAGTCGCAGCCAACTACGCGAGATGGGCAGAATGGCACCGGTCGATGCGCCCTCGATCAACTGACGCAATGCCAGCGACGACACCGTCTTCGTATCGGTAGGAAAGGCAACGAGGAAGGTGCGGTTCACGGCGATTGCTGCGAACTCCGTCGCGCCGAAATGCTCGGCCATCGACTGGTAGAGATTCCCCAGCACCAGCGCCCCCGCCGGCGCCATCCAATTGCCGCGCGAACCGCCAATCATCGTGCCGTCGTCGAGCCGGGCAATGCCGAATTCGAAATGGCGCGCCGTCCAGGCTCGCGAGAGGTTGGATGCGGCTTGCGCGAATGCCGCCTCGAACGTCATTCCGGCGGCTTGCAGATCACTACCCTGCAAACGTCGCAGCCCGGTCGGGCTATCGAGGACCAAGGTGACGAAGACGTCGTCCGAAAATGGCTCACTGACGTCGCCCTGTGCATCGTGCGTATCGACCCACGCACGTTGCACGACGTACGGATACACATGCAGATGGCTCGCCGCATCCAGCGGACTTTCGAGAGTCGGTAACGTATCGATCATAAGTGTGCGACCAAGCGGCCGGAGATGCGTTCACAGACGATGCGCAACATTATGCGCGCCTGATACTTGCTGTGCCCGTTGTGAGCGTATGGCGCGTACCGCGCGCCACCCGATCAGCCACATCAACGCAGGCAGCAACACGACACCCCACTGCCCCATCGGCGTCCAGAGTACGGCGAGATACGCTTGTAACGGCAGCAGCCAGAGCAACGCCTGCAATCGCCCCGCGAGCCACGTCTGCCCTTCGTTCGTGCCAACAGTGGTGCGGTCTTGTGCGAGGCATAACAACGGCACGATCAACCACACCAATTCGTAGTAGAGAAGATAGGGCTGAACCAGTAACGTCGCTGTCATGGCCGCAGCGACGCGTAACGGCAAGGGCCCACGCTTCGCCCATAGCCATGCGGCGACGAGTATCGACGGCAGGGCCACAATGGCGTAGAGCGCGTACGCCACGGGCAACGGGATTCCGACCAGACGTGCCGCGGCGAACACCGTCGGCATCGCATGCCAGATATCGCCTGCGCCTTGCTGGACGACCTCGACATTGAACGCAGACACGGCCGCAAAGAACGCCCGCCACAAGGACCATCCCTCCCACGTCAATGTAAGCGCACAACAGAGCGCAGCGGTCGCGGCCATCGTCATCAAAGCGCGCCATTGTCTTGCGCATAGCCACCACAGCGGCAGCAGCACCGCGAATTGCGGTTTGATGACGAGCAGGCCGGCGCACACTCCCGCAAGCACCGGGGATGTGCCCGAATACGTTAGCGCGACCGTCATCAGTAACAGCGTCACGACCGAGTTCTGCCCCGTCAGGATTGCGATCCACAGCCCGGGGAACGCCATGACGACGAGCCACGGCCAACCCGCCCCAACTCGCCATCGCCTCACGGCAACGACAAACAACGCGACGCTAACGATGACGTACAACGCGTACACCCAGCCGTATGACAGCCGTGACAGCGGTTGAATCAGCCACTGGAACGTCGGCGGATACAGCCAATGCCCTAGCTCGCTGTAAGCAGGAAAAAAATGCAGTTGCGCGGCGTCGAGCGTTGCGTTGTCGAAGGCAGCAGGGGCACCGAGATGCGTGGTGATCCACGAAACGGTCCAGAAGACGCGCAAGTCGTGCCCCAGCGGCGGCATGCCCTCAGTCCCGTGACGTTCGCTCATCAGCCAACTGAAAGCCCACACGCCGAGCGCCACCCATTGCAGCACCATGACGACACCGGCTGCCATCACGACGCCGCGCGGCAACGACACGCCCCCTGAGGGCTTGCCTCGACGCGTCGTCGGCAGTTCGGATGACGCCATCTGTCGATTCATGTCTAGCCTCTCCCACGACTTGTTTCTTTTGTTAAATCCGCCGCAGACAACGCCTGCGCAACGTCTTTTCAATCAAAGAAAATTCTTATATTTTTCAAAAACTTAGGGGATCCAACAACATTACCGGAAGGCCGATCGAACGATGCACATCTTACATCGCGTTACAAAATGAAACGGATGCCCCTTTCCCGGTGACGGAAACTTTTCTCATGCGAAATCGCCCGTGCACGCCAGCACGCAAAAGAGGATTCGCACTTACCGCACGATGGAGAGAACAACATGGATAACGATCTGCAACCGCGTCGCATGCATCCCCTGGTCGCTGCCGCTGCCGGCAGTATCGTCGTTGTCAGCCTGCTCGGTGTCGCCGCCATTACCGGCGTGCTGCCGGTGGCGAAGAGTACCGACGGCCCCGCGCCAACGAGCAATAGCGCACAGTACGCATTGACCAGCCCGCAACAAACGGCGCCGTCGGCACAGACGCAACAAGCCGCGTATGCCGAACAGCCGCAAACGCCGTCCGCATCACAGCAAATGTCGCAGCAAATGCAGCAACAGGCACCGCAACGTGCTCCGGCGACGCAGCCGTCGTACGCCCAGCAGACGGCCGCACCGACACAACAGCAAGCGGCGACGTGCTCGACGTGCGGCACCGTGCAATCGGTGCAACCGATTCGTACGGAAGGTCATGCGACCGGTCTGGGCGCTGTGGGCGGTGCCGTGGCTGGCGGCTTACTCGGCAATCAGTTCGGCGCAGGTAACGGCCGCACGGCAATGACGGTGGTCGGTGCACTCGGCGGCGGTCTGGCCGGGAACGAAGTCGAAAAGCGAGTCCGTTCGGACACCGTTTATCGCGTGTACGTCCGCATGGATACCGGCAAGACGCGTTACTGGACCTATCAATCGGCCCCCGGCGTTCAGCCAGGCGACCGTGTGCGTCTGGAAAACAACGGGCTGGTGCGCGCTAGTTGAGGTGTGAGGCCCGCGCCCGGATGGGCTGCGTGGCCGCATCGCAAGAAAGCAAAAAGCCGCTCTTTCGAGCGGCTTTTTGTTTCGGACGTCTCATCCAGCCAACAAGACCCGTTGGCCTGTCAGCATCGATCCCGATCAGTCGGCTTCGTCGATCCACGCCAACTGAATGGCCTCCAGAATCTTCTCACCGGAACGATCCGGTGCATCGTCGAAACCGTCCAGCGCGACGACCCACTTGTGAAGGTCGGTGAAGCGCACGTACTGCGGGTCGACGTCGGGATGCGCCTCGGTAAGCGCAATCGCGATTTCCAGGCTATCGGTCCATTTCATGGGGAAGCTCCTTTGTGCTATCTCGTCACTGCACGACACCCACGGGCATCGCTCAGTGATTTTCCTTGGCGTGGTTGATCGTGTACTTCGGAATTTCTACGACGAGATCCGTATCGTCCGGCATCAGCGTCTGGCACGACAGACGCGATGTCGGCTCCAGGCCCCAGGCCTTGTCCAGCAGATCTTCTTCTTCGTCCTCCGCCGGCTCCAGCGATTCGAAACCTTCACGCACGATCACGTGGCAGGTCGTGCAAGCACACGACAGCTCGCAGGCGTGTTCGATCTCGATATGGTTGTCCAGCAACGCGCGGCACACGGACGTGCCCGGCGCAACCTCCAGCACAGCACCCTCCGGGCACAGCTCGACGTGAGGCAATACAACGATTTGAGGCATGGCTTTGAATTCCGTGTGTGTCTTACAGTTTGTCGATGTCCGCCACGCGACGACCGGCCAGCGCCGCACGGATGCTCTTGTCCATGCGGCGTGCGGCGAACGCGTCGGTCGCATGCGAGAGCGTTTCGGTCGCCGCCTTGATGGCGGTCTGATCGTCGCCCGAGGCCTTCTGACGCAGGTCGGCCAACAAGCCATCGATCTGCGCGCGCTCTTCCTCGTCCAGCAATTCGGGATCGGCTTGCAGCGCGCTGTCGATCGCGACCAGCAGACGCTCGGCCTCCACCTGCTGCTCGCGCAATGCGCGGGCATGCATGTCCTGCTCGGCCGAGCCGAAGCTGTCCTGCAACATCCGGGAAATGTCTTCGTCGGCCAGCCCGTACGACGGCTTCACCTCGATCGAAGCCGCCACGCCCGAGTGCATTTCCTGAGCGAAGACGGACAGCAAACCATCGGCGTCGACTTGATACGTCACGCGAATTCGCGCCGCACCGGCCGTCATCGGCGGAATGCCGCGCAGCTCGAAGCGTGCCAGCGAACGGCAGTCCGACACCAGTTCACGCTCGCCTTGCAGCACGTGAATGGCCATTGCCGTCTGGCCGTCCTTGAAGGTCGTGAACTCTTGCGCACGCGCGACCGGAATCGTCGCATTGCGCGGGATGATTTTCTCGACGAGGCCACCCATCGTCTCGACGCCGAGCGAGAGCGGAATCACGTCGAGCAACAGCCAGTCGTCGCCTTCCGCCTGATTGCCCGCGAGCAGGTTGGCCTGTACGGCCGCACCCAGTGCCACGACCTGATCCGGGTCGAGATCCACCAGCGGTTCCCGTCCGAAGAAGCTCGCCACTGCAGCGCGCACTTGCGGCATGCGCGTAGCGCCCCCCACCAGCACGACACCCTTGACGTCTTCCGGACCCATGCCAGCATCGCGCAACGCCTTGCGCATCGGACCGATCGTGCGCTGCACCAGCGGTGCGCCCAACGTCGTGAACTGTTCGCGCGTGAGGTCCAGTGAAATCTTGCGCTCGCCCGACAGCGTCAGCGCAATGGTCGCCTGCTCGGCGTCCGTCAGCGATTCCTTGGCCGTACGTGCATGGTCGAGCAAGCTGCGTACGTCTTCCGGCGTCAGCGACGCCGTGTCGATGCCCGCCGTCTGCACCGCCCAGCGGTAGATCACCTGATCGAAGTCGTCGCCGCCGAGGGCAGAATCCCCGCCGGCAGCCAGCACCTCGAACACACCCTTCGTCAGTCGAAGAATCGAGATGTCGAACGTTCCGCCACCGAGGTCGTAGACGGCGTAGAGGCCTTCTGCACCATTGTCCAGACCATACGCAATGGCGGCAGCCGTCGGTTCATTGAGCAAACGCAGGACATTCAGCCCGGCCAGACGCGCCGCATCCTTGGTCGCTTGGCGTTGTGCATCGTCGAAGTACGCGGGGACCGTAATCACGGCGCCAACCAGATCGTCGCCGAGCGAATCTTCCGCACGTTGACGCAGCGTCGCGAGAATCTCGGCAGACACTTCCACCGGGCTCTTCACGCCGCCTGCGGTGTTCATCTGCACCATGCCGGGTGCGTCGACGAAGTCGTAAGGGGCGTTGTCAGCGTGCGCGACATCCGTGAGGCCGCGGCCCATGAAGCGCTTGACGGAAACGATGGTGTTACGCGGATCGGTCGCCGCCGCAGCCTTGGCGTCGTAACCGATTTGCGTACGGTGCCCGCCCAGATAGCGGACAACGGAGGGCAGCAAGACGCGGCCCTGTTCGTCGGGAAGGACTTCGGCCACACCGCTGCGCACGGAGGCAACGAGCGAGTGCGTCGTGCCTAGGTCGATGCCCACGGCGAGTCGCCGCTGGTGCGGCGCGGGGGACATGCCGGGTTCGGAAATTTGCAGAAGGGCCATGACTTTGCAATACGGGCGACACACGCCAGCGCGTGCACCCTGTTCTCAAGCAGTTCTCAATGACATGTGACGGCGCCGCACCGGGCCGTCACGCGTTTTCCAGCATTTCGATGCGCTGCGCGATGTCTTCCTCGGCGCGCGCAATGAACATCAGTTGTCGCACGGCTTCCGCCGCCGGCTGCCAGGCCGCACTGTTCAGCCAGTCGCCCAGCTTGGCGAGTCGCACACGACGGTCGTCGCGCAAAGACTTGGCGAGGGCATCGAGCGCACCGACGTTGCGCGCGGCAACGGCGTCGTCGATCGCCTCGCGCCACTCCATCTGTTGCATCAGGAAATCGGGGGCCATCGCGGTGTTGTTCTCCGCGCCCACATCGATGCCCTGCAACGTCAGCAAATAGGTCGCACGCTGGAGCGGGTCACGCAGCGTACGGTACGCGGCGTTCGCCTGCGCAGCCCATTGCATGGCCACGCGCCGTTCGGCGTCGCTCGCGCTCGCAAATCGATCCGGATGCACGCGAGATTGCACGGCACGGTACGCCGCCTCAAGCGCATCGGTATCGAGCGTGAAGCCCTGCGGCAGATCGAACAGCGTGAAGTAGTTGTCAGTCAGTGCACTCATCGCGCCCGCTTAATACGTTTAATACGTTGGACCTACGTGCAGGCCAACATTCGACCCGTAAAAAAAGCGGCTCGCGCCGCCTTGCTGCCTACGCTACTGCCCCTGCCTGCGAAACCAGCAACCGGGGTATCCCGTCCAGTCACTCGTCGGACGGCTCACCACGTTCGCACTTCCGGCAAGGTAATTCGCTCCCGAGCATCGCGTCACGACCTGCGGCACTCTGCGTCCATGTCCGGATCTGCCATGGGGGAAGATGCCTGACATGTTGCCCATGCCCGCACGCCAGTCGCGCAACCCATTGGCCTTCGTCGTCTTGCCGAAAACCGATGATCTTGCGTGATGGTGGCAATGCCGCAGGCATTGCCACCGTCGCGTCAGACGCGGAACGACTCACCGCAGCCGCACTCGTCCTTGACGTTCGGGTTGTTGAATCGGAACCCTTCGTTCAGGCCTTCGCGCGCGAAGTCCAGCTCAGTGCCGTCGATGTACGGCAGACTCTTCGGATCGACGATCACCTTCACGCCGTGGCTTTCGAAGACCGTATCTTCGTTCGCCACGTCGTCGGCGTACTCCAGCTTGTAGGCCAGGCCCGAGCAACCGGTCGTCTTCACGCCCAGTCGCAGGCCCACGCCCTTGCCGCGCCGCGTCAGATAACGCGAAACGTGCTGCGCGGCCTTCTCGGTCAATGTAATGGCCATCTTGCCTGATTCCTTATTCGTCGCGCCGCTTACGCAGCCTTGGCCGTTTCGGCCGTCTGGCCGTGCTTCTGCTTGTAATCGGCGACCGCCGCCTTGATGGCGTCTTCAGCCAGAATCGAGCAGTGAATCTTCACCGGCGGCAGCGCCAGTTCCTGCGCGATTTCGGTGTTCTTGATCTCGAGCGCCTGATCCAGCGTCTTGCCCTTGACCCACTCGGTCACGAGCGACGACGAAGCGATTGCCGAACCGCAGCCGTAGGTCTTGAACTTGGCGTCTTCGATCACGCCGGCTTCGTTCACACGAATCTGCAACTTCATCACGTCACCGCAGGCCGGCGCGCCGACCATGCCCGTACCGACGGCGTCGTCGCCCTTCTCGAACGAACCGACGTTACGCGGGTTTTCGTAGTGATCCAGAACTTCTTTGCTGTACGACATGGCTAACTCCTTGAATACTCAGTGTGCGGCCCACTGGATCGAATTCAGATCGACCCCGTCCTTGTACATTTCCCACAGCGGCGACAGATCGCGCAGCTTGCCGATCTTGCTCTTGAGCAGTTCGACCACGTAGTCGACTTCCTGCTCGGTCGTGAAACGACCCACCGTGAAACGAATCGAGCTGTGCGCGAGTTCGTCGTTGCGACCCAGTGCGCGCAAAACGTACGAAGGCTCGAGCGAGGCCGACGTGCACGCCGAACCCGACGACACCGCCACATCCTTGATCGCCATGATCAGCGATTCGCCTTCGACAAAGTTGAAACTGATGTTCAGGTTGTGCGGGACACGTTGTTCCATGTCGCCGTTCACATACACCTCTTCCATTTCCGTCAGACCGGTCAGCAAACGATCGCGCAGCATACGCACGCGCTCGTTCTCGACGGCCATCTCTTCGCGCGCCAGACGGAAGGCTTCGCCCATCCCGACGATCTGGTGCGTCGCCAGCGTGCCCGAACGCATGCCGCGCTCATGGCCACCGCCGTGAATCTGCGCTTCGATACGCACGCGCGGCTTGCGACGCACGTACAGCGCGCCGATACCCTTCGGGCCATACGTCTTGTGCGCCGAGAACGACATCAGGTCGACCTTCAGTGCGGCCAGATCGATCGGCATCTTGCCGGTGGCCTGTGCGGCGTCGACGTGGAAAATGATGCCCTTTTCACGGCAGATTTCGCCGAGCGTGCCGATGTCCTGAATCACGCCGATTTCGTTGTTCACGGCCATGATGGACACGAGAATCGTGTCGGGGCGCAGCGCCGCCTTGAAGACGTCCAGATCCAGCAGACCGTCATCCTTGACGTCGAGATAGGTGACTTCGAAGCCCTCGCGCTCGAGTTCGCGCATCGTGTCGAGCACAGCCTTGTGCTCGGTCTTCACGGTGATGAGGTGCTTGCCCTTGCCTTGATAGAAGTGCGCAGCGCCCTTGATGGCGAGATTGTTCGACTCGGTCGCGCCCGACGTCCAGACGATTTCGCGCGGATCGGCGTTCACCAGCTTGGCCACTTCCTCACGCGCCTCTTCCACCGCCTGCTCGGCTGCCCAGCCGAACGAGTGGCTGCGCGACGCCGGGTTGCCGAACTGCTCACGCAGGTAGGGCAACATCTTGTCCACGACGCGCGGGTCAATCGGCGTCGTGGCGCTGTAATCCATATAGATGGGGAGGTTGAGGGTGTCGTTTTTCATGGGGTGCTCCAGGATCGTGCCGTGGCGCCTGTTATGAACGGGCCATATCAAAGACCGAATTGGGGATGCGCGTCGTAATCGTCTGGTTGCTGTTACCGGACTCGCGCGTGTCGCGCAGCACAGCCTGCTGTGCCTGCTTGCTGCGCTGCTGCTCGACCAGGTCGCGCAGCGAAACGGAATCGAGATACTCGACCATCTTCTGGTTGAGTGTCGCCCACAGCTCGTGCGTCATGCAGTGACCGCGATGGCCGTCCTGGCCCTTCTCGCAATTGCCCTTGCTGCCGCACTGTGTGGCGTCGAGCGGTTCATCGACCGCAATGATGATGTCGGCGACGGTCACCTCTTCTGCGCGGCGCGCAAGGCTGTAACCACCACCCGGCCCGCGTACGCTCTCCACGATTTCGTGGCGGCGCAGCTTACCGAACAGTTGTTCCAGGTAAGAGAGGGAAATTCGCTGACGCTGACTAATGCCCGCAAGCGTCACGGGACCCGCGTCCTGGCGCATGGCCAGGTCGATCATCGCCGTGACGGCGAAACGGCCTTTCGTGGTAAGTCTCATGATGATGCAGGGGATTAATCTCGACTATTTTCGTCAAGTATAAATTCCCTACGAATTTAGTCAAGTACTTCTGGCCCATTTTTTGCGGAAGTTCCCCTATCCGTCCGGGCAACTTCCTAAACTTCTTATTTTTCGGGACGAGGGTCCATCTGCGGGGAGCGCAGAGGGAACAGCAGTACCAGAGGATTGCGCAGTACGGCGCGCCAAATGGCACGGTGAATTTGCCGACGGTCACCCAATCGCAGTGGACGCGATCTGAGCGCCATATGGAATGCTAACGCAAAACTGACACCCACGTTGAGCAGGGCCATCGACCCGACACCCGCGACAGCCAGCCAAAGCGCCGAGTCATGCAGCACCGGCAGGCCCAGCACCCCGATCGACGTTGCGATCGAACCCGTCGACAGCGTCACGTGGCGGACTTCGAAGGGCAACGCGAAAGCCGTCAGAATCGCCGGCACCAGGCCCAGCATGAAGCCAAGCGTCAGATTGCCCAGCACCGGCGCAATGTGACGTCGACACCAGTCTGCCAGCCTTGCCGCTCCGTTTCGCCCGAAGACGAAGCGCAAGCGACGGTTGTAGGCGAGGACATCGCCGATGCCATGCAACGCGAACCAGTTGTCCGCCCAGCCCGATATCAGACTGGAGCACCACAGCAATACGCCGGTCAGCGCCGCAAAGAACGGCGTCACCCCCAGGATCGAGAACGAATGTAGCGTTGCCTGCGCTTTCTCCGGCGTGATGGTGTTGACCCCTAACGCTGCCGACACGGCCCACTGCACCAGAAAACAGAACGGGAAGACCATCGCCAGATTGCCGAAGATGGCCGCGGCCTGCGTCCGCACGAGTGCCAGGACTTCACAAACGAAGGCGTCCATCCCAGCCGGCGTATCAACGTCGTCGAGCTTGCTCGCAATCGCCGGCGCCGTCATCGCAGGCTGCTTGGTCGCCAGCGTGAAATGGCAGAAGTGCATGAACAGGAAGCAGATCGCGTAGTTCGCGCCGGCAAGGAAGCCCTCGACGACCGTCGGCAGATGCGCCCCCGCGATCATGAACTTGATGTAGACCGTCACGACGGTCACCAGCCCACCGCCGCAGGCCATTTTCAGCATCGAAAAGTATTCGCTGCGGTTCCTCGCGATGTAGTGCTCACCGGTCTCGGCGCTGCGCTCGACCACTTTGCGCGCCAGCAATCCAAACGAGGTCCGCGCCAACTCACCAACACTCTGGCTTGCCTTGTTGGCCCGCACCAGATCGGCGAGAAGACGAACGCGAGCAACGGCCCTATCGCTGCGGTCACCGTCCGTCAGCCAGGCCTCCAGCAGGCGCTCGAGCCGTCGAATTCGCGCCTTGGCACGCTCGACCTGAAACACGATGTCGACGCTGACACCGTTCTCGTCGAGATGCGCATACACCTGCCGCACGGCGAGGCCGCAATTGTCCAGTAGTGCGCGAAAGACGTTGATCTGTTGAACGAAAATCTGCGACGGCGGCGCCCCATGCGCGAATGCCTGACCGGCATCTTCGAGCGCCTGCATGGCGCGTCCGAGCCGGTAGAACGGCGAATCGTTGACGCGCGAATATGTCAGACGCGAACGCACCGCCTGCGACAGTCCGGTCGATGCAATCTGATCGACCAGATGATGCATTGCGGCGAGCAGATCCTCGGCGAACGGGTTCCAGTCGGCCTCGGCGTCCTCGTCCTCGCCGTAATGCAGAAGCGCGATGAGATCCCCCAGCAGCTCCGGCGGCAACGCGCCAATCCAGTCGGCCGCGTCGCCGTCCGGGAACATCAGCGAGCACAGCGCCGAGAGGTCGCGCCGCGTTGGCGGCGGCGGGATCAGCGCCTTTTCTATGCGCTCGACCAGCGCGCCCCAGAATCCCGGACGCACCGGCATGCCGGTATCGCAGAGGAGCGAAATCGCGTCGCTTTCATTAATGACGCTACGCAGCGTGCGAGCCACTGGCAACCGCCACTGCGGATTGCGATCCAGCATTTGCAGCAGGTAGCGCAGGCGCGTATGCGGACGATATCGCGCCGCCTCCCCTTCCTCCCGCGCATCGTTCACCAGGGCGCCACGCTTTTGCACCCAGTGCGCCAATTCGATCAGCCATTGGTTGCGAACCGCCAGCGGCGCCGAAGGATCGGCGTGTGCGAGCAGTTCGTCGAGTTGATGGCCAGCGTGACGTGATGCACGCCATTTACGCCAGTACGAATTAAGCGAATTGAACATCGGTGAAAGAACGCGCGAAGAAAAACAGGAAATGATCGGGATGACGAAAAGACGAAATGCCACGCAGCGCGAGCGACCTCACGCATGCGGGGCCAGCATCATAGCCTTGAAAGCGGATTTCCCGAAACCGTTACGCCGACATTGATCAGCCCACACCCGGCTCATCGTGCGCTATGTCTCAGGCGCTCAACGCGCCTTTCCCAAATGCACGAGCAAGCCGTCGAGACCATCTTCAATATAGTCGAGCACGGTCTCGAAACCTTGTGCGCCACCGTAATACGGATCCGGCACTTCCGTGGCGTCGTGATGCGTCGCAAAGTCCATCAATCGCACAATCTTGTGACGATACTGAGCCGGGCATCGCGCCATCAGATCGGCAACGTTGGCGTCGTCCATCGCGACGATCCAGTCGAAACGCTCGAAATCGTCGGCCTCGACGTGACGCGCCCGCAACGCGCTCAGGTCATAGCCACGGCGCTGCGCCGCCTCCTGCGTCCTCGCATCGGGCGCGTGACCGATGTGATAGCTGTGCGTGCCTGCCGAATCGACGTCGACGACATCGACAAGCCCTGCGGCCACCAGACGCTGGCGAAAAATGCCGTCGGCACTTGGTGACCGACAAATATTGCCCATACAAACAAAAAGGACCGATGTCTTTTTCATAACAATTAACAGGACAAATCCGAATTCAACACAAGAGAGGTCGACAATATCGAGCACTCGCATCCAAATAAATCAATCACTTAAGCGCCCACGCTGAGCATTGTCGATTCCTCAACCTCTTGCAGAGGAATGCGCCAGAAGGAGGCCGCGCTGGCGATGCCAATTCGGACGAATCACATGAAGTCCGCCATAAATGATTTTTGGCGATCTGTTGAGTTTCGACGCGGCGTGAGCGAATACCGCAATCAGATTTGCACGGCATTCACACCAACAGTCGTGAAATTTCTTCGACTCAGCGCGTGAGCCTCAAACAGGGCAAAGCCTGGCAATCAGCCTCACGCCCTGCACGGGCCGTGCACCGCCGCGGCCCGCCACACGCCACCACAGCGCGGTGAGCTCAAATGGCCCATTGCCGAACATTCCAATTCCCAGCACCCCCACCAATTCCCACAGGCTGGCTTTTTATACGCAAACATCGGGGCGTTCTTGCTCAAAAAATCAACTCGCACATTACATAAATATGTCGACACTATTAAAAAATGCTCAAATCGTGTTACATTTTCCCGCTTACCAAAAAAGAACTTACACAAAATGTGGTTAGACGGCCTATCTGAAGCGAAATTTGGTTTTGTTTTTGGTGGTTACGCAGGAACTGCGGTAGCGACAGCGATCATTTTCGAACTCGCACTGATCGGACTACGCGAACGAAACCGACGACACGCCAAACCCGAGCATGCGTACCGAATTGCAGTATTTGCGCTTTTCGTGATGATCGCTGCGGGCTTCGATTTTCTCCGCGGATTCGGCATCGTCCAAGTCCCGCAATACGGTGAATTTATGTCGCTCTATCGCCCGGAGAGCTATTGGTACTTCGCACGCGGTGTCATCAGCACGCTACTACTTCTCGTGTTTGAAATCGTTGAACGTGCCGCTGCCACTCATCTGAGCATGTTCTTCGGTAACAGGCCGCACATGATCTCGGACTCGATCCCCGGGGAACAAACGAATAACAATCGATAGCCGGCGCACACCCGCATTCGAAGCACATTGCATGCGATCACATTTTGATCGCATGGCTGCGTTCGTTTGAGCGAACGAATCCATGAAATGCGATTCGTCGGATACGCCACGGCCCGTGGTCGGCCCTGGCGGCTTAATCCTTGTGACATCGGCGCTCCCGGCGACGAGGTCACGCTGCTAGGGCAATGGCACTCACTCGCAACGCGCTCCGATTTCGTCAACGCGACTAGCGGCAGCGGCAGGCGATTCATTGAGGAACCACCCAAAATCACCATCTCTTGACGGCTAGCGCAAGTCTTTGCCCGTAGACCTTATCCACGCGCGTAGAATGCACCGCTACCGTCCCTTCCAATGGCCTCCCGTCCCATGAGCCACAAAAATTTAGAGATAGAACGTTTGCGTGCGGTCGCAGTGCTCCTGACCATTCTCGTGCACGCTCCGTTCAAGCAGTTGTTCCATCCTTACCTGTACTCGTCCTTCACAGGCGTCGATCTATTCTTTGTCATTTCTGGTTTCGTCGTCACGCTTTCGTTTTTGCCCACCTTGCCGGCAGACGCAGGCGCCACTCCAATGCAGCGCCTTGAAAATGGCAAGCAGGCCATCTTCTCGTTTTACCTAAGACGAGTATTCAGAATCGCACCATCAGCGTTCTTCTACATAGCACTGTATTGGATCGTCGCTGTCGTGATGAGGGAGACCGGTAGCAACGCCGCTTTAGCCAAGCCGGGCGACATAATTCGCGAAGGCGTAGCTTTTTCGGGCGGCATCTACAACTATGCGTTGGCGGCAGGCGCTATACCGGCGAACATGGCCCACTACTACAGCCTGTCGATTGAGGAGCATTTCTACCTAATCGCACCACTCATCCTTGTCTTGTGTGGACGAACTTCCTACCGACTGACGGCACTTGCCATTGGCGTAGCGCTCGTGCTTTTCGTCGCTCGCCCGATGACGTCCGGCAGCATCGCCAACCTCTCTCATACCAGGTTTGACGAACTGCTTTACGGCGTCATCATCGCTCTGCTTCTCAGCAAATATAAGACGCTCCACGTTTGGCGATTCGAAACGCTCTCTACCGGCCCAAGTCCATCGAAACTCATTGCGCCGCTTCACAATCCTCGGGTGCGCGCAATTTTCAAGACCGGGTTCGGCATCGCGCTATGCGCACTACTGGCGTGCTTACCCGGCGTAATTAATACCGATATTTTGGGGGGTGGATCCGGTCAGTTTTTCTTTTCGAGTGCAGCTTTCTGCGGGTACGCACTGGTCTCGGTCGCACTCGTCGTGCTCGCCTCACTCGAGAGAGGATGGATCCTTCAAATACCGGTGGTTGCTCCGATTCTTGAGTATTTGGGCTCCCGCTCCTATTCGATCTATCTCGGCCACGTTCTCCTGATCGAGGTCTACAACGATCTCTATTTCAGATTCTACGAAAGCGTGCCGTATTTCCTGAAGCTGACCCGCATAGGGTATGGGGTGCAATTCGTCATTTTTCTTGGCGCAACGATCCTGCTTGCCGAAATCACGTACAGGCTCATCGAAAATCCGTTCCGACGAACCGGCGCTCAAGTCATCAATTCATTCAAGGGAGCGGCGGCATGAAGCGGCTTTTAGGTTGGTTTGTGCTCGCGATCACGCCTTGCACTTCGTTTGCACAGTATGACTACAACGACGATTTCACCAAAGCCATCGCGACTCACTATCCGCCACTCGTACGTTTGCTGATTACGAAAGGGGGTAAGCAAAATACGCAAGATGCGAATGGCGATACCCCAATGATGTTGGCGATTCGGTCGCGCGATCGCGAAATCGCCGACCTCCTGACTCGATATGGGCCAGATTACAGTCTCCAAAACACGGCTCACCATACGGCCGCCATCGAAGCAGTGCTCGCAAACGATGCCGACAGCCTTTCGACGTCTCTGATCCGTGGCGACATGTTTCAGGTCGCGCAAGCGGCAGCGTTAGCAAAGAAAATGCACAAAAGACGAGCCTATGACAAACTATCGGAGATGCTTGGTGCTCCTGTGGTAGATGAGATCAGCAGTTTGGCGTTGACCAGCAACATGCGCTCCTACCTCAACGTAGGAAACACGGTTTCCCTCTCCTACTCTCCCCCTGGAAACGTTCCGGATCTTTGCGGCAAACCGCAAACTGTGTTCCTGTTTCAAGGCAAGGTGTGTCGAGTCGACGGAAATAGCGTCTCCGTTGAATGGCAATCCGTATCCAATTTGAACAATGCCGATATGTCGTGCTCGCCACAACATCATTTCCGCCTGGAAAGGTCAGCGGATGCACAGAGAAACAGCACGTATCTCGGAAACTGTGGCAGCGCCCCTGCCGTCTTCAGTGCACTCCCCTCGACGTTTGATTACAAACAGTTTTTGATACCTGAATTGCGTTAATAGCCATGATCCGAACGCTCCCACTGCTCAAGATGATGGCAAATCACTTGCGCCATCGACGCGACGGGGGAGCGATGCCGCAAGTTTCTCCGACGCCCTTTCCCGCCTTGACGGTCGAAATCGTCAATTCTTCCGGCGACTTCCGAGGATAGTGCGTCAACAGTTTGACCGACGTCGGAAACCAGGCGATGAAAAGAGGCGCGATCCGCGCCTCTCTTTGCCTCGATACGTTCTCTCAGACCTTCGGACCTAACTCTGCCTCGCTGGCACCGTCGGTGCCGAACACGAGCGCCTTGACGTGCAGCAACTGATCGCGCACCTTCGCGGCCTTCTCGAACTCCAGGTTGCGCGCATGCTCCTGCATCTGCTTTTCGAGCTTCTTGATCTCGCGCGCCAGTTGCTTTTCCGACATGTCCTGGTAGTGAGCCTGCTCCTTGGCTTCCGCCAATTCCGCCTTGGCGTCCTGCGGATCGTAGACACCATCGATGATGTCCTTGATGCGCTTTTTCACACCCTGCGGAACGATGCCGTTCGCTTCGTTATGCGCCATCTGCTTCGCGCGGCGACGCTCCGTCTCGCCGATGGCACGCTTCATCGAATCGGTCATCTTGTCTGCGTACAGGATGGCCGTTCCGTTCACGTTACGTGCAGCCCGCCCGATCGTCTGAATCAATGACCGCTCGGCGCGCAGGAAACCCTCCTTGTCCGCATCGAGAATCGCAACCAGCGACACTTCCGGAATATCCAGCCCCTCACGCAACAAGTTGATCCCAACAAGTACGTCGAACGCGCCCAGACGCAAGTCGCGAATAATCTCTACGCGCTCAACGGTGTCGATGTCGCTGTGCAGATAGCGGACCTTCACGCCGTTGTCCGACAGATACTCTGTCAGTTGCTCCGCCATCCGCTTCGTGAGCGTGGTCACTAGCACACGCTCCTCAACCGCCACGCGCTTGTTGATCTCCGACAGCACGTCATCCACCTGTGTACGCGCCGGGCGGACTTCGATGATCGGGTCGATCAGTCCGGTCGGACGCACCACCTGCTCGACCACCTGCCCCGTACGCTTCGCTTCGTAATCTGCGGGGGTCGCCGAGACGAAGATTGCCTGACGCATCTTGCGTTCATACTCGGCAAACTTGAGCGGACGGTTATCGAGCGCCGATGGCAAACGGAACCCGTAATTGACGAGGTTCTCCTTGCGCGCCCGGTCACCGTTGTACATGCCGTTGAACTGGCCGATGAGCACGTGTGACTCGTCGAGGAACATCAGGGCGTCCGGCGGGAGGTAATCGACAAGTGTCGGCGGCGGCTCGCCCGGCGCCGCGCCGGACAGATGTCGCGAGTAGTTTTCGATGCCCTTGCAGAAACCCAGCTCCTGCAACATTTCCAGATCGAAGCGGGTACGTTGCTCAAGGCGCTGCGCCTCGACCAGCTTGCCGTCCTTATAGAAGAAGTCGAGCCGCTCGCGCAATTCGTCCTTGATCGTCTCGATCGCCCGTAACACCGTATCTCGCGGCGTCACGTAGTGTGAGGACGGATACACCGTGAATCGCGGCACCTTCTGACGCACACGCCCCGTAAGCGGATCGAACAACTGCAACGAGTCGACTTCGTCGTCGAACAACTCCACACGCAAGGCCAACTCGGCATGTTCTGCCGGGAACACGTCGATGGTGTCGCCGCGAACGCGGAACGTCCCTCGGCCAAAATCCGTTTCGTTACGCGTGTACTGCATCGCAATCAGACGGGCGATGATTTCGCGCTGCCCCAGTTTGTCGCCCTGACGCACGGTCAGGATCATCTGGTGGTACTCGCTCGGATTACCGATACCGTAGATGGCGGACACCGTCGCCACGATCACCACGTCTCGCCGCTCAAGCAGACTCTTCGTCGCCGACAAACGCATCTGCTCGATGTGCTCGTTGACCGACGAATCCTTTTCGATGAAAAGGTCGCGCTGCGGAACGTACGCTTCCGGTTGGTAGTAGTCGTAGTAAGAGACGAAATACTCCACCGCATTCCTCGGGAAGAACTCGCGAAACTCCGAGTACAACTGCGCCGCAAGCGTCTTGTTCGGTGCGAACACAATCGCGGGACGGCCCATACGGGCGATGACATTGGCCATCGTGAACGTCTTGCCTGAGCCCGTCACGCCAAGCAGGGTCTGAAATGCCAGCCCGTCCTCAATGCCCTCCGACAGTTGCGCGATGGCCGTAGGCTGATCGCCTGCCGCAGGAAACGGGCAGTAAAGCTGATAAGGCGAATCCGGGAACGTGAGGAACTTGCTTTCGTCGAGATCGGTGTCAGCCGCAGGGGTCATGGCGGGGGCGCGAACATGAGGGACGTAATCTGGCATTCTAGCGCGTCGGACGATTCCCTGACGCCAATGGGTTACGTCGAGGGGTTCCCGGAGGCTTTCGTCAATTTCTGGCAATACGTGGCACTTTTTGTGCCGAAAAGGCACGATTTCGTGCATTACGGGCCGGTGTTTACCACAAGGGCGGGTAATCTTCGCTAAAATAGCTCGCTGGGCCGATCCTGCGTAAGTTGCGGCCGTCCCGCTGCATTTTCCTACTACCTGCCTCGAGCCGTCGAAATGACCCTCTTTTCCGCTGTCGAACTCGCCCCGCGCGACCCCATTCTTGGTCTGAACGAAGCCTACAACGCCGATCACCGCACCGATAAGGTGAACCTGGGCGTCGGCGTGTATTTCAATGCGGAAGGCAAACTGCCCCTGCTCAAGGCTGTGAAGGCAGCGGAAGAACAACGTGTAGCCGCCGGCCTGCCGCGCGGCTATCTGCCGATGGAAGGCATTGCCGCCTACGACAAGGCCGTGCAGGAAATGCTGTTCGGCAAAGAATCGCCGGTGCTGGCCGAAGGCCGCGTCGTGACCGCCCAGGCACTGGGTGGCACGGGCGCACTGAAGATCGGCGCTGACTTCCTGAAGCAACTGAACCCGAACGCCACGGTCGCGATCAGCGATCCGAGCTGGGAAAACCACCGCGCCCTGTTCACGACGGCCGGCTTCAACGTCGTTTCGTACCCGTACTACGACGCCGCATCGCATGGCGTGAACATCACCGGCATGCTCGACATGCTCGGCAAGGAACCGGAAGGCACGATCGTCGTGCTGCACGCTTGCTGCCATAACCCGACCGGCGTCGACCTGACGATGGACCAGTGGGCGCAAGTCGTGGAAGTCGTGAAGGCCCGCAAGCTGGTGCCGTTCCTCGACATCGCCTATCAGGGCTTTGGTGACGGCATCGATGCCGACGCCGCCGTGGTGCGCCTGTTCGCCGCGACCGACCTGAACTTCTTCGTCTCCAGCTCGTTCTCCAAGTCGTTCTCGCTGTACGGTGAGCGCGTTGGCGCCCTGTCGATCGTGACGGGCAACAAGGACGAATCGGCCCGCGTGCTCTCGCAACTCAAGCGCGTGATCCGCACCAACTACTCGAACCCGCCGACGCACGGTGGCTCGGTGGTCGCCGCCGTTCTGGGCAACGCCGAACTGCGCGCCCTGTGGGAAGAAGAACTGGCCGAGATGCGTGAGCGCATCCGCGCCATGCGTCTGGCACTGGTCGAGAAGCTCCGCGCCCAGGGCGTGGACCGCGATTTCTCGTTCGTGATCAAGCAGCGCGGCATGTTCTCTTACTCGGGCCTGACCGCCGACCAGGTCGAACGTCTGCGTGAAGAATTCGGTATTTACGCCGTGAGCACCGGCCGCATCTGCGTGGCTGCGCTTAACGACAAGAACATCGACCACGTGGCATCGGCCATCGCGCAAGTGCTTCGCTAAGCCCTTGAGTCGCACCCGATGAGAAAGCCCGCCATTCGGCGGGCTTTTTTTGACGCTCATATTGTTGCAACGCAGCAACGATAGTTAATAACAATGAGCCGAATAAGCTAAGACTATCGAGATGATGCGGAAATGCCATATATCAGGGTTATGCTGCGTTGCACAGCCGCGATAAACGGTTGCATAATTCCCCCATCATCCGCCTCAGGGCACACAACATGCTGTATCAGATTCATGAGTACAACCGTGCGTGGCTGAATCCCCTCACCACGTGGGCAAAGGCGGCGGCGACGACTTTCGTCAACCCGGGCAGCCTGCTTGCCATGATGCCGGGCGCGCCCCGCATCGCCGCCGGATACGAACTCCTCTACCGGCTCGGCAAGGACTACGAAAAGCCCGAATTCAATATCAAGGCAGTCGAGGTCGACGGTCACAACATCCCGGTCGTGGAAATGACCGCGATGGAGAAGCCGTTCTGCCGCCTGCTGCGTTTCAAACGGTACGCAGACGACGCCAGTGCTGTCGGGCAGCTCAAGGACGATCCGGTCGTGCTGGTCGTGGCGCCGCTGTCGGGCCACCATGCGACGTTGCTGCGCGACACGGTCTCCACGCTGCTCAAGGACCACAAGGTGTACATCACCGACTGGATCGACGCACGCATGGTGCCGCTCGAAGCGGGGGCGTTCCATCTGGACGACTACGTGGCGTACATCCAGGAATTCATCCGGCACATCGGTGCGGAGAACCTGCATGTCATTTCGGTCTGCCAGCCGACGGTGCCGGTGCTCGGCGCGATTTCGCTCATGGCGTCGAACGGCGAGAAGACGCCCAGAACCATGACGATGATGGGCGGCCCGATCGATGCTCGCAAGAGCCCGACGGCAGTCAACTCGCTGGCAATGAACAAGTCGTACGAGTGGTTCGAGAATCACGTGATTCACGCGGTGCCGGCGAACTATCCCGGCGCGGGCCGTCTGGTCTACCCGGGCTTCCTGCAACACGCGGGCTTCGTTGCCATGAATCCGGACCGCCACCTGAAGTCGCACTGGGACTTCTATCTGGACCTGATGCGCGGCGACAACGACGATGCCGACTCGCACCGACGCTTTTACGACGAGTACAACGCTGTGCTCGACATGTCGGCTGAGTACTACCTCGATACCATCAAGACGGTGTTCCAGGACTTCAGTCTGGCGCGCGGGGAATGGGACGTGGCCGGCGAGCGCGTGCGTCCGCAAGATATCAAGACCACGGCCCTCTTCACCATCGAGGGCGAGCTGGACGACATCTCGGGTAGCGGTCAGACACAAGCCGCGCACGAGCTGTGCACCGGGATTCCGGCCAAGCGACGCGCACATTTCACCGCGCCGAAGTGCGGGCATTACGGGATTTTTTCCGGCAGCCGCTGGCGCAACGTGATCTATCCGCAGATCCGCGACTTCATTGCGAAGCACGCCTGAGCG
Source organism: Pandoraea sp. ISTKB (assembly GCF_001721285.1). Classification (NCBI taxonomy): domain Bacteria; kingdom Pseudomonadati; phylum Pseudomonadota; class Betaproteobacteria; order Burkholderiales; family Burkholderiaceae; genus Pandoraea; species Pandoraea sp. ISTKB. The sequence goes on from NZ_MAOS01000028.1 coordinate 66,587, forward strand.
TGGTGCGCTGATCCCCGTTCGCGAATCCTGACCGCCATACCAAAACCGCCGCGTGAGCTTCGGCCCACGCGGCGGTTTTGTTTGCAGGTCAGGCGACTAAGCCGCCGGATGCGGCTGGACGGTCATCGCGTACGCAAGGAATCGAGCAGCATCTGCGTATTGAACGACGAGTACGTCTTTCGCGCCTCATCGCTCATGACATCGCGTCCCATGACGATGGAAAGCGTATGCCGGTTCGACATCACGTAATAGCCCATTGCGGAAATCGTCACGTAGAGGTCGACAGGGTCGATGCCTTCTCGAATCTCCCCGCTGATCTGACCCCGCTTGAGGGTCTGGGAGAGCAACTCTACGATCGGCGAGACTTGCTGACGAATCTCCGTCGACTGACGCATCGACTTCGCCTCGTGCAGATTCTCGTTGTTGATGAGCTGGATCAGTTCCGGATGGTCAGCGTAATAGTCCCACACGAAGTGGGCCAGTTCCGCCACGGCATCGAGCGGCGCCAGCAGGTCGAGCTTCAGCCCATGTTCCGCACGGTTGAACTCGCCATAGACCTCTTCGAGCACCGCCAGATATAGCTGGTCCTTGTTGCCGAAGTAGTAATAGAGCATGCGCTCGTTGATCTCGGCTCGCCGTGCAATGCTGTCCACGCGCGCACCACTCGAACCACGTTCCGCAAACTCCTCGATCGCAGCGGCAAGAATCCGCTGGCGGGTGCGTTCCGGGTCACGTTTGATCTTGGTTTCTAGTGTTGTCATGATCGGCCGGTCGTTCTCATCGGGCGGAATTATGGCACAACGGTTTCAGTGTTTCTGCAAAATGCAGGATAATTCGACTTTCTGCCGAATCCCCCACAAAAGACGTGTCCGAAGTCAGCGCGCTCGCTCAGCGCATCGATGCCCTATTGCCCCAGACGCAATGCACCAAATGCGGTTACGCCGGTTGCCGTCCGTACGCCGACGCCATCGCCAGCGGGCAAGCCAGCTATAACCAGTGCCCGCCGGGCGGCGCCGAAGGCGTGGAACGTCTTGCGAAGCTGCTCGGCCGCCCCGTCATTCCGCTTAATCCGGAGAACGGCGTCGAGCGCCCGCGCCCTCGTGCCATCATCGACGAATCATTGTGCATCGGTTGCACATTGTGTATTCAGGCCTGCCCGGTCGACGCCATCGCCGGTGCCGCCAAACTGATGCATACGGTGATCGCGGATCGCTGCACGGGCTGCGATCTCTGCGTACCGCCCTGCCCGGTCGATTGCATCGAGATGGTACCGGTCACCGGGGAGCGTACAGGCTGGGACGCCTGGTCGCCGGCACTGGCCGACGAGGCACGCACCCATTTCGAAGCGCATCAGGCGCGCCTGGCCAAAGACAAAGCCGAGCGCGAGGCGCGTCTCGCCGCGCGGACGGCGCGTGTCGAACCGGGCGCAGCGGGTGCACCGACTGCTCCCGCCACGCTCCCCGCGTCGCAAGGAAACACGGTCGCAACGCAATCCACGCAAACCGCTGCGGCCGTACCGGTGACACCACAAGGCACGTCGCAAACGCCCCCGGCGGCCGATGACGCTGCGGCAGCCGCCGCACGCAAGCAGGCGATCATTCAAGCGGCGCTGGAACGTGCCCGTCAGAAGAAGGCGGCACTGGCTGCCGAAGGTCTTGGCCCGAAGAACATCGAAAATGTTTCCGCATCGGTGCAGGCACAGATCGACGAGGCGGAAGCGCGTCGCAGGCGACTGGGGCTTGAGACCGACAGCCCGGACAACGACAAGGCCTGAACGAGCGGCACCACGCTTGGACATCATCCCCATCAATAACAAGACAGACGCCATCCCACACGCGCCCCCGCCATGAACGATGCCAAACGCCGTGCCCTGTTCGAGACGCTGCAACAGCTCAATCCGACGCCGACGACCGAACTGGAATACACGTCGCCATTCGAACTGCTGATCGCCGTGCTGCTCTCGGCGCAGGCCACCGACGTCTCCGTGAACAAGGCGACGCGCAAGCTTTACGCCGTGGCGAACACCCCGGCCAAAATGCTTGCCCTCGGCGAAGCTGGCGTGTCTGATTTCATCAAAACGATCGGCCTGTATCGCACGAAGGCCAAAAACGTCATCGCGACCTGTCAGTTGCTGCTCGACGTGCATGGCGGTGAGGTACCGCGATCACGCGAGGCGCTGGAATCATTGCCTGGCGTTGGCCGCAAAACCGCAAACGTCGTACTCAATACGGCGTTTGGCGAAGATACGATTGCTGTCGATACGCACATCTTCCGTGTCGCCAACCGTACCGGTCTGGCGCCTGGCAAGGATCCGCTGGCCGTGGAGCTTGCGCTGGAGCGCGTGACGCCGCGTGAATTCAAGCACGATGCGCATCACTGGCTCATCCTGCACGGCCGCTACGTATGCAAGGCACGCAAGCCGGAGTGCTGGCACTGCGCCATCGAACCGCTGTGCGACTTCCGGCCCAAGACGCCAGCCCCGAAGGCCTGATACGGCGCCGGCGACGCGTCACGGCACAACGTACCAAAACGTACCAACGCACAGACCTTGAAACGACAACGGGCGGCCCGATAGCGGGACCGCCCGTTTTGTCTTGCACTCGCCCACAAAATGCGGCGGCGTGCGTAGACAGCGTGTTAGATGATGCGTGCCGCTTCGTCGAACGACAAACGCGGATTACGGGGGAACAGCTTGCTCTGATCGCCGTAGCCCAGATTACAGATGAAGTTCACACGCCATTCGGTGCCAGCAAAGAACGTATCGTTGACCTTCTGCGCGTCGAAGCCGGCCATCGGGCCACAATCGAGGCCCAGTGCACGTGCTGCGAGGATGAAATACCCACCTTGCAGCGAACTGTTCATGTGTGCCGCGCCGGCAGCCTTCGTCGCGTCTCCAGAGAACATCGGCACCATCTTTTCAGCACCGTTCGGGAACAGCTTGGGCAGGTGTTCGTAGAACTTCAGGTCATAAGCGATGATCGCCGTCACCGGCGCGGTACGCGTCTTGTCGACGTTGCCGGGTGCCATGCACTCGAGCAGCTTCGCCTTGGCTTCCGGACTCTTCACGAACACGATACGGGCGGGCGTGGTATTGGCCGAGGTCGGCCCCCATTTCACGAGGTCATAGAGTTCGCGCAGCGTTTCGTCGCTGACCGGCTTGTCGAGCCACACGTTGTGCGTGCGGGCATCAGTGAACAGTTGGGCGACAGCTTCTTTGGCAATGGTGCTCATGACGGTTGACCTCTGGTGTTGAACGTCGAACGAATGGCAAACGATGGGCGATTGTACCGTCGTCGCATGGCAGGCGCTGGCGAACCAAAAATCGCAGAAGGATCAGGCACTTGCGGTGTTCGTTGTGTCTGCCGAAGCACCTCGGGCCGAAAGCCAGACCACGCCGGCCAGAATCAGCGCCCCGCCGCCCAACTGCGCGACGGTGAGCGTTTCACCCAGCAGCATGGCCGCGAGTAGCACGGTCACCACGGGCTCCAGCGTCGAGAGCATCGAGGCGCGTCCTGCACCGAGGCGCTGCAAACCGGCGAAGAACGTCAGGATCGCGATGACCGTCGAGCACACGGCAATCGCGGTGAGCGCGGCCCACCCCATGGCGCCGTCCGGCCAGTGCAGCGGCAACCCGTGCCATGCCCGAACCGTCGCGATCGCACCAAACGACACCGTCGCCGCCAGACAGACGAGCGTGGCAGTCGCCCGGGCATCCACGCCGCGCGTCACGCGCGCGCCGACGACGATATACCCCGAATAAATCAAGGCCGACGCCACAGCCAGCGCCATACCGAGCGGTTGGCCGTGCCCGCCCCCGACCGTCAAGGCCGTGCCAAACGAGCACAGCACCAACGCGCCGATCTTTACCGGGGTGAGGCGTTCATGCAGAAAAATCGCGGCCAGAATCGTTACGAAAACGGGGTACAGATACAACAGCAATGCGACGAGCGACGCCTGCGCATACTGGAGCGCCCCGAAGAAACAAAGCGATTGCCCCACGTAGCCAATGCCCCCCATCAGTGCGATATGCAGCGACTGACGCCGCGACGGGAACCGCACCTGCTGCATCCGGCACCAGACGAGTAGCAACACCGTCGCCACGAAAAAACGGAACAGCAGCATCGCGAACATATCTGCGCCGGAAGCGGCCGCGCCGCGCGCAAAGATGGCCATGGCGCCGAACGCCGCCGCCGACACCGCAATCAGCGCAACGCCGCCGCGTGTGGATGGCGATGGTGACGTAGGCAAGGGCGGCGCATCACCGAGCGTCGGGGGCGTGACTGGGCTGCGGGGGCTTTGCGGCATGATTGAGCAAATTGAGCGACAATACGGCGTGTTTTTCTTGCGTTATCGGCGTGATCCGGTCATTCCCGGACCGCCGGGCAGATTGCGGCAATACGCGCACTGCGGCTCCCCGCAGACGGATGCGCCATTGTAGTCACGGTAAGGCACGCCGCAAGATGCCCGAAAAAAGAACCCCACGGAGTCCCCATGTTCAATCCGAGCCGAGACGAAGTCCGGCAATTCTTCTGCACCACCTGGCAAAAGCAACGCAGCGGCGGCATTCTCACGCCGCTTGAAACGATTGCCGCCGACTGGATCCAGGAACATCCCGAGTATCACGATGCGCTCGCCGATACGGAAGACGCCAGCGCGCGCGATTACTCGCCGGAAGCCGGGCAGACCAACCCGTTCCTGCATCTGTCGATGCACCTGGCGATCAGCGAGCAGGTCTCGATCGACCAGCCGCCGGGCATCCGCGCGGCTTATGAAAAGCTGACCAATCGGCTCGACTCGCCGCACGAAGCACAGCACCGCATCATGGAATGCCTGGGACAAACGCTCTGGGAAGCACAACGCAGCGGCCAGCCGCCCGATTCAGACGCGTATCTGCAACGCATCGAACAACAGGCGTCGCGCTGAGCGAGCCCCCCGGCGTCACTCGGAACGACGGGAACTGCGCCTACCGCAGTCGACGCCAATGAATACGCGATAAGCGTGAAGCTCAGAACGAAAGCAAACGACGGCTACCACTCCGGTAACCGTCGTTTTTTTTACGTCCGGCGCCATGACGGGCGCCCGGACGCTCACTTCTTGGTGACGAGATCGCCCGGCAGCGATTCGATATAGGCTGAAATGTCCTTGAGTTCTTGCGACGTGAACGGACGCGGCTTGCCGTCCTTACCGATCGTCGCAGGATTGGACATGACCTGCGTCTTCATGATTGCGTTGCTACGCCCATACACGGTGCTGGTTTCGTTCTGATACGCACGCAACGCGTTATAGACGTAGTCAGCGTACTGACCAGCCAGCTTGGGGTATTCGGGGGTAATGGGCGCGTTCAAATTGGCGCCGTGGCAGCTCGCACACATTCCCTTGTCGACGAGCGCCTTGCCATTAGCAACGTTACCTGCGGCCATGGCCGAACCGCTAAGCGAAGCGAGCACCGCACCGAGCGTGAGCGACACCGCAGCAGCGGCCTTTGCCATCGAATGCTTCATCTTGTTCTCCTCAGCCACGCACGATTTACTTTTGGGGATTGACCGGCGACGACGCCGTCTGCGCAGCGTAGTACGCAGCGATGTTGACGATGTCCTGATCGCTCAGCGTCTGCGCAATGGCATGCATGGTCGAGAACTTGCGGTCGCCCTTCTTGTATTCGTTCAGTGCGTTCTCGATGTATTTGGCATTCTGCCCGCCGATACGCGGCACCCGGTACACCTCGGGAAACGCGGTGCGATAGTCGGGAATGCCGTGGCAGCCAATGCACATGGCAACCTTGCTCTTCGCGGCATCGAGATCGGGCTTGAGCTCTGCCGCATGCGCCGCAGACATCAGCGACGTGCTGCCAAGCGCCAGCGCCATCATCGTGAGGAACTTTTTCATGGTCTTCTTGGGAACGTTTTTGGTTGGAATACCGGCCCGCAACACGCAGGTCGACGTCCTGGCTCCAAGGCAGTCGACCTGTGAAAAAAGCAATCGATTGTAACCCACACCCTCCCGGGCGCAAACTCGGTGCTGACCCGCACAGTTCTCCGAAGTTTTTCTGCAAGCCTTTGATGTCAAAACACATTTTCAACGCCCGAGCGAGCCATATGCGCAATGTCTTATACTGAACTTTTTCCCTGCCCGGCCGGTTGGCCGGCTGTTTGCGGACGGCACCGACAATGCGCTTTGAAGGCTCTTCCCAATACGTCGCCACCGACGACCTCAAGCTCGCCGTGAACGCGGCGTCCACGCTGCAACGACCGCTGCTCATCAAGGGCGAACCGGGCACCGGCAAGACCATGCTGGCGGAGGAAGTCGCTGCCGCGCTCGATATGCCGTTGCTGCAATGGCACGTCAAATCCACGACCAAGGCGCAGCAAGGCCTGTACGAGTACGACGCCGTCTCGCGCCTGCGCGATTCGCAATTGGGCGACGAACGTGTGCGCGACATCGCCAACTACATCGTCAAGGGCGTACTCTGGCAAGCCTTCGAGGCCGATCATCCGGTCGTGTTGCTCATCGACGAAATCGACAAGGCCGACATCGAGTTTCCGAACGACCTGCTGCGCGAACTCGATCGCATGGAGTTCTACGTTTACGAGACGCGCGAGCTGATCAAGGCGCGTCACCGTCCGCTCGTCATCATCACGTCGAACAACGAAAAGGAGCTGCCGGACGCCTTCCTGCGCCGCTGCTTCTTCCACTACATCAAGTTCCCGGATCCGGCGACCATGCAGTCGATCATCGACGTGCATTTCCCCAATATCCGCCGCGAACTGGTGAATGCGGCCATGGCCACGTTCTTCGAAGTGCGCGAAATCCCCGGACTGAAGAAGAAGCCGTCGACGTCGGAACTCATCGACTGGCTCAAGCTGTTGATGGCGGAAGAGATCGGCCCCGAAGCGTTGCGTAGCGCCGATAACAAGCTGGCGATCCCGCCGCTGGCCGGCGCGCTGCTCAAGAACGAACAGGACATGCATCTGTTCGAGCGACTCGTGTTCATGAATCGCGCCAACCGGTAAGCGTACCCACGTCATGCTGATCGACTTTTTCTACACATTGCGCGCGGCGAAACTGCCGGTCTCGGTGAAGGAATATCTGACGTTGCTCGAAGCGTTGCAGCGTCAGGTCATCGCGCCTTCGCTCGATGACTTCTACTATCTCGCGCGTCTCTCGCTCATCAAGGACGAGAAGCACTACGACAAGTTCGATCAGGCCTTCGGCGCCTACTTCAAAGGCGTACAGCAAATGGTGGACGCCTCGGGGGAAGTGCCGCTCGACTGGCTCAAGAAACGTATGCAACGCGAGTTGTCCCCGGAGGACAAGGCGCGCATTCAGGCGCTGGGTGGGCTCGACAAGCTCATGGAACGTCTGCAGCAACTGTTCGACGAGCAGAAAGGCCGGCACGAGGGCGGCAACAAGTGGATCGGCACGGGGGGAACGTCACCGTTCGGCAACGGCGGATTCAACCCGGAAGGCATTCGCATCGGCGGCGAAAGTAACGGCAATCGCACCGCAGTCAAGGTATGGGACCAACGGACGTACCGCGACTACGACGACACCGTCGAACTCGGCACCCGCAACATCAAGGTCGCACTGCGGCGTCTACGCAAGTTTGCGCGTGAAGGCGCCGCCGAGGAACTGGATCTCGACGACACCATTCGCTCGACGGCAGCCAACGCGGGCTGGCTCGATCTGAAGCTCGTGCCGGAGCGCCACAACAACGTGAAAGTGTTGATGCTGCTCGACGTCGGCGGCTCGATGGACGATCACATCGCCCGCACGGAAGAACTGTTTTCGGCTGCGAAATCGGAATTCAAGCATCTCGAGTTCTACTACTTCCACAACTGTGTCTACGACTATCTGTGGCGGCAGAACCGACGCCGTCACAATGAGCGCTTCGAGACGTGGGACGTGCTGCGCAAATACCCGTCGGATTACAAGCTGATCTTCGTGGGCGATGCGACGATGAGCCCCTACGAAGTGCTGCAACCGGGCGGCTCGGTCGAGTACAACAACAAGGAAGCCGGCGCTGTCTGGCTGCGGCGCTTCATCGATCGCTTCCCGCATCACGCGTGGCTCAACCCGGAACCGGAAGGCATCTGGCAGTATCGCCAGTCGATTTCGGTGATCCGCCAGTTGTTTGCGAATCGCATGTATCCCATTACGCTGGCGGGACTGGAGTCGGCGATGCGGGTACTCAGCAAGTAACTGCCCCTCTTCCACTCCCGCCGAACCGATGCCGGACGCCTGTCCGGAAACGAGGCTTTTGCAGCCCGCCGCAAATCGGTATCGTTTGGCAAGCGGCCATCACAACAACAACGTAACGACAGAGACATACGCCATCATGACGTCCAGCACGACTCCCGTGACGCCACCACCTTTGCGCCCCCTCGCGGACACTTCGCCGTCGGCCATCGTGGCCGGCTTCGTCGCGATGATGACGGGCTACACCAGCTCGCTCGTCCTCATGTTTCAGGCGGGGCAAGCCGCACATCTTACGTCTGCGCAGATTTCATCGTGGATCTGGGCGCTGTCCATCGGCATGGGTGTGACGACTGTCGGGCTCTCGCTGCGGTATCGCACGCCGGTCGTCGTGGCGTGGTCGACCCCGGGCGCAGCACTCCTGATCACCTCACTGCCCGGCGTGCCGTACGGCGAGGCCATCGGGGCCTTCATCGTCTGCAATGCGCTCATTGCCATTTGCGGGCTGACGGGCGGTTTCGAGACGATCATGCGGCGCGTGCCGCCAGCGCTGGCGTCGGCCTTGCTCGCCGGCATTCTGTTCCGCATCGGACTCGAGATCTTCGTCGCGGCGCAACATCAGACGGCGTTGGTGTTGTCGATGTTCTTCACATATCTCGTCGTCAAGCGCTTCGCATCGCGTTACGCCATTCTGCTGGCCCTGATCGTGGGAACGGCCGTTGCCGGTGGGCTTGGTCTGCTCGACTTCAGCCACTTCGACATTTCGCTCGCGAAGCCGGTCTGGACCACGCCTGCGTTCTCGCTGTCGGCAACGATCAGCATCGCGATTCCGTTGTTCGTCGTGGCGATGGCCTCGCAGAATGTGCCGGGCCTGGCCGTGCTTCGGGCCGACGGCTACAAGGTGCCGGCATCACCCTTGATTTCGACCACGGGAATTGCATCGGTGCTGCTGGCGCCGTTCGGCTCGCACGGCATCCATCTGGCGGCCATCACGGCGGCCATCTGCACTGGAAGGGAAGCGCACGAAGATCCGGCCAAGCGCTATACGGCTGCCGTTTGGTCCGGCGTCTTTTATCTGATCGCGGGCACGTTCGGCGCGACCATCGCGGCCCTGTTCGCCGCATTTCCCAAAGCGCTTGTGGTCTCCATTGCGGCGCTCGCGCTGTTCGGGTCGATCATGAACGGCCTGGCCAACGCCATGCACGACACTCGCCAGCGCGAAGCGGCGCTCATCACGTTCATGGTGACGGCGTCGGGCCTGACGCTGCTGTCCATCGGCTCCGCGTTCTGGGGGTTGATTGCGGGCGTGGTGACGCTGGCGATTCTGGAATGGCGTCGCACGTGAGCTCACGCGGGCCGAGGTGATACCATTCGGCCCGCAACGTTTTCCAATCACTTTTGACGTAACCGCAGGAGCAGCAGAACCATGGCAGTGATCGAACCGACCCCGGTCTTCAAGGACAATCTGGCATTGATGGCCGCCATCGGCAGCGTCGAGGGCATCGCCCGTATCGATTTGCGCAACGGCAGCGGCGCCGTGGTGGGCACCATCGAGAACGCGCCGGGCAAGCAAGGCTCGCTCGCCGTCTACCACTATCTGAAGCAAGCCTTCGGCACGCTCGATGCCAAGGCTGCCGAGCACGCGCTGGCCGTCTTCGGCGAGCACACCGCCGATGCCCGCAACCGTCCGGGCGCACACCCGAACGTCGACCGTTTGCTGGCTATCGTCGCTGGCGGCGAAGCGCTGACGATCGAGGAAGTCACGGCCTGATACCTGGCACGTGGCGTCTAACGGGCAATAAAAAAGCCAGCCGATCGGCTGGCTTTTTTACGTACGCCACAAGCCAACGCTATCGGCGCAGTCATGCTCGGTACGCGATAAGCGTCAGACCGTCAGTACCGGACCACCGTCGCCGTTGGTCTCACGCAGTTGCTTGACCCAACGCTTGGCGGGCAAGCCGGTGGCCGCTTCCACGACCTTGGCGCGCGCTTCCACATCTTTCCATTCCACCGACAGCAGCGGGCCGTTGAAGGCCAGCACGATCACATTGCCGTCGTGGACTTCCGGAAACTCGATCACCCGGTTATCGAACGCCTGACGCAGACGACGGATGTTCTTCGGATAGCTGTCGTGATCGCCGAAAAGATTCATCGTCAGCATGCCCGGTTCGCGCAGCGCTGCGCGGCAGGCCTTGTAGAACGCAGGGGTGTCATGCACCGGGCCGCGGGCGGTGGCGTCATACAGGTCGACTTGCAGCACGTCGATGGTCCCGTGATTCGCGGTGTTCGTGACGAAATCCCAGGCGTCGGCTTCGAGCACTTTCAGGCGGCGCGAATCGCTCGGCAGATCGAACATCGTCCGCGCGGCCACGACCACGGCCGGGTTCAGTTCAACAGCCGTGACTTGCGTGCGCGGGAACTGTTTGGCGGAAAACTTCGTGATCGAGCCCGTGCCCAGGCCGAGCTGCACCACGTGCTTCGGTACGTGCATGAACAGCAACCACGCCATCATCTGCTGCGCGTATTCCAGCTCGATACGATCGGGCTTGGACAAACGCATCGCGCCTTGCACCCACTCCGTGCCGAAGTGCAGGTAACGCACACCACCAATTTCGGAGAACGTCACCGGCGCGAAACGCGGCTTGTATGCGGGACGCGGGGAACGGGCGGCACGATCGTCGGCGACGAACGCTTCGGCTTCGATGGATTTGCGTTTGATGAGGGTCATGTGTCCTTCAGTAAAGCTCGGGAAATTCCGATGGGTTCGCATTGTACCGGGTTCGGGATCCTGTCCCTGCGGTGACAGTACGTTTGCTGCGCATACGCTCTGTGGTGACGGCCGCAAATCATGCGGATGTCATCGATCCGGGCTCACCGAGCCACTCGCGCAACGCAAGCCAGGCGTCGCGCTTCGTGGCGAACGGAATCGTATAGGCCGGGCTGCTGGAGGGTAGCAACGCCACTGGCAATGTCGCCGTGCTCCCGCCTTGCGCCAGCGCGCGCTGGCCAATGCGGGCGGCAGTCCCGCCATTGAACGCCACTGCGCGCAAAGACGGCAACGTCTCGATCAATCCGACGAGGTCACTCCCCGCATGCAAGCGGATATTGCTGTCGAGACTGCCCTCGCGACGCGCCTGAGCCACCACATCCCAAAGTCCAACGCCATGCGCGCGCAGCACATCGAGCCGGGCCTCGTACGCCAGTGTCGGCAGGGGCACGCCGATCACGTCGCCCACCAGATGCCAGAAGCGATTTTGCGGATGCGCGTAGTACTGCTGCTGCGCCAGCGACACGTCTCCCGGCAGACTGCCGAGAATCAGCACGCGCGTATTCGCATCCACGACGGGTGGAAAGTTGCGCTTCAGTGCCGGGATAGGAGATGTGGACATGCCGCTCAGTCCTTCACCGTCTCACGATGCGTGGCTTGAAGGCGGCGCCAGAAGCGCGGCAAAAACGCTTCCGTCACGAGCAATGGCGCGCCATGCCGCAGAAACACCGAGCGACGTGCCCACAGGCGCGCGTTCGGATGCGTACCCACCAGCGGGTCACATGCATCGCGACGCGCGCGAGTGTGCAGCAGATGTCGCGGCCCCAACGGGCTGGACACCAACACGGAACGCGTGACTGTGGGGTCGTGATAAAGCAGATCGGCAAGCGGTCTTGTACGCAAGCGACGCATCGCCTGCCAGATCGAACGGCTGTACGTGAGCGGCGTAACGCTGTGCGCAACGACAACGGGTTCGTCGTCGACCAGCAGAATGACGTCGCGCGCCCACATGGGGGTACGCAGCGGCACGCCGATGGCACGGCACTGATCCGCATCGGCGGGCATGACCCGCTCAGCCACGACACGCACGCTCACACGCCCCAGCGCGGACAGATGCCGCGTGAGTGCGCCGCCCCGGGTCAACCAGTCCTTGTGACGACGCGAAAGCGCCGGTGCCGGGACAGCCTGCCAGCGCCGCCCGCTTACTTCGAATCGGAAAGTCATGGCTCGGCATTATAAAGGCGCCACGCGACAACGCGCCGTGCACCATGGCAGCCCCGGATGTCCGCCCGACACCGCACAGTCAATGGCCGCGGACCGACGCGCCCCATGAAAAAACCCCCGCGACATTTCGTCACGGGGGCTTTTCATGGCACCTTGGAGCGACTTGGGTGCCGCTCAGGGGAACCGGTGAAATCAGCGCGCGGAGAGCAACAATGCGTTGGTCCGCTTCACGAACGCCGCCGGGTCTTCCAGACTGCCGCCTTCGGCGAGCAAAGCCTGATCGAACAGCAGTTGCGTCCAGTCCGCCAGATCGGCGCTCTCGGCGTTCAGACGCTGGATCAGCGCGTGCTCCGGATTGATCTCGAGAATCGGGCGGAACTCGGGCATCTTCTGCCCGGCCGCCTTCATCAGACGCTGGAGCGTGCCGCTCATATCGTTCTCGTCCGACACCAGGCAAGACGGCGAATCGGTCAGACGGAACGTGACACGCACGTCCTTCGCCTTGTCCGCGAGCACTTCCTTCATCTTTTCGACGAGCGGCTTGAGGTCATCGCTGGTCTTCTCCTGCGCCTCCTTCTCACCGGCATCTTCCAGCGCGCCGAGGTCCAGATCGCCACGCGCTACGCTCACGAGCGCCTTGCCGTCGAAGTCGTGCACGTAGGACAACATCCACTCGTCTACGCGATCGGTCAGCAGCAGCACTTCCACCCCCTTCTTGCGGAACACCTCAAGATGCGGGCTGTGGCTTGCGGCCACCCAGCTCTCTGCCGTCACGTAGTAGATCTTGTCCTGACCGTCCTTCATGCGGCCGACGTAATCCGCCAGCGACACGGTTTGTTCGGCCGAGTCATTGTGCGTGCTGGCAAAGCGCAGCAGCTTGGCGATACGCTCGCGGTTGGCCTGATCTTCACCAGTGCCTTCCTTGAGTACCTGACCGAAGGCGCCCCAGAACTGGGTGTACTTGTCCTGCTGGTTCTCCGCCAGATCCTCGAGCAGGCCGAGCACGCGCTTGGCACAGCCCTCGCGAATTGCCTTCACATCGCGGCTCTCCTGAAGGATTTCGCGCGAGACGTTCAGCGGCAGATCGGCGGAATCGACGACCCCACGCACGAAGCGCAGGTAGTTCGGAAGCAACTGCTCGGCGTCGTCCATGATGAACACGCGCTTGACGTACAGCTTCAAACCGCCCTGCGAATTACGGTCCCAGAGATCGTACGGCGCATGGCCCGGCACATACAGCAGTTGCGTGTATTCGCTGCGGCCCTCTACGCGGTTATGAGTCCACGCAAGCGGCGGTTGCATGTCGTGGGCAATGTGCTGGTAGAACTGCGTGTACTGCTCGTCCGTAATCTCGCTCTTGCTGCGGGTCCACAATGCGCTGGCCTGATTGACGGTTTCGTCGCCCTCGGCAGGCTCCATTGCCTGTTTTTCTTCGTTCCACGCTTCACCGCGCATCACGATGGGCAGCGAAATATGGTCCGAATACTTGCGGATGATCGACTGCAATTGCCATGACGAAAGCAGCTCGTCTTCGCCTTCGCGCAGATGCAGCGTGATCGCCGTGCCACGCGGTGCGCGCTCGATGGTTTCGACCGAGAAATCACCTTCGCCCGTCGACGACCAGCGCACGCCCTCTGCGGCGGGCAGACCGGCGCGGCGCGATTCGACCGTCATGCGATCGGCGACGATGAACCCCGAGTAGAAGCCTACGCCGAACTGCCCGATCAGGGCGGCGTCCTTTTGCTGATCGCCCGACAGACGCGAGAAAAACTCCTTGGTGCCGGACTTGGCAATCGTGCCGAGGTGCGCGATGGCTTCCTCACGGCTCATGCCGATGCCGTTGTCTTCGATGGTGACCGTGCGGGCGTCCTTGTCGAACGACACGCGAATCTTGAGTTCCGGATCCTGCTCGTACAGCGCGCCGTCGTTGATCGCTTCGAAACGCAGCTTGTCAGCGGCATCCGAGGCGTTGGAGATCAGTTCGCGCAGGAAGATTTCCTTGTTGCTGTACAGCGAATGAATCATCAGTTGCAGAAGTTGTTTGACTTCTGCCTGAAAGCTCATGGTTTCTTGCGCCATGGTCGGGAACCCTCATGAATCGGTGAGATGGATGAAATGTCGACTCGGACCGCCGCCGGGCGCACTTGCGCGCGCGCTGCCGCAACGGCGGTACAGGTCGGAACATGGGACTGGCCGGCTGCATTTCAAGGCCGGCAGGAGGGTTATTTTGCCGATGCTGGCCCAACAGGGTCGTGAAATGCGGCAAGACCCGGCAAAAACCCAAAGCGCCAGCTTTGGCGTCGGCGCCGGAGATGACGTGAAAACGCTGCTACAAACGACGGAAATGACGCAAGCGGTGGAATCGGTGGAATCGGTGGAATCCGTGGAATCGGCCCGCACCCTGCGGATGATCGGTACGCAGACACGCCCTACCAACCGATCGGTCGGTCCTCCGATCGCACCGTAGCAGATATCACGCCGCCAGTTCGAGCTGCCGCGACAGGAACGACAGCATCGACGGGTCGCTGGAGCAGGTGATGTTCATGCGCATCCACGTACTCGGCGTCTGTCGCGGCGAGAACAACGCACCGGGCGCAAACAGAAATCCTGCTTCGTGGCCGGCAGCCGCAATGGCGTTCGTATCGATTCCCGTGTCGACCCAGAGAAACATGCCGGACGTCGGCTCCCCGAACATCCGCAATCCGATTCGCTCCAGATGCCGTCGCGTAACATCGCGCACCTCGTCGAGTCGCGTACGCAAACGCTCGACATGACGTCGATAGTGCCCCTCGGTCAACGCCTTGTAGACGATGCGCTCGTTGATCTCCGGCGTGGTCGAACTCGATAGCATCTTGTGATCGACAAACGTCTTCGCCAACTCCGGCGAACAGGCCACGAACGCCACGCGAAGATTGGCAGCGAGCGTCTTCGAGAAGCTGCCCATGTAGATCACACGCTTGAGCTGATCCAGACTCGCCAGACGCGCCACCTGCTGATGCGGCGGACACAGATCGCAGTAGATGTCATCCTCCAGCACCATGAAGTCGTACTGCTCCGCCAGCCGCAGAATCTGGAACGCGCGCGCCGGGGTCAGCGATGTGCCGGTCGGGTTGTGAAGAATCGAATTGAGGATGAGCAACTTGGGGCGATGCTGCTGGACCAGTCGCTCCAGCGCCTGCATGTCGAGGCCGTCGGGTGTGTACGGTACGCCGATCGTATGCGCGCCTTGCGACGCGATTCGTCCGAACATGACGAACCACGCGGGATCCCCCACAAGCACCGTATCCCCTGCACCAACGTACAGCCGCAGCAGGAAGTCCACAGCTTGCGTAATGCCCGACGTCAGCACGATCTGCTCCGGACGCGCACCGATCTCAAGTTCCGCAAGCTGCGTCTGTAACTGCATGCGCAGCGGTAGAAAACCGTGCGGATTGCCGCTCTGAAGCAGATGCGCGCTCGACTGCCGGCTCATGGAACGCATGGCAGACGTCATCATGTCCGCATCGAGCCAGCCCGGCGGCAGGTACCCCATTCCCGGACCGCGCTCAGGCGCGACCTGATGCAGCATGCTGCGGACCAGCCAGGCCACATCGAGCGGCCCTTGCGTCACCATCGGCGCCGCGACGTTCTGCGGCGGCACCGCCGGACGCTCACGCACGTAAAAGCCCGACCCCCGCCGTGCTTCGAGATATCCCTGCGCGACCAGCCGCTCATACGCTTCCACGACCGAGAACCGCGATACGCCCTTGTCTTCGGCCAGCGAACGGATCGACGGCATCCGCATGCCCGGCAGGAAAACACGCTCCTCGATACGCAAGCGCGCCCAATGCACCAGTTGGTCGACGAGCGTCATGCGCGCGGTATCGAGCGCAGCGTTGTCCGCCAGAATCAACGGAGAAATACGGTTCGTTGTCGTCATCGTCGTCCACCTTTGAGGCGCGTCACACGTGCGCCGCCATCCCTAACAGAACGCACCGGTCGTGCCGATGCGGACATTTGCGAAGGTCACCGGTTGGCATCCCTCGCCAGGTTGACACGCTCCTATGCCAAAAGTGTCAGCCCGATGTCGCTATGGGTCGCCACTCTACGCTAGTCAAATTCCCTGTCAATGCCGAACTGTACCGAAAACTCCCTCGACATCTGTATCGGTACTGTACCGGAGTTAACCGATAAAGTGTCTTCTCAACTGGAGACCGCCATGCGTGAAATCCGACTCTTCGAGCTAGACCCGGGACAGACCGTCTTCTGGCAAAGCCCGGCTATCGAACCACCTCAGTCGCTGCAAGTGTTGCAGGGCGTACTGTGGCTGACCGTGGAAGGCGAACCGGTCGACCACTGGCTGCGTGCGGGCGAGAGCTTCGAGATTCGGGGCGGCCAGCGCGTGTGGCTCGGTACCTGGCAAGACGGCGCCCGCATGCGCGTGAGCCAGCCCGCCAAGACGCTTTCGGCGTCAGGTGGCGGCGGCCTCCTCCGCAGCGGATGGCGTCTGGCATGGCGTGAAATCGCCGCCCGCGTACCGCGTCTGACGAATCGGCAGGCGACGCCGCTTTCTCGCGGGTAAGACGGCCGGGCGCCACGACGCGTAGACAAGCGGTTCGGCGCACGACATCGGCACGGATCGCCCAACGCACGCCCGACAAATCCCGGGATGCGCAAACCTCACGTAGCGGACATGACACAGGTAAGCTATCGCCTTTGCGGCGCAGTTTTTGCCGCGCGACTTCGCCAGAACCGAATATGACCGCACTGAACGCCTCCGGGGCCTTGAAACTCGATCACCTCGTCGTCGCCGCACAAACGCTGGAAGCGGGGGAAGCGCACGTCATCGAGCAACTTGGCCTCACCGATGTCGTGCCGCAACGCGGCGGCAAGCATGCCCGGATGGGAACGCATAACAGCTTGCTGGGACTGTGGGGTGGCACGTATCTGGAGATCATCGCGATCGACCCGGACGCACCGGCCCCGAGTCGTCCGCGCTGGTTCGGACTTGACGACGAGGCGGTACAGGCACGCCTTGCCCGAGGGCCATACCTCGCGCACTGGGTCGCGCGCGTCGATCGACCGCGTTCGCTGCCTCGCTGGCAAGCGCAATATCCGCAGCGTCTGGCGCCGGTAATGGCAATGCAGCGCGGGGCGCTGACCTGGCAGATCGGCGTACCCGACGACGGCAGTCTTCCGTCGTGGCAAGGCGCAGGACAGGGGCTGCTGCCTACGCTGATCCAGTGGGATACGCAGCAGCATCCCGCCGATGCATTGCCGTCCGCGGACTGCGCGGTCACATCGTTGCGTGGATTTCACCCGCAGGCAACGGTGATCGCAGAACAACTGCAATGGCTGGGCGCCGATGCGCTCGTCAACGTGGAAGCGACATTGGTCGAGCCCTCGCTCGCCGCAGAAATCGAAACCCCGAACGGTCCACGCACCTTGCGTTAGACCTTATCGATCCCAACGCCCGGCCACAGCGCATGGCGGGCGGATCATTACCAGAACCACGAGGCGACACCATGAATTCGCGTGAATCCCGGGGCATGCTGATCGGATTGATCGGCGTGCTCATCTTCAGTCTGACGTTGCCCATGACGCGCATCGTCGTAGCGGAAGTCAACCCGCTGCTCAATGGACTGGGACGCGCGCTGGTAGCGGCGGTATTCGCCGGGGCGCTGCTTTGGTGGCGCAAGGAGCCCTGGCCCACCCGATCGCAGCTCAAGAGTCTTGCCGTCACTTCGCTCGGCGTCATCGTCGCCTTCCCGGTGTTCTCGGCCTGGGCGATGAAGACGATCCCGGCCTCACACGGTGCCGTCGTCAACGGCTTGCAGCCGTTCTTCGTCGCAATCTACGCTTACTGGCTCGGCGGCGAGCGTCCGTCGCGCGGCTTCTGGGTCTTCGCGCTGCTCGGCAGCGCACTGGTGATCGCTTTCGCGTTGCGCGCCGGCGGCGGTAGTCTGCACGCTGCGGACGGCCTGATGCTGCTCGCCGTCGTCATCGGCGCACTGGGTTACGCAGAAGGCGGCAAACTCGCCCGCGAGATGGGCGGGTGGCAGGTCATCTGCTGGGCACTGGTGGTGTCGGCCCCGGTATTGCTGTTGCCTGTCGGGTGGCTCGCATGGCAGCAGCCGTGGCCGGTGAGCAGCCGCGCCTGGGGCGCATTCGCCTACGTGACGCTCTTCTCCCAGTTCATCGGTTTCTTCGCCTGGTACGCCGGCCTCGCCATGGGCGGTATCGCGCGTGTCGGCCAAGTACAATTGCTACAGATTTTCTTTACGATTGCGCTGTCCGCCCTCTTTTTCGGCGAACAGGTCGATGCCGTCACGTGGCTGTTTGCCGCGGGCGTCGTCCTGACGATCGCACTCGGCAAGAACATGAAGATCGGCGCTTCGCGACTCACGGGCAAACCGGTCTGACGACACACCACGGCGCATGCGATCCCTGCGCCGTGACGTGTCAGCCCCCTGGCGTTGCGCCTGCCCCCCAAGCGCTCGGCACCCGCAACGCCCGATACTCGCGGCTCACGCAGAAAAGCCGCACATTCCAAGCGAGACCATCATGCACGATTGGCAATATTCCGAACGCGCCCGCAATCTGACCAGCTCGGCCATTCGCGAAATTCTCAAGGTCACCGAGCGCCCCGAAGTCATCTCGTTCGCTGGCGGCCTGCCCTCCCCGGCGACGTTCCCCGTCGCACAGATGCGTGCGGCCGCAGAGCGCGTTCTCACCGAGTCGCCGCAGACTGCGCTGCAATACAGCGCGACCGAGGGGTTTGCCCCGCTGCGCGAATGGATCGCCAAGCGTTACTCGCGCGACGGCCTGACGCTCTCTCCCGACAACGTACTGATCACCACCGGATCGCAGCAAGGTCTCGATCTGATCGGCAAGATCTTCATCGATGAGGGCAGCCGGGTGCTCGTCGAAGCGCCGAGCTATCTGGGGGCACTGCAATCGTTCTCGCTGTTCGCGCCGAAATACGTGCCGGTGCCGACCGACGATCATGGCCTGCTTCCCGAGGCGCTCACGCCGGAACTGGTGAAAGGCGCCCGCTTCCTGTACGCCATGCCGAACTTCCAGAATCCGACGGGACGTCGCTTGCCCATGGCGCGTCGTGAAGCTTTGGCGGCCGTGGCCAAGCGCGACGGTCTGGCGATCATCGAAGACGACCCCTATGGCGAACTCGACTACGAAGGCCAGCGCCTGCCGAGCCTCCTGTCGCTTGCGCCCGAGCATGTACTCCATATGGGCTCGTTCTCCAAGATTCTCGCCCCGGGGCTGCGACTCGGCTTCATCATCGGCCCGACGGCGGTGATTGCCAAGCTCGTCCAGGCCAAGCAGGCGGCGGACTTGCATACGCCCAGCGTCACGCAGCGTATCGCCTACGAAGTCGTGAAAGACGGTTTTCTCGACACGCATATCCCGTCGATTCGCACGCTTTACGCCGCGCAGGCGCAAGCAATGCTCGCTTCGCTGAAGCAGCACATGCCGGCCGGCGCGACATGGACCACGCCGGCGGGCGGCATGTTCATCTGGTTGACATTGCCCGCCGGCATCGACACCATGCAGCTACTGGAAAAAGCGATTGCGCAGAATGTCGCGTTCGTGCCCGGCGCGCCGTTTTATGTCGGTACGCCGCAAACGAACACGCTGCGATTGTCGTTCGTGACGGTGCCGCCCGAGAAGATCGAGATCGGTATCGCACGCCTGGGGGCATTGATTGCAGACGCCGCGACCCGACGCGCTGCCTGATTCGCCACCCGCGCGACAGCGACCCGTAACCCGTCTTGCGCTGATTGGCCCGAGCCCGCCTCGGGCCAATTGCCAAGGGACCGACGGGAATCGCACAACCCATCGCCGAACCAGCCCCACCGATCGCATCTATGAATCGATCGGCCCGATTTCACCGTATCTGCAAGGAAGCCGTACATGTCCGTCTACGACAAACTCAAGCAACTCGGTATCGAACTGCCGACCTCCGCCGCCCCGGCCGCTGCCTACGTCATGGCCGCTCAGACCGGCAACACCGTTTTCCTCTCGGGTCACCTGCCGAAGAAAGACGGTAAGGTCTGGACCGGCAAACTCGGTCAGGACGTGAGCGTCGAAGACGGCAAGGCCGCCGCACGTGCTGTCGCGATCGAGCTGATCGCCACGCTGCATGCGCACACGGGTGACCTGAACAAGGTCAAGCGCATCGTGAAGCTGATGAGCCTCGTGAACTCGACGCAGGAATTCACCGACCAGCATCTCGTGACGAACGGTGCGTCGGAACTGTTCGGTGAAGTGTTTGGCGATGCCGGCAAACACGCCCGTTCGGCATTTGGCGTCGCACAGATTCCGCTGGGCGCCTGTGTCGAGATCGAACTGATCGCCGAACTCGCATAAGCACGGCGTCCACCCTGCGCATGCGTTCGCGGGACGGGCTCGACGTAGCACTCGCGAGCGCGCCGACATGCTGCCGCGACAACGTTCGATGTCGCACCGCCAGCACAGTCGGCGTCATCGTCCCGCGAATATGACAACAGCCACCCTCGGGTGGCTGTTGTGTTTTGCAGCGGTGTCAAACTCGCTTCGACGTCGATCAGACCGGCTTGCCCGATCCGTACGCACGCCGCATCGCGATGGCGACGACCAATGAAATCACCACAGCGACGGACAGCAAGGCGACCACACCGTGCCAGCCGTTCGACTTGAGCATCACACCAGAGAAGCTGCCGAGCAGGCTGGATCCGAGGTAGTAAAAGAACAGATACAGTGCCGATGCGATCGCCCGCCCTTCTGTCGCGCGCCGTCCGACCCAACTGCTGGCAACGGTATGGGCACCGAAGAAGCCGAACGTAAAGATCGCCAGACCGGCCACCACGCCCAGCACCTGCGGCGACAACATCGTCACAAGCCCGACCATCGCCAACGCCACGAGCGCCCAGAGCAGGCGCGGACGCCCCACGCGATCCGAGAGCGGCCCCGCGATGAACGAGCCGGCCACCCCAATCAGATACATCGCGAAAATGGCGCCGATGGCCGCATGCGGCAGATGGAACGGGGCTGCCGACAAATGGAAGCCGAGATAGTTGTAGATGCTCACGAAGCTGCCCATCATCAGCCCGGCGAACAGATACAGACCAAGCAGCGCCGGATCGCCCAGATGGCGGCGGGCATGACCGAGCGCCTCGCGCACGGGCATGTGGCGCGGCGTGAAGCGGCGTGAATGAGGCAAGCTGCGGGCGAATTCGAGTCCCATCGCCAGGCAGACGAGTCCGATCAGCGCGACGGACACACGCCACGAGAACATATCGGCGACGAAGGCGGCCATCACCCGGCCCGCCATCCCGCCCAGAATGTTGCCGCCGATGTAGAGGCCCATCGACATGCCGAGCGAGCGTTGATCGATCTCTTCGCTGAGGTAAGCCATGGCGATCGCCGGCAAGCCCGACAGGGCGAGCCCCTTCAACGCCGCCAGAATGACGATGGTCTCGAAGTTGGTCGAGAACGCACTCGCCAGCGTCAGCACTGACGAACTGAGCAACGCAATGGTCATCATGCGCTTGCGACTCACGCGGTCTGCGGCGACACACGTCACGAGCAGGCCAAGCGCCATCATCATCGTTGCCGCAGACACCGACCAACTCGCCTGCGCGGGACTGATGCCGAATGTCGTCGTCAGCAGCGGCAGCAGCGACTGCATGCAGTAGAGCTGCGCGAACGTTGAAAAACCGCCGAAAAAGAGCGCCCGGCTGATGACGGCGTATTCACGGGTGCCACGGGCTACGCCCGCAGGAAGTTTCGGCGCAGACGCGCTGGCGACGGACGCGCCGCCGGTAGCAAGAGGGAGGGAATTCGTTGATGCCATGGAGATGGCTCGCCTCGCGCGAACCAAGGGTGAAATGTATACAACGAATGATAGGTTTGCCCTTACCCCGCGTCCAATATATATTTAAGCGACTTTTCTATATATAAAACAGATCAATTGAGGCTCGAAGCATGGAACTGCGCCATCTCCGCTACTTCGTGACGGTCGCCGAAGAACTGCATTTCAGCCGTGCGGCCCAGAAGCTCAACATCGGACAACCGCCGCTGTCGATGCAGATCCGCGCACTGGAAGATGAGTTGGGCGTGCCGCTCTTCGAGCGCTCGCAGCGACGCGTCTTCCTCACTGCCGCGGGACGCGCGTTCCTCGTGCGGGCGCGCCAGATTCTGGCCGATGCCGATGCTGCGCGCCTCGAAGTGCAGCAGATTGCCGGACTCGATGCCGGAGAGTTACGCATCGCCTTTACGACGTCGGCGCCGATGACGAATCTCATGAAACGCGTGCTCACGAGCTACCGTCAGCGGTATCCACGCGTCACGCTCACGCTGAGCGAGTCGCCCTCGGAGAATCAGCGCGAGGCACTGGTCGCTCGCACGCTCGACATCGGTCTGTTACGCCAGGCAGAAGATGCTCCGCCGGTCGCAGGCCTGAGTTTCGAGACATTGATCGATGAGGCGCTGGTCGTGGTCTTGCATCAAGGGCATCGCCTCGCGCGGCGGGCCAGCCTGTCGATTGCCGATCTGGCTGACGAAGCCTTCATCATGCATCCCCACGGCGTGGGCACGGCCATCGACGGTCAGATTCGGGGCATGTGCGAGCGCGCTGGTTTTACACCGCGTGTCGTGCAGGAGGCGCGCGAGTCGACGACGATTGTCGCGCTCGCGGCAAGTGGATTGGGTGTGGCGATACTACCGGCAGCGGTGCGTTGCATCCAGATCGAAGGGGCGCACTTCATGGATGTCAGCGAACCCGATGCCCATGCACCGTTGCTCTTGGGAAAGCGCCGCGACGACAATAGCCCGCTTGTTCAGGCTTTCGTGGCGATGTGCCACGAAGTGGCGGGCCATCTCCGCGAGGAGCGTCCGCCAGCCACGTGATGCCGCCAATCTTGCGATCGGATGTGATCGGCGCGCCCCGTATCGGCCGTATCAGCCGCGCAGCGACGCCGCCAGACCGATCACCACGATCCCCAGCACGAGATTCAGAATCACGAGCCGGCGAATGCCGTTGACGGCCGCAGCCCCGTCGGGCCAGGACTGCGCCTGCACCGCGCGTTGCAGGCGCGGGAACAGGGCGAAACGGATGTGCCCAAAGACCAGCATCATCAGCACACCGATCCCCGCCATGGCATGCACGGGCCAACGGGCATGCAAACCACCCATGCCCATCATCATGTGCCCGCCGGAGAGCAGAATCAGCACGATGGCAACGCCGACCCACGTGAAAAAGCGCGTGAACGCCGCTTCCCACAACGGCAGACGTTGCTGGGGAGAAAGCTCGGACGACGCCGGACGCAGACACACCAGCGCGAAGAACATTCCGCCGATCCAGACGGCGACACTCACCAGATGCAGGAACAGGCTGAAGGCGTAGACACTCATGCGTGATCCTCTCAGGATGCCGTAGGCGCGGCCGGCAACACCGGCTCGAGCGAACGCGGTTTGAACGTCGAGAACTTCACTGCCGGTGCACGGCCCTTGCGAGCGCGCTTGCCGATGTTCGGCGCCAGCGATGCCCCCGAGAGCGTCTCGGACTGCAACTTGCCGCCCCGCACCTCACCGTACACCGTGACCCCTGCTTCGCTGATCGGGACGACCGACACCAGCGTCTGCTTGCTTTCGAGACCGATCAGCGTGACACCACGTCCGCCCCCGGTGAGCGCCTTCATTTCGTCCATGCCGAATACGAGCAGACGTCCATCGCTCGACAGGCAGGCCACGGCACTCGCCCCCTGCCAGATCGGCGTGGGCGCCAACGGCTCGGCACCGTCATCGATCGTCATGAACGACTTGCCTGCCTTCACGCGGCTGACCATATCGCCCAGTTTGGTCGTGAAACCAAAGCCAGCCGTCGTGGCCAGCAACAGCGGTTGCTCGCCCGAAGCCGCGTAGTAGTGCAACAGGCGTGAACCCGATTCGAGTTCGATCAGCGAGGTCAACGGCACGCCGTCGCCACGCCCGCCCGGCAGGAGCGCCACCGCGACGGAATAGACACGGCCGTTGCTGCCCCATGCAATCAACGGATCGACCGTCCGGCATTCGAAGGCGCCATACAGCGAGTCGCCCTGCTTGAACGAGAAACCCTGCGCGTCCAGACCGTGCCCCTTGAGCGCCCGGACCCAACCCTTGGCAGAAACGACAACGGTCACCGGTTCATCGACGACGCGTGCTTCGGCCACCGCACGCTTCTCTTCCTGAATCAAGGTGCGGCGCTCGTCGCCGAATTGCTTGGCGTCGGTTTCGATTTCCTTGATGATCAGGCGCTTCATCGTGCTCTCGTTGGCGAGCAGGTCTTCGAGCTTCGCCTTCTCGTCGCGCAACGACGCGAGTTCCTGTTCGATCTTGATCGCTTCCAAACGCGCCAACTGACGCAGGCGAATTTCCAGGATGTCTTCGGCCTGACGCTCGCTCAGCTTGAACGATGCCATCAGCGCGGCCTTCGGCTCGTCCGACTCGCGAATGATGTGAATGACTTCGTCGATATTCAGGAAGACGATCATGCGGCCTTCGAGAATATGGATGCGGTCATCGACCTTGCCCAGACGGTGACGCGTGCGTCGCGTGACCGTCTCGAAGCGGAAGCCGATCCATTCGGTAATGATGTCGCGCAACGACTTCTGGCCTGGACGGCCATCGGCGCCCACCATCACGAGGTTCACCGACGCACTCGACTCCAGGCTCGTGTGCGCGAGCAGCATGGTGATGAATTCCTGCTGATCGATGCGGCTCGATTTCGGCTCGAACACGAGACGCACCGGTGCGTCCTTACCCGATTCGTCGCGCACGGCATCGAGCATTGCCAGCATCGATTGCTTCAGATTCTGCTGCTCGGGCGTGAGCGACTTCTTGCCGAGCTTGACCTTCGGATTCGTCAGTTCCTCGATTTCCTCGAGCACCTTCTGACCGGAGGTATTCGGCGGCAATTCATACACCACCGCCTGCCACTGACCGCGCGCCATTTCTTCGATCTTCCAGCGCGCCCGCATCTTGAGACTGCCACGGCCGCTCTCGTAAGCGGCGCGAATCTCTGCCGCGCTTGAGATCAGTTGCCCGCCGCCCGGAAAGTCCGGCCCCTGCACGTGGGTCATCAGCTCGGCATCGTCGAGCTTCGGATTGCGGATCAGGGCGACGGCAGCCGACGCGACTTCCCGCAGGTTATGCGACGGGATTTCCGTGGCCAGACCGACCGCGATCCCCGAGGCGCCGTTGAGCAGCACGAACGGCAGGCGTGCCGGCAACAAGCGCGGCTCCTCGGTGGAACCGTCGTAGTTCGGCACGAAATCGACGGTGCCCGCGTCGATCTCGTCGAGCAGCAGCTTCGCGATCGGCGTCAGACGCGCTTCGGTGTATCGCATTGCCGCCGCGCCATCGCCATCGCGCGAACCGAAGTTGCCCTGACCGTCGATGAGCGGATAGCGCATCGAGAAGTCCTGCGCGAGACGCACCAGGGCGTCATACGCGGACTGGTCGCCGTGCGGGTGGAATTTACCGAGCACATCGCCGACGACGCGCGCCGACTTCACCGGCTTCGCGTCGGACGCAAGGCCCATTTCGTTCATCGCGAACAGGATGCGGCGCTGCACCGGCTTCTGACCATCGCAGACGTCCGGCAGGGCGCGGCCCTTGACCACGCTGATCGCGTAGTCCAAATAAGCGCGCTCGGCATACGCGCCGAGCGTTAGCGTGTCGTCATCCGACGGTTGCGTAAAGAGATCTTCTACTTGTTCCATAAAACCTGTGGGTTTGCTGCGAACGTTTGACGAGAGTTCGGGAGGACGTTGACCGCGAGATCATACCAAGCTCGCCGGTACATTTCGGCAAAAACGCGTCCGAATGGCAAAGCGAGATGTGATTTTGGGATCGACGGCGAGTGAAACTACCGGAATTCCGACCGCAATTCGGAAGATTCCGAGTCGCCATGCGGCATACCGCATGCGGGAAACGGCCTCAGTCGGTGGCGGGCGGCGCCGACAACCCGGAGGGTGCCGATTCACGCCCAGAAGCGTTCGGCATAGTAGCAGGCACCACGGGCAGGCCTGTCGGTGCGCCCAGAACGACGTGTATGCGGCCGTCGCGCGAGCCGTTCACGCGGGCATTGCCGAATTTCCCGGCGCCGGTCCTGACGACCTCCCCGCCCGGCATGCCGGCCGCATCGGGATTGAAACGTCGATACAGTTCGAGCACGGCTGCAACGTAATCGCGCGTTTCCGCATAAGGCGGAATCTGATCTGCGTGCCGGGCGACAGCGCCCTCACCTGCGTTGTACGACGCGAGCACCAATTCGAGACGGTCGGGATATCGCGCTTGCAGGTCGCGCAAGTAGCGTGCACCTGTCAGCACATTGGTACGCGGATCGGTGAGTTTCTGGGCCACCGTGCGGCGAGCGTCCGACCGCACCCCGTAACGCTCCCCGGTGGTCGGCAGCACTTGCATCAATCCCACCGCGCCTTTGGGTGACACGGCATCGCTATCGAATCCTGACTCAGCCGCAATCACGGCTTTCAGCAACGCCGCATCGACATGAAATTTCTGCGCTGCCTGTGAGATCACGGGCGCCAGTTTTTTCAGATTGGGGTGACGGGCAAGCGCATCGTACAGACGCGAACGATCGGTGGTGCTGACCGCACCGCCCTGCTGCTGGGTGCGCAAATCGACGCCGCCACCATTACCGACCACCAGCCGATAGCGCGCATCGAGCTTGCGAGCCGCCAGGTGAGCGACACCGTTTTCGTCGACGTAGCCATAAAGCTCGGCGTGCGCGAGTGGCGTCGCGGCAAGCAGCAAGGCTGCCAACGCGGGACCTGCGAATTGCCGCAGCGAGAACTTTCGGCGGATCGCGCTGCGGCGCTCCGCCGTCGAAACTTGATTATTGCTGACCTTTGACATGCACCTTGATCGTCTGGCTCATGGCCGGACCGTACGACTGGTGCGCACCGTTGGCGAATTGCATCGTCAGGGTGTGATCGCCAGGCGTCAGATTGACGCTCGTCTCGGTCTGTCCTTTGCCGAAATGCAGGTGCGTGTCGTCGGTTGGAACGACCTGACCTGCCGGAACCGGATCACCGTCGATGATGAGATGGTGATGGCCGGTGTCGGGCGTCATGTCGCCCGCCGGTTTGATCGCCATGCCCGCGACGCCGAACTTGACCACGACCGGGTTCGAAACCGTCGCCCCATCAGCAGGGGCAACGAAGAAGACGCGCGGCTGGGCCGACTGTGCCAAGGCGGTAGCGCTTGCACCAGCAAGCAACATCGGCACGAAAATGCAACGCATAGAACGCAACATAACGCGACTCCCGGTAGGGTGAAGGGTGGATTATCCCACTATGTGAGCGCTCACGCTGGTTTGCCCTGCGTGAGCGCGGCGAAAATGCGATGAATGGACACTTTCCGGCACGCCGACACCCCACCGATCGCCCGCCAGACACGGGCTTACGGCATTCCGTTCAGATATCGGCTTCCACTTCGTTGCCCTTGGCTTCGAGCCAGCTACGGCGCTGCGCCGCCTCGCCCTTGCCCATGAGCATGTTCATGCGGGACACGGTTGCGTCGAAATCGAGGTGCCCCAACGCCACGGGGCTCAGACGCCGCGTGTCG
This sequence comes from Pandoraea sp. ISTKB, assembly GCF_001721285.1. Classification (NCBI taxonomy): domain Bacteria; kingdom Pseudomonadati; phylum Pseudomonadota; class Betaproteobacteria; order Burkholderiales; family Burkholderiaceae; genus Pandoraea; species Pandoraea sp. ISTKB. The sequence continues at coordinate 94,377 of NZ_MAOS01000028.1, forward strand.
GGATTCATCGTCGTCTCCCAGAGTTGCTCGGCACTCATCTCGCCCAGCCCCTTGAAGCGGCTGATGGACCATGCCGATTCGCGAACACCGTCCTTGCGCAGCTTGTCGAGAATCGCTTCGAGTTCGCCCTCGTCGAGCGCGTAGAGCTTTTGCGCGGGCTTCTTGCCACGTGCCGGAGCGTCGACACGATACAACGGCGGGCGCGCCACGAACACGTGCCCCGTCGCGATCAGTTGCGGGAAATGGCGGAAGAAGAGCGTCAGCAGCAGCACCTGAATGTGCGAGCCATCCACGTCAGCATCGGAGAGGATGCAGATCTTGCCGTAGCGCAAATTCGACAAATCGGGCGTGTCGTTCGCGCCGTGCGGATCGACGCCGATCGCCACCGCGATATCGTGCACTTCGTTGTTCGCGAACAGCCGGTCGCGCTCGGTCTCCCACGTATTGAGGACCTTGCCGCGCAACGGCAGAATCGCCTGAAACTCTTTGTCACGCCCCATCTTCGCCGAACCACCTGCCGAGTCGCCCTCGACGAGGAACAGTTCGTTGCGCGTGATGTCTTCCGTCTCGCAATCCGTGAGCTTGCCCGGTAGAACGGCCACGCCCGAACTCTTTTTCTTTTCGATCTTCTGGCCGGCACGCGTGCGCGCCTGCGCCTGACGAATCACGAGTTCGGCAAGCTTCTTGCCATGCTCGACGTGATGATTGAGCCACAACTCAAGCGCCGGGCGTGTAAAGGACGACACGAGACGCACCGCGTCACGGCTGTTCAGGCGCTCCTTGATTTGCCCCTGAAACTGCGGATCGAGCACCTTTGCCGAGAGCACGAACGACACGCGCGAGAACACGTCTTCGGGCAGCAGCTTCACGCCCTTGGGCTGAAGATTGTGCAATTCGATGAAGCCGCGCACGGCCTGGAACAACCCTTCGCGCAGCCCTGATTCGTGCGTGCCGCCTGCGGGCGTCGGAATCAGGTTGACGTAGGACTCACGCACCTGTGCACCGTCCTCCGTCCAGGCCACGACCCACGCAGCGCCTTCGCCTTCGGCAAAACTGTCTTCGCTGCCGTCGGCAAAACGCTCGCCCTCGAAGAGCGGAATGAGCGGCTCTGCGCCACCCAGCGATTCGACGAGATAGCCGCGCAGGCCATGCTCGTAAAACCACGTCTGCTCTTCACCGTTCTTTTCCTGACGCAACGTCACACGCACGCCGGGCAGCAGCACGGCCTTCGAGCGCAGCAGACGTTGCAGTTCACCCAGCGGCAGCGCCGGGCTATCGAAGTACTTGGCGTCCGGCCACACGGTCACGCGCGTACCGCTCTTCTTCTCACCGCGTTGCGCCGCACGCGAGTGGAGCGCGACGTCGACGTTGCCGCCATCGGCGAACTCGAGTTCCGAGACCTGACCATCGCGCCAGACCGTCACGGCCAGTCGCGTCGCCAGTGCGTTCGTTACCGACACACCAACGCCGTGCAAGCCACCCGAGAACGTGTAAGCGCCGCCAGCGGCCTTATCGAACTTGCCGCCCGCGTGCAGACGCGTGAACACAATTTCCACGACCGGCACACCCTCTTCCGGGTGAATGCCGACGGGAATGCCACGGCCGTCGTCCTCGACACTCACCGAACCGTCTTTGTTCAGCGTGACGAGAATCTGCTTGCCATAGCCGCCAAGCGCTTCGTCAGAAGCGTTGTCGATGACTTCCTGAATGATGTGCAGCGGATTTTCGGTGCGGGTGTACATGCCCGGGCGCTGCTTGACCGGCTCAAGGCCCTTCAGGACCTTGATGGACGCTTCGCTGTACTGGGCAGGCGTATTTTTTTTCGACATAGCGTGACTGAATTGGGGTTCGACGCCCGGCGATTATCCACATTTCCTGTGGACAACCACGGGGAAAACCCATTAACACATGACAAAAGTGACGCCGGATCAACGACTTGTGTTGCGGCGCCCACATAATGGGCACTCGGGGTTAGTGCGGCGACGGCCGATGCTCCGACAGACGCCCGACTCCCGATGAATCGCGGCCTATTGTACTGTCACTCGCGGCGCGCTCAAGTGACATCGCCAGCCGCCTCATGTCATCCATCGTGACATCCAACGAAACGCGGCCGGAAAACCGGCCGCCATTTCAGTTATCCGCGACACGGCGGTTCGCGTGAGCCAACGGGCTTACGCGCCCTCGCCGCGTTGCTTGGCTTCGAGCACTTCCCAGCGTTCGAGCGCTTCGAGCAACTCCAGTTCAATCGCTTCGAAACGTTCGGACAACGCCGCACCCGCTGCCGGATCTATCACAAAGATCGAACCGTCTTCGATCGTGGCCGCGGCCGCTTTCTGCTCATTTTCGAGCGACGCAATGCGCTCCGGCAGTCCGTCGAGTTCGCGTTGCTCCTTGTAACTGAGCTTGACGGTACGATTCGTGCCCCGCTTGGTCGCGCTCGCCGTTTCCTTCGGCGTGTCGTCCGCCGGCGCACGTTGCGCGGCAAGGGCCGCCGAACGCTCGCTCTGCACCTGCCAGTCGGTAAAGCCACCGACGTACTCCCGCCAGTTGCCGTCGCCTTCCGCTGCGATGACCGACGTCACCACGTTGTCGAGGAACGTACGGTCGTGGCTCACGAGGAACACCGTCCCGCTATATTCCTCAAGCAATTCTTCGAGCAGCTCCAGCGTCGGAATGTCGAGGTCGTTGGTCGGTTCGTCGAGCACCAGCACATTGGCCGGACGCGCGAACAACCGGGCCAGCAGCAAACGATTGCGCTCACCACCGGAGAGCGACTTCACCGGGGAGCGCGCGCGTTCCGGCGAAAACAGGAAGTCGCCGAGATAGCTCATGACGTGCTTGCGCGCACCGTTGATCTCGATCCAGTCGCTGCCCGGGCTGATGGTGTCGAGCAGGCTGCGCTCCGGATCGAGTTGCGCGCGCATCTGATCGAAGTACGCCACCTGAAGGTTCGTGCCCACGCGAATCTGGCCGCTGTCCGGCGTGATTTCGCCGAGGATCAGCTTGAGCATCGTCGTCTTGCCGACCCCGTTGGGGCCGACGAGACCGACCTTGTCGCCACGCATGAGCGTCGCGGAAAAGTCGCGCACGATGACGCGCCCGCCGTAGGCCTTCGTCACGTTGGTAAGTTCGGCCACGATCTTGCCCGACTTTTCCGCCTGCGCCACATCCATGCGCACGTTGCCCTGCTGCTCGCGACGTTCGGCACGTTCGCTGCGCATCGTCTTCAGACGCTCGATACGCGACACGCTTCGCGTGCGACGCGCCTCGACGCCCTTGCGAATCCACACTTCCTCCTGCGCGAGCAGCTTGTCGAACTTCGCGTTCTCCACGCGTTCGATTTCCAACTGCTCGGCCTTACGCTCCTGATACTGCGTAAAGTTGCCCGGGTACGAGAGCAGACGCCCTCGGTCGAGCTCGACGATGCGCGTGGCGACCCGATCCAGGAAGCTCCGGTCGTGGGTGATGAACAGCAACGCGCCACGGTAGTTGACGAGCAGTTCTTCAAGCCAGCGGATCGCGTCGAAATCGAGGTGGTTGGTCGGTTCGTCGAGCAGCAGCACATCGGGCTTCGCGACCCACGCCTGCGCGAGCGAGACTCGCTTCTGCATCCCGCCGGAGAGCGCGCCGACGCGGGCATGCCCGTCGAGTCCGAGCTGCGCGATGGTCGTCTCCACACGTGTCTTGAGTTGCCACGCATCGGCCGCATCGAGCGACGATTGCAGCGAGTTCAGACGGGCAAGCAGGGCATCGTGCTCGGCGCCCTCCGGGGCCACCGACAGCGCTTCTGCCGTGCGGTCGTATTCGGAAAGCAGGACGTGCGAGTCACCAAGCCCCAGTGCGACGGCGTCGAACACCGACTGCTCCGGATCGAACTCCGGCTCCTGCTGGACGTAGACCGTATGCAGCCCGGCCTGACGCGCCACCAGACCGTCGTCCGGGGACGTGAGTCCGGCCACAATCTTGAGCAGCGACGACTTGCCGGCGCCGTTACGGCCGATAAGCCCGACGCGCTCACCGGCTTCGAGTGAAAAATCGGCATTGTCGAGCAATGCGTGGTGACCGAACGCCAGTTGGGCGCCGGTGATGGAGTACAAGGCCATGTGTCGGGGAAAGTCTCTGGAACGCGTGAACTGCGGTGGGAGATATTGTAGTGCCGGGCGCGATGGCCCGGCCGATAAAGCGTGATGCTGCGCGAATATGTGCTCGGCGAAGGCGGCGATGTTACCGCGCTCGCCGGCATCGAATCACGCGTTGCGCGGTGCTGCACGCACCATTTCGATATGCATGATGCCGTCTTCGTCGTAGGGCTCACTGGCTTTGACGAAGCCGAACCCGCCGTAAAACGCCTCTAAATGCGCCTGGGCACCGATACGCAACGCCGCCGTCGGCCACTGCGCGTCGGCAATCGCGACGGCCCGCGCGAGCAGTTCTCGGCCAAGCCCGGTCCCCCGATGGGACGACGCCGTGATTACACGCCCGATCGAGGCCTCGTCATAGGCCAACCCGGGGGGCAGCAATCGCAGATAGGCAGCGATCTGCGCCCCATCCGACGGGCTCGTCGTGGCTTGCGCCACCAGGTGGAGGCTGTGCGGATCACGTCCGTCGATGTCCTGATACGGGCAGTTTTGCTCGACCACGAACACCGCGTTTCGTGCGGCCAGAATGCGATAAAGCAGCGCGCTGCCCAACTCATCGAACGACTTGCACATCCATTCCATTGCCGACGCTCCACCCTTTGCCGAGGGAAATCGTGAGAAAGGCGGGACTATAGCACCGTCGCAAAGCGACGATGCCGGGATCGCGCACATGGGATGAATGGGGGGAAGACGAAAAAGACCAACGAGAAAAGCGAACGAGGCAGTCGAACGGGGAATGTCCCGGACTTACTGGTAAAAGACGATACCTTGCTCGATGTCGGCGCGGGCGTTGCGCTCGGCGTCGTCGAGGGCGTTACCCTGCGTGGCGAAGCCGTAGGCCGTCTGCACCTGATAGGCACCCACTTTTTCCAGACCCTTCTGGGTCGGACGATGAATCTCGTAGAACGCGTCCCAACGGGCATTGTCTCGCTCGATGGCGTGGACGCTGTACTGGAATTCTTGATATTGCGTTGTTTTCATTTTGTATCCTTCTTTACTGCAAGAAAATTGACTAATAACTATCCCTCTCGAATCGGCTTACGGTGATGAGAGTGCAAATTTGCACAAATGTTTCCGTGAAGTGCACGCAGCGTAGCTGTCGAATATGACAGTCACACGACAAAAAAGTGACTGACATACGACAACCGACGCGACTGAACGTTGCATACGGCGCAAGTCCGCATGCGCACCGACGGCGCGAAAAAACAAGGCGCAATCCGGGCGTTCTGTACGACTTCCTGTTTCGGGGAACGGGGTCGTCCGTCCTTTCGGAACGGCGACTTGAACGACTAAGCGTTCAGAGTGACATGCGTCGGCACCGTACGTGCGACACATCTGTAGTGATTTTTCGTGCCGCGCGTTTGGCCGACGCCGGGCAGATGTCTTATCTGCCGGGCATTTCATGCCACGAGAAACTGCCTCAAGCAAACCCGAAGTTGACGGGCGGATGAATGCAGTTGGCGAATGATAGCAGAAAACGATCCGGCTTGCACCAAAGTGCGTCAACGCGCGCCGGATGGGCTGGACTACGGCGCCGACTTGTCGTCGTCCATTTGCCGCAATACCCAGTACATATACCCTGCGAACGCACCGAAAATCACGTGACCCGCCACCATCGTCCACCCGCGCGACTCCATGAACCACGGGAACATCTGAGTCATCACATAGAAATTGACGACATAGACGATCAGGCCGAAGACGCCGCCGGCAATCGACACGGTGACGACGTCGGAATCGAGCCGGAATGGCGCGATGATCGCCCCGAGCACCACGCCCAGCACGACACCGATGGCCGCGTGCACCATCAATGCCATGGCGACGATCGACACGTCGAACGTGGCCGGCTGCGACAGAATGCCCGGCCCGAGCACGATGGCCGCCACCATACGGGGCGGCACCCATGGGCTCTGGCCCGAGACGAGCAGCACCATGAGCATTTCGACAGCGGAGAAGAAGGCGCAGGCCACAAAACCGGCGACGGCCGCAGCGGCCCAGTCCGGCGAGCGGTGCGTATAGCGATGCGAGCTGAGATGCAGTTCCATGATCTCCTCCATTGAGGGTCACGCACAGAGCCGCCGGCCACGCCGACAGTGTTTCCAGCATAGGACACAATCCGGGAAACGTATCCGGGTACACCGATCCCTTCCTTATACTTGCCCCTGGGCCTCGCATTGGGTGGGGCGCATAGGGAGATGTCTCATGGCTAATACGTCAAGCTTTCTCGCTCTACTCGTCAGCATCGTGCTGATCGGTGTCCCGGTGTGGCGCATTCTTCGACGGCTCGGCTTTTCCCCCTGGCTCACGGTGCTGGCCTTCATTCCGATCGTCAACATCATTTCACTCTGGCTGCTCTCGTACGCCAACTGGCCTGGCCAGCGCTCGTCGACGCAAACGCCCTGAGCCCCACCGGCCGGGCCGCAAGAGGCAATAGGACGCGGCATCGCGGCTCGATGCCGCGTCCTGAATTGCGACGTCGCGTGGCGTGGAGATGACGCTCTCCCGTGGTGCAGTGCGGTACGGTAGAATATTCGCCAAACTCCGAACACTGGACAGGCATGAGCACAGAGCTGAGCGCGGCATCCAATTTCATCCGCAACATCATTGACGAAGACAATCGCTCGGGCAAATGGGGCCAGCGCGTCGAAACGCGCTTCCCGCCGGAGCCGAACGGCTATCTGCATATCGGTCACGCAAAAGCCATTTGCGTGAACTTCGGTATCGCCCGCGACTACGATGGCGTGTGCCATCTGCGCTTCGACGACACCAACCCCGAGAAAGAAGAAACCGAATACGTCGACTCGATCATCGACATGGTCAAGTGGCTCGGTTTCAGCTATCAAACGCCGCAGAAAGAACATCTGTACTTCGCGAGCGACTACTTCGAGCAGCTCTATCAAGCCGCCGAGATGCTGATTCAGCGTGGCAAGGCGTATGTCGACAGCCAGAGCGCCGACGACATGCGCGCCAATCGCGGCACGCTCGTCGAGCCCGGCAAGAACTCGCCGTTCCGCAATCGCACCGTCGAAGAAAACCTCGACCTGTTCCGCCGTATGCGTGCGGGCGAGTTCGCCGACGGTACGCACGTGCTGCGCGCGAAGATCGACATGGCGTCGCCCAACATCAACTTGCGCGACCCGGCCATCTATCGTATCCGTCACGCGCACCATCATCGTACGGGCGACGCCTGGTGCATCTACCCGATGTACACGTACGCGCACCCGCTCGAAGACGCCATCGAGAACATCACCCACAGCTTGTGTACGCTGGAGTTCGAAGACCAGCGTCCGTTCTACGATTGGGTGCTCGGTGAGCTGGCAGACGCGGGCATGTTCAGCCGCCCCACGCCGCAACAGATCGAATTCGCCCGTCTGCAACTGACCTACGCGATCACGAGCAAGCGCAAGCTGCGTCAGTTGGTGGACGAAAAACACGTCGACGGCTGGGACGACCCGCGCATGCCGACGCTCGTAGGCCTGCGCCGTCGCGGCTTCTCGCCCGAGAGCCTGCAACTGTTCTGCGATCGTATCGGCGTGGCCAAGTCGGCGTCGTGGATCGACATGAGCATTCTCGAACAAGCCCTGCGCGACGACCTCGATCCGAAGGCGCCGCGTGCCACGGCAGTGCTCGACCCGCTCAAGCTCATCATCGACAACTACCCGGAAGGCAAGCAGGAAGACTGTCAGGCGCCGGTGCATCCGCACTTTCCTGAGCGCGGTGTGCGGACGTTCCCGATCTCGCGCGAGCTGTGGATCGAGCGCGAAGACTTCCAGGCCGAGCCGGTCAAGGGCTTCTTCCGTCTGTTCCCGGGCAACAAGGTTCGCCTGCGCTACGGGTACGTGGTGGAATGCACGGGCTTCGATACCGATGCCGACGGCAACGTGAGCGCCGTGCATTGCAACTACTTCGAAGACAGCCGTTCGGGCACGCCGGGCGCGGACAACTACAAGGTCAAGGGCAACATTCACTGGGTGAGCGCACCGCACGCGCTCGCGGCGGAAGTGCGCATCTACGACCGTCTGTTCCTCGACCCAAACCCGGATGCCGGCGACAAGAACTTCCTCGACGCCATCAATCCGAACGCCAAGCGGGTCACGCAGGCTTATGTCGAGCCGGGCATGCTGAACTTCGCGCCGGAAGATCGCGTGCAGTTCGAGCGTCACGGTTACTTCGTGGCGGACCGTCACGATTCGGTGCCGGGCAAGCCGGTCTTCAACCGGATCGTCTCGCTCAAGGACAGCTGGGCAGTGAAACCGGCCAAGGGCGGCGGCAAGTAAGCGCTGCGCCTGACACAGGTTGAACAAAACCCGCGCCCTCGTGCGCGGGTTTTGCATTTCCGGGACAGTGGAGCGGGGCTTTCGGCCGCTCAAATACCGACTATAACGAGGCCACATACCCGACGATGACGGTTCGGCGTAAGCTCGCCGCCATCGCTGCGTTGCTGTCACTGGCCGATCCGAAGACCGCGCGCGAGCCTCTTCTCACGTCCGCCTAAGTCGCTGTCGTTTCCGTCATGTCCGTGCCCCGCTCGCCCATCGTAACGCCTCCACCCACGTCGAAAGCCTCATCGTCGCTGGCCGGCGAGCGTCGATGGCTGATTGCCGAGATGCGTGGGGTCATGGCCAACTTCGCGCAAATCTACTTCATGCCGTCGCCCGGCATCGGTGCCTTGCTTCTGGCCGTGCTCGCGCTGGCCGACCTGTCTGCCGCCATGACGGGGTTGGCAGCGAGCGTGAGCGCCTCGGGTTTTGCCATCGCATTGCGGATACCGCGAGACCGGCGTCGGGCGGGCCTGATCGGCTATAACGGCGCGCTGACCGGGATTGCCTTCGGCGCCTTGTGGCAACCGGATGCCAGCTTTGCCGCCTGGCTCACGCTATGCGTGGGCATGAGCGTCGTCGCAACGGCCATCCTCGCTCGATGCCGGATTCCCGCGCTGACTGGCCCCTTCGTGGTCGCCATGACCGTGACATGGGCCCTCAGACCGTGGCTGGATCTGCTACCCCGGAGCGGCGCGCTGGCGTGCGATGCGGGCACGCCCGGCTTCGTCTTCTGCGCTGTCGGGCAGGTCGTCTTCATCGCGCCGCTGGTGTTGGGTCTGCTCACCTGGTACGTGCTGGCGCTCGGGAATGTGCGTGCGACGCTCTGGGCTTTAATCGCGGCCACGACCGTCTGGATGATCTTTACCTTGATGGCAACGCCTTGGCCCTCCATGACTGTTCAGATGGGAGGTGCCGGCGTCAATGCCTTCCTTGCCGCGCTTGGATTAGGGGTTTTCGGGCGCCCTCCAAAGCTTCGCCTGCTTGGTGCGATGCTGGCGGCGACTATCTGCGTGGTATTGGGCACATGGCTCGCGCCATTGCGATGGCCATACTTCACCTTGCCGTTCAATCTGGCCGTCTGGCTTGTCCTTGGGATCGGCGCATGGCGTGGACATCAGGCGAAACAAAAGATCAAACAAAAAGCGACGGCATAAAAAAATGCCCGGAACGCTTACGTTCCGGGCACTCGCTCAACGCGAACCCCGTGGTTCGAAGCTGCCGTCTATGCGGCCAAGGATTAACTCCAGCTTCCCCGTGTGGTTTTGGCCTGCCCTTGCTCGTTTCAGAGCATTTTGAGCACATCTGCTGTTGTAGTACTGCTTCCTCCCTGACGCTCACTAACGCCCCCCGACGTTGCGAACCGATATCGAAGCCCAGGCCTCTTGCGTGCCATACCCGTATCAACGGCCGACCACGGAAAAAGTTGACCGGGGTATACACGTATCTGCGCACGTATCTGCGTGGATTCGCACTGAGCAGGATTTACCCCGCGATCATTCGTCTTCGGCCCCAGCCTCGCTGGACACCGCGGGCGTCTTTACCACAGCGTACCTCGCCAACGTTTCCTTGCGCGCTACGTCGTGCGCAACCAACGGTTGCGGATAGTCGCGTCCGAGCGTCACCTTGGCGTCTCGCAGTACTTCAGCGTCGACACGCCACGGTGCATGAATCGCCTTGTCCGACAGGTCGGCCAGTTCCGGGACGTACTTCCGGATAAAGCGGCCCTCGGGGTCGAACTTCTCCGACTGCGTGACCGGATTGAAAATGCGAAAGTACGGTTGCGCGTCGCAACCGGTAGAGGCGGCCCATTGCCAGCCCCCGTTGTTTGCCGCCAGATCGAAGTCGTTCAAGTGGCGCGCGAAGTACGCCTCTCCGCGCCGCCAGTCGATCCCGAGATCCTTGACCAGAAAGCTGGCCGTCACCATGCGCAGCCGATTGTGCATGTAACCGGTCTGATTGATCTGACGCATGGCCGCGTCCACCAGCGGGTAGCCCGTGCGCCCGTCGCACCACGCCTGAAAAAGTGCGTCGGCTGCCTTGCCGGACGCCCACTCGATCGCATCATAGGCCGGCTTGAAGGCGTTACCAACGACATCCGGATGATGGTGCAGGATCATGAAATAGAACTCACGCCAGATCAGTTCGCTGAGCCACGTCTTCGCGCCATTCCCGGCGTCGCCGCCGCGCAGCATGGCCGCATGCGCCTCACGCGCCAGCGTCCGGATCGATACCGTGCCGAAACGAAGATGCACCGACAGATAGCTCGGTCCCTTCACGGCCGGGTAATCGCGCCGCTCGTGGTAATGCGACATGCGCGGCAGGAAGTCGTCGAGCAACTGGCGCGCCCCCGCCTCGCCCGCGGGCACCGCCATACGGCGTGACGTCGGCACATCGAATCCGAGAGACGCCAGCGAAGGCAGTTGGCCGTGACCGTGCGGCGGCTTCGCCAGACGTTTCAGGTCTGTCGCGCGTCCATGCGGCGCGAGGTCGACCGGACGCACCTGCTTGAGCCAGGCTCGCGAATACGGCGTGAAGACGCTGTACGGTTCGCCCTGCGCCGTCAGGATCTCGTTCATCTCGAAGATCACCTGATCCTTGACCAGTTCGAACGCCACGTCCGAATCCGCCAGGGTGTGGGCGACGGATCGGTCGCGAGCGACGGCCGCCGGCTCATAATCGCGGCCGGCAAATACCGCCTGCACCCCCAACGATTTGGCCAACGCCGGGAGTTCCTTCGACGGATCACCATGCCGGACGATAAGCCCGCCGCCCGCGTCGGCGAAGGTCTTCGCCAACTCGCCGACGCTGTCGTGAATGAACGCAACGCGACGGTCGTCTCGCGGCAGTTCGTCGAGGATCGTCGTATCGAAAACGAATGCGACGTAGACCTCGCTACAGGTCGCTAGCGCTTGCGCCAGCGTCGCATTGTCAGCGCAACGCAGATCGCGTCGCAGCCATACCAGCCCTTTTTGGAATTCGCTCATGTCTGATTGGCGCGACAGGTGTGCGCCGTCATCGGGTTAAATCGCAGGTGCCTTGCGGAATCCGGGACGAATCCGCCAAATCCCGTACCATAGCGAGATCATGAACTTTACGCCATCGGCCTCGATTACCTCATGACTCGGAAGTTTCCGATTTTGGCCTGTTTCCGCCACGTTGTGCCGACCCTGTGCAGCGCCGTTGCCGTGCTGATCCTTGCAGGGTGTGCCGCGCCCCCGAAGCCGCACGGCGATTCGACGACCGCACGCCAGACGAGCCCGGACGCCGCGACGTTGCGTGAGCGGCATCTGGCCGCCGCCGATGCCGCGGCCGATCAGTACCGCACCTGCCTTTACGGTCACGTCGCCCGCTACGTCAATCTCGTGCCGGACCCTATCCGTCTGGCCGACGAAGCCGCCACCGAATGCGCACCGATTACCGAGCGTTTTCGCCGCGAACGTCAGGCCGCCATCGTGACGTACACCTCAGCATCGGACGCAGCGCAACAAGCCGACGCCGCCACCGTCACCCTTCAAACCGACGGTCTTCGTGTCGCTCGCGCACGTGCCACCGAGTTGCGCGCGCTTCAATGACATGAAGCGCACATTTCAATCACGCGCTTCGGTTACGTAGTCACCCGAACGTGCTTTCCCTAATCGGGCAAGCCCCGATTGGCGAAACACAGGCAGGTGACCAAAATGAAATCGCCCTCTTACGTCCTTTTGGGGGTACTGCGACAACGTCATTTGCCCGCTTCGGCGGGCATTTTTCTTCGGCATCCACAAGAATATGCCCAGGACGTTCAGGGCGGGGAGACTGCGATGTGCGTCTTCTGCAAACGCGTCGATGTTACTTGTCGTCGTGCGCACGCGGCACCGTCGCGTCCGCGTCCGGTGAGTGCTTTTCCGGCTCGTCGTGTCCTAGCCAACGGTGCGCGAGCGACTCGATACGCCCGCCGAGCGCCAGCACGATAAGCAGCAGCACCATGGCCACCAACGCGATATGCCAGCGACCGAGGCCACAAATGATGCCGATTCCGGTCGTGCTCCACAGCGCTGCGGCTGTCGTAAAACCATGGACCGAAGCCCCATGACTCGGCCGGATGATGCACCCCGCACCGAGGAACCCGATCCCCGCGACGATACCCTGCACGACGCGACTCACTGACGATCCGTCGTACGGCAGCGCCGTCCCCGGAAACGGCACCACCGCGAGCACAAACAACGCCGATCCGAAGGAAACGATGGCCAGTGTCCGCAGGCCGACCGACTTGTGATGCAGGTTCCGGTTGAGCCCGACCAGCCCTCCGAGGATCAACGCGGCAGTCAGCCGCAGTGTGACTTCGATGATCTCTGCCATCCCTCACCTCACTCGTCTGCGCAGTTCAAACCTGTGTGGATGCATTATCGCCCGATAGGGACGACGAGTGCGTCGATCCATCCGATCCCTCGTGGCCGTCCTCCCAGTCGTCGAACAAGCGCAACTGGCGCGTTGCCTGCGCTTCAAGCAGCCGGACCCCAACGCCCATCAACCGAACCGGACGGCGCTTTCGCCCCACGGCTTCAGCCAGCAATTCGCGGCACTGGGCCGGATCGACGCCAAGCGCTCCTGCTTCCGCTGTCGTACGTGAAAAGTCGGCAAAACGAATCTTGACGAACACCTTGGCAATCGCCAACGGCTCATTTCGTCGGGCTCGAGCAATTCGCTCGGTCAACTGACGAAGCAAGGGTTCGAGCGCCGTCTCGCACTCAGCCAATGTCCGCAGGTCACGCGTGTACGTCGTCTCGACGCTAATGGACTTACGTTCGCGGTCCGGGCTCACCTCCCGGGTATCGATCCCACGACAGCGCTCGAACAGGCGCTGTCCGAACACACCAAAACGCTCGGTGAGATCGGCCATCGAATGGCTGCGCAGGTCGGCGCACGAGTCCACCCCCAGCGCGCGGAGTTTCTCGGCCGTGACCTTGCCAACGCCGAATAGTCGCTCGACAGGCAGGACAGCCACGAAGGCATCGACTTCGGCAGGCTTCACGACGAACATACCGTCGGGCTTGCGCCAGTCGCTGGCAATCTTGGCGATGAATTTGTTGGGCGCCACCCCTGCCGATACCGTCAACCCAACCTCAGCGGCGACGCGCGCCCGGATCTCGCGGGCGATAAGCGTGGCAGAACCGCCGCAGTGCTCGCTGTCTGTGACATCGAGATAGGCCTCATCCAGCGACAGCGGTTCGACCAGCTCCGTGTAGTCGCGATAGATCGCCATGATCCGTTTCGACGCTTCCTGATAGCGCTGCATCGTCGGCGCAATGATGCGAAGCGACGGACAGAGTTTCATGGCCTGCGCGGACGGCATGGCGGAACGCACACCAAACGCGCGCGCCTCGTAGTTGCATGTCGCCACCACGCCGCGCTGATCCGGCTGACCGCCCACCGCCAGCGGAATCCCACGCAGCGACGGGTCGTCACGCATCTCTACGGAAGCGTAAAAACAATCGGCGTCGCAATGAATAATCTTGCGCAGAGGGGCTGAAGGGTCTGTCATGGTGGCTGGCGGAAACACTGTGCAAATATACAGCATTCGCACACATTCCGCGTCCCATCGGTGACGTTTGTCCGACCTACCTCATCCGCGCCACGTGCGTCGCCGGGTCACCGTACCGGCAAGAACTGAAGGAACTGCGCCCCCAACAAGTTCTGAACGTAGCCGATACCGGCCCGACGGTACTTCTCGTCGAGCATCTCGGCGAGAAGATCGAGCCGACCGATGATCTTGCCGAACTCGCGCTCGAAACTCACATTGCGCACATCGCCGACTTCGTTCGCCAGCAGCAGCGGCTTGCCCGTCGTATCGTGACGGCTCGCCAGTAACCACGCAGCGATCTCCACATTGCGGGCCGCGTTGAAAATGCGTTGCGCGTCCAATCCATCACTGAGATAGAACACCGTCGTGCCGCCATGCGCGGCGATGATCGTGTCGGACAGACTGAAGACGAAAGCGGCGACCCGATCGCCGCTGAAGGTCGGATCCAGTGACAGCGACAAGGCCTTCACATCTCGCAAATCCTTTAGTGCCGCCAGCGTACGACGTCCCTCGACGGCAGCACGCAACTGCGTCATGGCTTCGGCCTGCGTCGCCGCCCCGCCCTTGTGCCATTCACGGGGATTGCGCTTGTAGAGCTTGTCCGCCAGCAGATACAGGCTCTCGAGATTCGCCCGCATGCCCAGCGTCGCCATCCGGTTGATGTCCGTCTGCGCCAGATCCGCCGTCGTCATCGATGTCGAACGGACCTTGCCTCGATCCGTCGGCGCGTCCTGATAAGACGCGCATCCCGCACACGTCACGATGGCGACCGCGGCACTCGCGGCGACGGTGCTCACCCACCCCTGTCGCGCAGCAGGGATCGGCCATTGCCGAGGTCGGAGCGAAGCAAGCCGTCGAGTCATAGCGGAGTGATCTTTGGTCAGCAAAGACTCTACGCGATCGAAGCCCCCATTCGCGTCTAACGGCCATGAAAAATTGTGACATTCGGTAACGCCTCGCGGCGCTAACACCTGTTATCGCCAGCGTGCACTCGCTGGCTTGTGCCCGTCGTCGACACGATTGCGGTCCCCATCTCTCCCTCGCACCACACTCCTCGCCTATCCGCATCACGGCAGCAGTGCCTCTCTCGTTTGCGCAAACAGCGGATGGTCGATCGCTTCCTCAAGCCGAAGTACAGGCGTCACACAACAATCGGCGTCAGCAAAACGTGCGGTCCAGTCGGCTTGCGACGCACTGCCAAACACGGCAGCCAATTCGGCCTGAAGCGCCATAGCGTCCGAACCGCCGATCGTTTGCCCTAACGACCAGTGACGCGTCTTCCAATCGATCCGATCGAGCACATCGCACAACGTCTCCCAAAACTTCAGTTCGAGTGCGCCAACGGCCATGTAACGGCCATCGAGTGTGCGGTAGACCTGATAGCAAGGCACACCGCCATTGAGCAGATCCTTGCCCGCGCGTGAAGCACTGCCCTGACGATGCAGCGCGACCGCTGGAACGATGTTCGAGCGAAACACTTCGTGTGTCATCGAGATGTCCAGCCAACGCCCGCGTCCGGTGCGTTGCGCGGCGACAAGCGCCGCCAGCACCGCTTGTACGGCAGCCTGCCCGCCGCCATACAGGTCGCCAATCTGGAAGTTCGGAACGATGGGCGCGTCGCCCGCGTCGGCGAGTTGATCGAGCACGCCCGCATAACCGATGTAGTTGATATCGTGTCCGGCCGCTTGCGACATCGGTCCCTGCTGTCCGTAACCGGAGATCGATGCCATCACCAACGATGGCCGCACCCTCACGAGCGTTTCGAAATCGAACCCCAGACGCGCCATCACACCGGGCCGGAACCCTTCGAGCAGGACGTCCGCACGGGCAACATGCTCAAGAAAACGCGCGCGATCTTCCGCTTGCTTGAGATCCAGCCGCTCGACGGTTTTTCCACGATTCAGGAGTCGCCAGAATGCTCCGGGTGCCGACTCCCCCTCTCTGAGCATCATCTCGCGCGCATAATCGCCCGCGCCCGTGTCTTCGATCTTGATGACGTGCGCCCCCAATTCCGCGAGGCGCTCACCGGCGAGAGGTCCCGGCAGCAGCCGCGTCAGATCGAGCACGGTTACGCCGGACAACGGTTTGTCTGAGGCGTCGGGCAATGCGGACGTTTGGCGGGCGTTCAGGGCATCGAGCGTATCGGTCATAGCGTGATGGTGGAAGCAAGGTGACGGTGGATGTCCATACCGTACCGCGCTCGTCCATCGAGCCGCAAGCAGACAACACGCCGACGCGCCTCGGAAAACTCCGAGAAATCGGCGCTCACCCCTGATTCGCGCCGTCTTTCCAAAAAACGGGACCGGCGGGGTCGCCCGCGCCGGATGCATCGTCCGGCGTCGATCCGTCCACCGGTCCCGCCACCACCCCCTCGCTCAACAGACGCGCAATCTGGCTATCGGGATATCCCAGATCGCGCAAAATCTCGTTCGTATGCTCGCCCGATGTCGGCAACGGGCGCCTCGCGGGCAGACGCTGCCCGGCCATCGTGATCGGCAACAATGGCACCTGCGTCTGCTCGCCGTCATCGGTCGTCAGATCGCCCAGTCCGCCACTTGCGAGCAGATGCGGATCGTCGAACAACGCTTCCGGTTTGACGATCGGCGCGAATGGCAAGCCGTGGCGCTCGAATGCCGCCGCGAGATAGCTGGCGTCGAAACCCTGCATCATGTCCCGCAACATCGGCAGCAACCAGTCGCGCGCCATCACGCGATCGTTGTTGGTTGCCAGACGGGGATCGTCCGCCAGGTCGTGCCGCCCGAACACGTCGCAGAAAATGCGCCACTGGCTGTCACTCACGACAGCCAGGAAAATCTGCACACCGTCGCGCGCCGTGAAGACGTCGTACACGCCCCACGCAGACACACGCGCCGGCATCGGATCGGGCGCGACGCCGGTGACAGCGTACTGTTGCATGTGTTGCGCCGCGAGCAGCACGCAATTCTCGAAGAGCGCGCCCTGCACTTCCTGCCCGCGTCCCGTCGTCTTGCGTTCGTAAAGCGCCGCCAACGCAGCGAGCGCACCGAACACGCCCCCCATGATGTCGTTGACCGATGTCCCCGCACGCAACGGTTGGCCCGGCGGCCCCGTCATGTACGCAAGTCCCGCCATCATCTGCACAACCTCATCGAGTGCCGTGCGAACTGCGTATGGCCCCGGCAGGAAACCTTTGAGAGAGACGTAGACAAGGGCCGGATTCAAGCGAGACAACGTGGCGTAATCCAACCCGATCTGGCGCATGCGCCCGGGCTTGAAGTTCTCCGTGAGCACGTCTGCGGTACTGACCAGCCGCAAGATAAGTTCACGGCCTTCGGAGCGCGTCACGTCGACGGCGAGGCTACGCTTGTTACGGTTGAACGTTCGGAAAAAGCCGGCTCCGGTGCCGAGCAAGCGCCGCGTAGCGTCTCCCCCGACCGGCTCCACCTTGATGACGTCGGCACCGAGATCGCCGAGCACCATGCCGCATGCCGGGCCCATCACCATGTGCGAAAACTCCACGACACGGATGCCTTTCAGCGGCATCGGCGCCGTGGGGGATGCGTCCTGCATCGGCTAACCTCCGGAACTGACTCGCGAGGCCTCGCCCCCACACCGCGGCGGCACGCGCGCCAGGTGGGTCGCGAATCCGTCGCGTCGTAATTGATCGAAGCCGACGATGTACCCCGCCAAGGCACTCGCCGCCACCGTGGCCGGACTGCCCAGCCACATTTGTCCCGGCCCGGATCGGCCAGGGAAATTTCGGTTCTGGGCGCTGATGACCACGTCGTCCGCTGCCGTCGACACGCCGGGACCTGCGTTGACACAAGCACCGCAGCCGGGCGAGAGCATCGTCACGCCTGCGGCCCTGAACACTTCCGCGTAACCCTGTGCTTCGCACCAGCGACGCACGTCTTCGCTTCCATATTGCAGATAGAAGCGCACGCCATCGGCGACACGATGCCCCTGCGACAGGCCCCATGACAGCACGTCGTGACACGCGCGCAGATCGTCGCGCTTGCTCCCCGTACACGATCCGCCGTACGCGATGTCGATGGGCACGGCAGTCGACAGCTCGGTGAGCGCCACACCGTTGCCCGGGTCCCCCGGACTCGCCACCATCGCGCCGACCTGCCCGCAGTCGATCTCGATCACATGCGCATACGACGCCTGCGTATCACTCGTCATCCACGTATCTAACGTGACGTCGATACCGCGTCGTTCTCGCAAGTAGCGTACGGTCTCGTGATCCGGTACGACCAGACCCGTCAGCCCACCGATCTCGGCCACCATATTGGTCAGCGTGGCCCGTTCGTCGGTCGACAAGTGCGCCACCGCTTCGCCGGAAAACTCGATGATCTGCCCGATGGCGCGGCCATCGCGGATGTACGGTAAGTGCAGCAGATGCAGGGCGAGGTCCTTTGCGCCGACGCCCGTCGGCAAGCGAGAACGGAGGTGGACGAGGCACGTACCAGGCACCGCGAGTCGTGCGTCTCCCGTCAACCACGCATTCGCCATCTCCGTGGCGCCCACGCCAAAGGCGAAGGCGCCGACCGCGCCGCAATGGGGCGTGTGAGAGTCAGTACCGACGATGATCTGCCCCGGTAACGCATAGCGTTCCAGCATCAACGCGTGGCAGATCCCCTCAGAGCCGCCGCCCGCTGCACGTCCGTGCAAACGCACGTCGTGCTGCGTGCAGAACTCGCGCTGAACGGTACCCAACCGCCGAGCGGCGTCTACGATTTGCGTTGAGCGGCTGCCATCGGCGGACACCGCATCGAGATGCGTCAAATGATCTTCGAAGCAAAGAACGGTCGACGGATCGTGCAACGCCGGTGATTCGTCTCCAAAAGCGTGACGCAGGAAGCTGACGGCCATCGGTGTCACGTACTCGTGGGAGAAGCGCCAGCTTGCGGGGACGAACACCGCATCTCCCGCCCGCACGCGGCCAACGCCCAGTGCTCGTGCGATGATTTTTTCGCCGTAAGTCATGGCGCCCGGCGCATGCGCAGGTTGCGGCGGCACGATGTCTCCGGACAGTCTGCGGCGCGTATAGCCGAACAACCCACCGCTACGGACAATGGCCTCGCCCAACGGATCGCAGTCTTCGAGAAACGCCTCGATGGGAATCGCTTCGCCGCGCTGCAAGCGCTCGGCAAGGGCCAGATCGGTGGACATCAGGAGACCGAGGTTCTGGCAATTCTGCGCATAGATGCGCTCGAAACTCTCGGCGATCACGATACGGATGCCGGCACACCACTCGGCGAATGGGCTGGCCTCCCTCGACGACCCTTTGCCGCGACGCAGCCCCGCCACCGACAACGCAAAGCCCCCTTCGCGCACCGCCTTTGGCTTGACGGGGAAGACGCCGGTCGGATCGGTCGTGTCCTCGCTGCATCGCAAACCCGCATAAACGTAATCGCCAAGCGATTCGTCGAATGCAAGACATGCCCGGGCGGGCGTCATTTCGTCGGTGGATATCTGATCGCGCAGCGGACCGGCTTCGGCACGCGTCAGGTCTTCCCCCGCCAGTTGACGGACCATCGTATCAGCCCGGTCGCTCAACCACAGTACCCGGCCATTCAATTGCACGGTGGCTTGCATGAGATCGCTCCTCGAATGTTCCCGCATGGGTTCACCCGTTTCGATCGCAAGTTGCGTGCCGAGGCAGCCGGCGACAGCGAGGAAAAAGTGGGGTCATGACATCCAAACGCGTGTTCGTCGACCGACGCTCAGGGATACTGGCGATTCGCCTGTGCAGCGAACGTATTCGTCCACGTATCCCCCAGACGGATTTGCGACGGTTTGACCTCCGGGGAGAACGAGGCCAACGCTCTGAGTGCTGTCGCCGGTCCATCGGTCGGCATCAGACCATCCGGAGAGAACGCCTCGCGGCAGTTGGCGAAGGCTTTCAGGTAGAGCGTCTTGTCACCGAGCAGATAGGGTTCGGGCACCGTTTTGAGCAACTGCGCGGCCGTGGCCCGCTGTAACCACTTGTCGGCTCGCACGATGGCATTGGCCAGCGCCTGTACCGTCCTCGGATTTTTCTGGATGAAGTTTTGGGGCGCATACATGACAGCCGCAGGCATCGGACCGCCGAACATTGCGCGGGTCCCGGCTTGCGTACGCGTATCGATCAGCACCTTCACGTCGCCCGACTCCTGAAGCAACGTCATCATCGGATCCACGTTGGAAACGGCGTCGATTTGTCCATTGCGCGTCGCACCAATGACCGTAGCGTTGCTCCCGACGCCGACGATCGACACGTCGGTCGGCTTGAGTCCGGCCTTCGTCAGCGCAACGCTCACCAGCATGTGCGTACTCGAACCCGGCGCGCTGACACCGACCCGCATCCCTTTCAGATCCTTGACCGACTTCACTTCTGCCGCTTTGCTCTTGACCACGCCCAACACAAGTTGCGGGGCCGCACCCAGCACGACGAACGACTGGTAGGTCATGCCTTTGGTCTGCATGAGCAGCGTATGTTCGAAGGCGCCGGTGCCCACATCGGCACTCCCGCCAACGACCGCCTGTAACGCCTTCGACCCACCGGCAAAATCATCGATGGTGACGTCGAGCCCCTCGTCCTTGAAATAGCCGAGTTGCTCCGCGATGGTGAGGGGCAGGTAATAGAGGCCGGGCTTTCCGCCGACGGCGATGGTGATCTTTGGTTTTTCGAGCGGTTGGGCCGGTGCAGCGGAGGCACCGCCGCTCAGACTGAGTGCTATGAGGCCCAACGCCATCAGCGTAAGGACGAGAATCAGGCGTCCCACGGCTTCGCGCACGCGGCGCGCTTCGGCATGTGTCATCGCGTGTCTCCTCCCGCACTATGCGAGATACAGGCGCGCCCCGGCTCGTCGGCCGGAATCGCTATCGGCATCCAGAGCATCCGCTGACCGTGACATGGCGGCAAGTTGTGTTTCGGCATGCCAGACATCGCGGTTCACGATGCCTGCCGGCGAGGACTCGCACCCGCCGTAAGGACCTGTCGCCTTTCCGTCACGCTTCGCCCGCCTCGGGCACGTTACCCCCCCGTTACGTTACGGGCGCACAAATGGTCTACCAGCATGCGGGACGCGACCGGCAGCGCGTCGTAGCGGCGAACGCAGACGACCAGACGGCGCGCCGCCCACGGGTCGGTCAGCGGCACGATTCGCAAGGCTTCGCCGTCCGTCACCTGTGAATAAATACCAACGGCTTCCTTAGGCGCGATGGCAAGCCCGAGTTGAGCCCGCACCATGCGGCAGACCGCTTCGAACGTCGAGACGTGAATACGAAACTTGACGGTTTTACCCTGCTCTGCGGCTAACCGCCGAAATACGGTGTACATCGCGCTGTCCGGGTGAACGCCGATCTGATCGAAGTCCAGCGTTTCGATGAACGATAGCTGCGGTGCGCAGGCGAGTGGATGGTCGCGGTGGAGCACGGTCACGATCTGATCGTGACGGTAGGGGAAAACTTCGACGTCGCGCGTATCGACGGCATCCCAACAAATGCCGATATCGGTGGCCCCGTCGGCCACGCCGCGCACGACCTGAGCGCTGGTGTGCTCCTCCAGGTCGACTTTCACGCCCTCGTGACGCCGCAGAAAGGCGCCGAGCTCGTCGGGCAATGTTTCGACAATCGAGGAAACGTTGGCGAAGATGCGGATGTGCCCACGTACGCCACTTGTGTACTCCGACAGGTCGCCCTGCATCTTCTCAAGGCTGCGTAGTACGTTGCGCGCGTGATGCAGCAGCGCTTCGCCGGCGGGTGTGGCCCTGACACCCCACTTGTGACGCTGCAAGAGCGCGGAGCCGACCAGCGATTCAAGGTCGTTGATCCGCTTACTGACGGCCGAAGGTGCAATGAACTCACGCTCCGCCGCGCGAGCGATGCTGCTCTCTTCGCAAACCGCGACGAACAACCGTAACGAGACGAGATCGATCCGCCATAGCGCCATGCCTATCTCCCGAAGGCACTGCATTGACAGCGATTTTGCGGCGCACGCGACAAAAACGTCACTCGGGGCCGCCCCTGACGATACGTGAAAACAACACTCGATTGACACGCAACGTCCGCGAACCCACGCGAACGGCTCCAAACGGAGTCACAACGGGCAGATGACGCATCAACCGTCGCGGGAGACAACCTGAGCGGACGGCATCGTCAAAGGCGCAACGGTGCCGACATGACACGTAACCGACATGGTCTCGTCAGGTTGCACGCTTCCCCCGGACGTCCTGCGTCCGGTGAAATGTCCTTGCGCCGATCCCTCCCAGGACAACCGCCTAGCGCATCGCCCCCGTCAGCAAAACGGCACTCCAACCGCCGTCAGCCGTGTTGAGCGGTGCCTCGGGCGGTGGTGCCGTCGCCAAGGCCATGAACAGCCAACATTTGCAAATGATGATCGCAATCATTTTGTTGACGCTCAATCATCCCAGCTCGGTCGCCGGGTCTGATTTGACTATAGTGCGACGCTATCGACGCGGCAACTGTGAAACGTTTCTAGATTTAACAAAGCGGCGCCACGATGACGCACGCGGCGCATTTTGAGACCTCAAGGGCGACGAGCGATCGTGCGAGCCAGCACGAGTACCGGCAACAGTCCGACGAGAACCAGCGTCAGTGCAGGCACTGCCGCCTCAGCCAGACGCTCGTCGGCGGCCAGATGGCTCGTGACCACAGCCAGCGTATCCATATTGAAAGGCCGCAACGCAAGCGTGGCGGGCAGCTCCTTCATGACGTCGACAAACACCAGCAAGGCGGCCGTCAGCACGCTCCCCCGCAACAATGGCAGATGAACCCGGCGCAACATCGCCCATCCCCCCACTCCGAGACTCCGGGCGCTGGCATCGAGATTTGGCGCGATTCTGGCGAAGCCGGCATCCACGCTCTGGAGCGCGGCGGGCAGGAATCGAACGAGATAGGCATAAATCAACACGCCGCCGGTCCCGGCAAGCACCAAACCGTTCGCACCGAACGCATTGCCAAGCCAGGTATCCAGATGCAGAACCGGCGTGAGAATGCCTAACGCAATGACCGCCCCGGGAATCGCGTACCCCACCCCGACCAGCCGCACAGCGATACGCGTAATGCGCCCCGGCGCCAGTCGCTGCGCATAGCCGAGCACCAGCGCGAATACGCAAGCTACGACCGCGGCCACCGCAGCGAGCCGCACCGTGTTGAAGACCCATTCGCCATAGCGCGGCCAGGGCACCTGATCCAGCTCGGACACCGCCAGTCGCACCATGATGAGTGCCGGAAGCACAAAGCCAATGACAAGCGGTAGCGCACAAACGAGGGTCGCCAGACTGCCGCGTAGCCCCTTGAGACGCGTACGACGCGATGTTGTCGGCGTGCGTCCCGGCGCGCCGTAATAGCGCAGGCGCGTCCGGCTGCGTGCCTCGGCGACCAGAAGCAGCATGACCGCGAACAGCAGACACGCGGACAGCTGTGCCGCCGCCACACGGTCTCCCATCGAGAGCCACGCGCGGTAGATGCCCGTCGTGAAAGTGGGCACACCGAAGTACGCCACGGCCCCGTAATCGGCCAGCGTCTCCATGAGGACCAATGCCACCCCTGCGACCAACGCCGGGCGCGCGAGCGGCAGTGCGACGCGTACCAACGCACGCAGCGGCGTGCATCCCAGCGTGCGCGCCGCTTCGAAGAAGCGTTGGCTGTGCTCCGTGAACGCCGTACGGGCCAGCAAATACACGTAGGGATAGAAGGCACCGGCAAAGACCCAGGCCGCGCCATACCAGGAACGGATTTCCGGGAACCATGCCAGACGGTCGACCGCCAGCATCTGCCGCAAGCCCGTCTGCACCGGTCCCGCGAACTGGAGGAAGTCGGTGTACGCATAAGCGGTGACATACGCAGGCATCGCCAGTGGCAGGATGAGCGCCCACTCGAGCACGCGCCGTCCCGGAAAGGCGTAGTGCACGACCAGCCATGCGCTCGCCACGCCCATCACCAGCACGCCACCGCTCACTGCCAGCGAGATGCGTAGTGAATTCAGCGCGTACTCTGGCAACACCGTATCGAGCATGTGCGTCAGGACCGCTCGGGTGTCAGCATCCCCCGCCCCCAGGGCCGCCAGAATGCCGAACATCGGCACGAGCACAATCAGCGCCGGAATCCATGCCACCAGTCGCCACCCTGAAGCACCGAAAAACCGATGGTGACGGCGGCGCGGCACGCGACGCGCCTCAAAATGGGTGGGTGACGTCGACCGAGTCTGCGCGACGAGGTCAGGCGTGAGCGATGCTCGCCTTTGTGTCGCTTCCGGGGGCAATTCAGCGGGTAGCGTATCGGTAACGGCGCGTGACGGAGGCGTCGATGACATCGGCAAATCGTGGTTGGAAGCGGTAAAAGGAGTCCCGGGGATCTCGGGGGGTCCGGAGATTACGGGAAGTACAGCGTCAATCAAGATGCATCGTGGCTAGACAAATAGCGCTGCGCGGCAACGGTGCGTCAGCGCTACGAAATATGGCCATCGGTGACCATGGGTGACCGTGAGTGACCGTGGGTCACCACGCCCCGACGCCCTTTGCGTATTACTGAAGGGAACCGGAAGTCACTCTCTGGTCTAAAGCGTTGTAAATTATACGCATTCCCATCTGCGCCTCTGACGCGGTCACGCCCGGAAAGTGCCCGACAAGCAAAACTCGCCAACGAGCCAGCCAACCAATCTACCAACGATGTCGAAGACGGCAAGTACGAGACCATGTTCCGTACGCTAGCGCCGCTAACGCAACCAGCGTAACTAACGGTCAACCGCCCAGCGCAAACCTCCATCACGCCGATGCCTCTGCCCTATCTACTGCTCGATCACATCTCCGTCAGCTATGACACCGCAGGACACGTCCACACAGCCGTACGCGACCTGTCGCTGTCCCTTGCACGCGGGGAGATCGGGTGCCTTTTGGGCCCGTCCGGATGCGGCAAGACGACCGTACTTCGGGCGGTTTGCGGCTTCGAACCGTTGGTCGGCGGAAGGATCGTGCTCGATGGTCATGAAGTCGCGAATGCCCAAATCAGCGAGCCGCCGGAGCGCCGCCACGTGGGCGTGGTATTTCAGGACTATGCCCTGTTCCCCCACCTGAACGTGGCGCAGAACATCGGCTTCGGTCTGGGCCGCACACCACGCGGGGAGCGTAAGGCCCGCGTCGAGATGCTTGCCGAACGTGTCGGTCTGTCTGGCGCACTGCGAAAATATCCCCACGAGTTGTCGGGCGGCCAGCAACAACGTGTGGCGCTTGCCCGCGCGCTCGCGCCCGCGCCGGCGCTGTTGCTGCTGGACGAGCCCTTCTCGAATCTCGACCTCGATCTGCGCGAGCGCCTGGCCGTCGAAGTTCGCGAGATCATCCGTGCGAGCGGTGCCACGGCCATTCTGGTCACACACGATCAGCATGAGGCGTTCGCCATGGCCGACCGCATCGGCGTGATGCATGCGGGGGCGATTGCCCAGTGGTCTCCCGCCCGCGAACTCTGGCGCACGCCCGCCAATCGCGTGGTCGCGGATTTCATCGGTCGCGGGGCACTGATTCCGGGTACGTTCCGCGGCAATGCGGACGGCGGCGGCATTTCGATGGAACTAGGGGAAATTTCCATTTCACCGGCGTTGGCCGACAAGCTGCTGCGCAATGCCGCGAAAGACACCTATCCCGTCCATGTCGACGTCTTGCTGCGTGCAGACGACATCGCGCACGACCCGGCAAGCCCGTTCGAAGCCACGCTCGTACGACGCGCATTTCGCGGCGCCGATCAGTTGTACACGCTGCGTCTGGCGTCCGGTATTGAGGTCGTAGCGCGGGTCGATGGCGAGCTCGCCCACGAAGCAGGCGATCGCGTGGGACTGAGGCTCACGGTGCAACACCCGGTAGCATTCACCGCGAGTCCTGCCGTGGCCTGAGGCCCGGGAAGGACACTGTTACGCAGAGGCTGGTAAAATCCGGCAAAACGGATGGGCCTATGAAACAGTACCTCGACTTCATGCGCCATGTACTTGAACATGGCACAGACAAGACTGACCGCACCGGCACGGGCACACGCTCAGTGTTCGGCTATCAGATGCGCTTCGACCTGCAGGCAGGATTCCCGCTCGTCACCACGAAGAAAGTGCACATCAAGTCCATCGTGCACGAACTCCTCTGGTTCTTGCAGGGCAGCACCAATGTGCGCTATTTGCAGGAAAACGGCGTTTCCATCTGGAACGAATGGGCCGATGCCGACGGCGAACTCGGTCCGGTCTATGGCGCGCAGTGGCGTTCGTGGCCGACGCCGGATGGCGGCCATATCGACCAGATCACGCAGATCGTGGATCAGATTCGCTCGACGCCCGATTCGCGTCGCCTGATCGTATCCGCATGGAACGTCGGTGAGATCCCGCGTATGGCGTTGCCGCCATGTCACGCGTTCTTCCAGTTCTACGTTGCAGACGGCAAGCTGTCGTGCCAGCTCTATCAACGTAGTGCCGACATCTTCCTCGGTGTGCCGTTCAACATCGCCAGCTACGCGTTGCTCACGCACATGGTGGCGCAGCAAACCGGGCTGGACGTGGGCGATTTCATCTGGACCGGCGGCGATTGTCACCTGTACAACAACCACCTCGATCAGGTGCAAACGCAGCTCGAACGTGAACCGTTCCCGCTGCCGAAGCTGGAAATCGCGCGCAAGCCCGACTCGATCTTCGACTACAAATTCGAGGACTTCCATATCACCGGATACGAAGCGCATCCGCATATCAAGGCACCGGTGGCCGTATGACGATACTGACGCTGGTCGTCGCCCGAGCCGAGAATGGCGTGATCGGGCGCGATAACCAATTGCCATGGCGCTTGCCGGAAGACCTCGCCCACTTCAAGCGCACGACGCTCGGCAAGCCTGTCGTGATGGGTCGCAAGACATACGATTCGATCGGGCGTCCGCTGCCGGGGCGCCGCAATATCGTCGTATCGCGCAATCCGGATCTGAAGATTGACGGTTGCGAAGTGGCCGGTTCGCTGGTGGATGCGATGCGCATGTGTGTGGGCGTCGAGGAAATCTGCCTGATCGGCGGCGCGCAGTTGTACGCAGAATCGTTGGCGAGTGCCGACAAGGTCGTCGTGACAGAGATCGCCAAGGCCTTCGAAGGCGATGCCCATTTCCCTGATCTGTCGGCAGCGCAATGGCGCGAGACAGCGCGTGAAACCCATCACTCGCCCGCGCCGAACGATTTCGATTACTCGTTCGTTACGTACGAACGCGTCTGACACTGATCGCCCGGCTGTCCGGGCGATCCTCAGATGCTCAGGTTCGCGCGCGGCACGTCAGTGGCCGCGCCACCGCCTTCACACACATCCCCCACCGACACACCCGTTGCCACGTGGACACGATCACGCCCCAAGCGTTTCGCTGCGTATAGCGCCTCATCGGCCAATGCAATCAACCGCTCCGGCGTATCTCGCGCATCCCCTTGCTGCGGTACGTGCGTTGCGCATCCGACGCTGACGGTCATGACACCCTGCGGTCCCGAGCCCGGGATAGCCAACGCACGTACGGTCTCCGTCACGCGCGTGGCTACGAAATGTGCGCCCTTGCCATTCGTCTCAGGCAACACGATCACGAACTCCTCTCCCCCGTAGCGCGCGACGAGATCGGTTGGGCGGTGCGTCGAGCGCATCAACGCCAGCGCAACGTGCTCAAGGCACTCGTCGCCCACGGGATGGCCATGTTCGTCGTTGTAGCGCTTGAAATGGTCGACGTCGACCATCAACAGCGACAGAGGATGTCCAGCGCGACGCGCTTGCTCGAAGTCACCGGGAAAACGATCGTTGAAGTAGCGGCGATTGTAGATGCCGGTCAGGGCATCGCGATTGCTGTACTCAATCAGGCGCAGATGCGCGCGCGTGAGTTCGCGATACAGGCGTGTCACCTCCCACACCAGCACGCAAACAAGGAGTCCCGGCGCCGACATGCTGAAAAAGCGGGCGAGATACCAGCCGAGCGAGAAGCGGACCGTGCTCATCAGGCTCAGTACGGTGTCCGTCACGCAAGCCAGTACAGCCAGTGCGACCCAAAGATCGAGAACAGTACGCAACCGCCCGACACCCAGCACGACACCGAGGGCCACGAGATTGAGCACGAGTAGAACGATGCCGGTTCCGCCGCCAGAGAAGTCGCCTGGCGCAGTGGCCGGTAACAAGGCCGGCGGTAGTCGCACTGTCAGCGCCGTCAAACACAGCAGCACGCCCACAACCCACGGTAGCCCGACGTAAAGCCAAAGGCGTCGGCCGACCGGGAGCAATTGGGTCACGGGCTTCGGCGTGAAAGTCGATAGATAGAGGCGCTGCGAGAGCATCGCGATGACGACGAACGTCGGAAATCCCGCATGCCAGAAGACCCAGATCCAACCGGATGTCGTGGGATGGGCGCCAAACAATCCCGTGGGGGCAAAGAGTCCGGGGAACGTCAACAACTGCATCGCCACAGTCATCGCCGTAAAAGCGTAGGCACCGGCAAGCCAACCAAACACCGGCCGGCGGCTGACCAGAAATTGCGCAGAAAGCAAATACGCCACGATCGCCGCCGTCGTGAACACGGTCAGCCCGCACATCGGCAGAAAGGGAGCGACGGCGGGCAGCATCGCGGTCGCTTGCGGTGCCGCCAGGATCAAGGCGGCGAGGATGACGATCGCCAGACAGCCAGCAAAGGCCCGCTGTCCGCGCGAAGCGTGCTCCATCAGAAAGCCGTCCATGAAGTCTCTTCCTCCTGTCGAGCGCAATGCCGAATCGACGGAGCCTCGTCGGCGGCGTCGCCGTGAGTGCCCGCGGCCGAATAGCCGCAGCATGCACCAATTCCGACGGCCTGCCAACGTGCCTTGCGTTGATGTTGCCTTTCGGCGTCCGTCCACAAAAAGAGAAACGGCGTCGACCAGCTATCTTCGAATAGCCCGTCGACGCCGTTGGCGTCACTTCATGGCATTGGCCGGCAACGTTCGAATATGCGTTTTGAACACACCTTCGTCCCGTGCCCCTTTCGGAACTTAACCGCCCAGATACGCCTCCAGCACACGCGGATTCCCGAGCAGATTCCGGCCAGTGTCCTCCAACACGACCTTGCCGGTCTCCAACACGTAACCGTGCTGAGCGATCTTGAGTGCCTGACGCACGTTCTGCTCGACCAGGAAGATGGTCAACCCATCGGCATTGATCTCCTTGAGCGTGGCGAAAATGCCCTGCACGATGATCGGCGCCAACCCCATCGACGGTTCGTCGAGCAACAACAGCTTCGGACGCGCCATCAGCGCACGGCCGATCGCCAGCATCTGTTGCTCACCGCCGGACAGATTGCCTGCCATCTGGTCGATACGCTCTGCGAGCCGCGGAAAACGCTCAAGCACCTTGTCCAGATCCGGCTTGATGTTCTGCTTGTCGCGTCGCGTGTACGCGCCCAGTTCGAGATTCTCGCGCACCGACATGGTCGTGAGCGTGGCACGCCCTTCCGCCACCTGCACCAACCCGCGCTGCACGATCTTGTTGGGCGCCAGGCCGCCAATGTCCTCACCCTCAAAGACAATGGTGCCCGCCTGCTTCTTGATGAGGCCGGACAGCGCGAGCAACGTGGTCGACTTGCCCGCACCGTTCGCGCCGACGAGCGACGTGATCTCGTGCTCGCGCAACGCAAAGTCGACACCCTTCACGGCCTCGATATGCCCATAGGCCACTTTCAGGCCCTTCACTTCGAGCAGCGCGCTCATGCCTTGTCCTCCGCGCCAGCCGCCAGGGCCGCCACATCGTCATCGTCATCGCGGCCCAGATAGGCTTCAATGACCTGCGGATTGTTCTTGATCTCGTCCGGTTTGCCTTCGGCGATGATGCGGCCGAAGTTCAGCACGGCAATGCGCTCGCACAGCCCCATCACGAAGCGCATGTCGTGCTCGATCATGAAGATCGTGTAACCGCGCGCCTTGATGTTCTCGATCTCGCTCATCAGATCGACCTTCTCGCCGGTGTTCATGCCCGCGACCGGCTCATCGAGCAGCAGCAGTTTCGGCTCGGTTGCCAACGCACGCGCCAGTTCGAGCTTGCGCTGATCGCCGTACGAGAGGTTGTCCGCAATGTCGTACGCCTTATGGTCGAGCTTGACCCACGAAAGCAGCTCGTGCGCCCGCTCGCGCGAACGCTTCTCCATATCGCGGAAGCCCGGCAGCGACAGCAACAGACCCGCCGGACCATACGTGAGATGGCGATGCATGCCAACCACGACGTTCTCGATCAGCGTCATCTCCTTGAAGATGCGGATGTTCTGGAACGTACGCGCAATACCGCGCTGCGTAATCCGGTGCGGCTTCTCGCCCACCAGACTCTCGCCGTTGAACGTGATGCTGCCGCCCGTGGGCTGCAACAGGCCGGTGATCAGGTTGAAAACGGTCGTCTTGCCGGCACCGTTCGGGCCGATAAGGCCAAAGATCGTACCTTGCGGGACTTCGATGTTCACGTCCTGCAGCACGTGAAGGCCACCGAAGCGCTTGGAAATATTGGAAAGCTTAAGCATGTCGTGTCCTCCGTGCGCTTACGTGGAAGACGCGGAACGCGCCTTGTCGGCACGGAACCAACGGCGAAAACGCATCGGGTCCCAGATGCCCTTGGGCAGGAACAGCACGATCAGCACCAGGATCAGGCCGTTGACCACGAGACGGAAGTCGTTGAACGCGCGCAGCAGTTCCGGCAACAACGTCAGAATCGTACTGCCGAGCACCGGGCCCACGAGACCGTTGATACCCCCGAGAATCGCCATCGTCAGAATTTCGACGCCACGGTCGAAGCCGAATTCGTTCGGTCCGATGAAGAACGTCAAATGTGCGTTGAGCGCACCGGCAAGACCGGCCAGCACCGCGCCGAGCACGAACGCCAGCATCTTGTAGCCCGTGACGTTGATGCCCATGAGGCCGGCTGCCGTCTCATCTTCCTTGATGGCTTCGAATGCGCGTCCCACCTTCGAACGACGCAGACGCCACAGCACCGCCAGCACGATCACGACAGCCGCCGCCACATGCCACCACTGCGTGAGTTGCGGAATGCCGTTCAGACCGAGCGCGCCGCCCGTCAGATCTTCCGTGTTCAGGATGAGCACGCGCACGACTTCGCCGAAACCAAGCGTCGCCATGGCCAGATACACGCCGGACAGGCGCAGCGTCGGCTTGCCGATGATGAATGCGATCAGCGCCGGCGCGGCCATGCCACCAGCGAGCGACACGGCAAACGGCGCGTCGTAATTCATCGTCAGCAGTGCTGCGCTGTACGCGCCAATGCCCATGAACGCCGCGTTGGCCATGGCAAGCATGCCGCACGAGAGCGTGAGGTAAATCGACAGTGCCAGCAACGCATTGGTACCCAACGTCAGCACCAGATTGCTGTACACCGCCCAGAAATTATTGAACCAGTCCATTGCGCCCCCGTGATTACGCTTTGCGTTCGAGCACTTTGCCGAACAACCCCTGCGGACGCACCAGCAGGATCAGGAACAGAAGGCCGAACGCCACGGCATCGCGCATGTTCGAGCCGATGTACGCCACCGACAGCACTTCGGCGAAGCCGAGGAACAAGCCGCCGATCATCGCGCCGCGAATGTCACCCATGCCGCCGAGAATGATCACGGCGATGCCCTTGTGCAGCATCGGCTGCCCCATGAGCGGGAACACGGCGTTGGAGTAAAGGCCGATCAGCACGCCGGCCATACCGCCCAGACCTGCGGCAGCGAACGACGTCGCCAGAAACAACCCTTCGACGTTGATGCCCAGCAGATACGCCGCTTTCGGCGATTCGGCGATTGCACGTAGCGCACGTCCCAATTGCGTCTTCTTGATCGTGGTAATGAGCACGGCCATGAGCGCAAACGAGATGAAGATGATCGCCAGTTCAAGCACCGTCATATGAACGCCGGCCACCGTGAGGGTGTCCTGCGAGACGATGTCGTACGGAAAACGCAGGTTCTCCGCGCCGAAAATGCCCTGCACGCCGTTGTTGAGCAGAATGCCCACGCCAATGGTCGCGATCATCGGAATCAGGTGAGGCGCACCGCGCTTGCGCAACGGCTTTAGCACCAGTACGTCGATGATCAGGCCCAGCAGGCCAGCGACGACGACGGCCGTGAGAATGGCCGCCCATAGCGGTAGATGCAGGCGCACGACGGCTTGCAGCGCCGCATAGGCACCGACCATGAAAACCGCGCCGTGTGAAAGATTGATAACGCCGAGGATGCCGAACACGAGTGTGAACCCGAGCGCGAACAAGGCGTACACGCACCCGAGGGAGAGCGCGTTGACGAGTTGCTGTTCCAGCATGGTGTGTATTCCAGCCTAAGGGACGGGAGCGCGCGTCGTATGGGGGGCGACGTGCGCCAGAAACGCCGATGGGCGTAGCGCCTTTCGGCCCTACGCCCATGCGGACTTCTTCAAGTACTGCCGGGCTACTTACTTCTCGATGACGTACTTGCCACCCTTCGTCACACTGACGATCGGTGCTTGTTGTGCGTCATAGCCGGCCGGCTTGCCGTTCTTGCCCATGGCCTGACGGAAAGCGAACTTGCCCGTCGCGCCTTCATGCGTGACCTTCGGCAGCGCATCGCGCAGTGCCTTGCGATCCGCTTCCAGATTGCCCGAAATCTTCACGTTCTTGAGGGCGTCTGCCGCGATGTACATGGCGTCATACGACTGTGCGGCGAACTGGTCCGGCGCCACGTTGTACTTCGCCTTGTAAGCGGCGATGAACTTCGTGTTGGCCGGCGTGTTGTTCTCGATCGACCACGGGCTACCCACCCACAGGCCGTCCGAGCTGCCCTTGGCCAGATCGAAGATCTTGACCGAGTTCATGCCGTTGCCGCCGATGAACGGCACGTTGATCCCCAGTTGACGCGCCTGCACCATGATCGGTGCGCCTTCGGCGATCAGCGCCGACAGCACGATGGCGTCCGGGTTGGTGGCCTTGATCTTCGTGAGCTGAGCCTTGAAGTCCACATCGCCCTTGGCGAACGTTTCGGTCGTCGTCGTCGGGATCTTCAGGTCTTCAAGCGCCTTCTTGAAGTTGTCGTAACCGCTCTTGGTGAACACGTCGTCGTTACCGTACAGCACGGCAACCTTCTTGATGCCCGTGTGCTTGGCCGCAACCTTGATGGTCTCCGGCAGCACGTCGGCTTCGGTCACCGAGTTACGGAAGATGTAGTCGCCAATGGAGGTAATGCCGTCAGCCGTGTTCGACGTGCCGAAGGCCACCGTCTTACCGGCTTGTGCGATCGGATCGGCAGCCTGTGCCGAATTCGACAGCGTCGGACCGAACACCATGAGCACCTTGTCCTGGAAGATCAGCTTCTTGAAAACGTTGATCGCCTCTTCCTTCTTGCCCTGCTCGTCTTCGATCTGAAGCACGAGCTTGTTGCCGTTGACGCCACCGGCCAGGTTGATCTCGTCAGCCGCGAGCTGGAAACCGTTCTTGATGGCAGCGCCGTACTGCGCCGCGCCGCCCGACAGCGCCTCGGCAACACCGATCTTCAGATCGGCTGCGTGGGCCGCAGCCACCATCCCCGTGGCAACAAGTGCGCTCAGCAACTTGGTCATGGTGCTTTTCATGAGTCCTCTTCCTCCAATACCTAGTCTCTAGTTATGAGAAGGCGCGCCTTGTGAGCGCGCCCGTTACCCTAACTACCGTGTCCGTTCTTAAGCCACGGCTTAAGAAAACTCCTAAGCATATCGCAAACCGCTTCAGACTGACACGATAATTGAGCATTTGCCCCGCAATGGCGCACAAACGCAACGTGTTTGTGGCGTCATCGCAGACTTTTGCAGCATCAATGACCAGCAATGGTCATTTGTTCAATCAGGATTGACCCGACCTCTTTCGTGCCACGCACCAGCGTGTCCGCACCGATCGCAACGATCTGACGGAACATGTCGTTCAGATTGCCCGCCAGCGTGATTTCTTCGACCGGATACTGGATTTCGCCATTCTCGACCCAGAAACCGGACGCGCCGCGCGAGTAATCCCCCGTCACATAGTTCACGCCCTGCCCCATCAGCTCGGTCACAAGCAACCCGGTGCCGAGCTTACGCAGCATGGCGCGAAAGTCATCGGTCGGCGCCGTCAGCTTGCTGTACATGCGCAGGTTGTGCGAACCGCCGGCATTGCCGGTCGTCTGCATGCCGAGCTTGCGGGCCGAATAGGTCGACAGGAAGTAGCCTTGCACCACGCCATCGCTAACGACATCACGAGCACGCGTCTTCACGCCTTCCTCGTCATACGGCGCGCTGCCCATGGCACGCGGCACGTGCGGGTCTTCGTGAATACCCACGTGATCGGCAAACACGGGCTTGCCCAGCGTGTCGACGAGGAACGTCGCCTTGCGGTACAACGCCCCACCGCTCACGCCCTGGACGAACGCCCCGAGCAGTCCGGCAGCAAGCGGCGCCTCGAAAAGGACCGCACACTTGCGCGTGGAAAGCTTGCGAGCGTGCAGTCGAGCCAGCGCCCGTTCGGCGGCATACCGGCCGACCGCTTCGGGCGAGGCCAGATCGCCCGCAGCGCGCTTGGACGAATACCAGTCGTCGCGCTGCATATGGCTGCCGGAACCGGCAATCGGCGACACCGACAGGTAATGGCGGGAATACGGATAACCCGACAGGAAGCCACGCGTCGTGCCGAGCATGAACTGCGAATGCTGGGCCGAGACGCCTGCGCCTTCGGAATTCCGAATGACAGGGCTCACATCCAGCGCCGCTTTCTCGGCGCGCCGCGCCAGCTCGACGGCTTCGTCTGCCGTGATGTCCCACGGATGGAACAGCGACAGATCCTGCGGGTGCATTTCGAGCAGTTCGGACTCGGCGAGTCCTGCGCAATCGTCTTCTGCTGTGAAACGGGCAATGTTGTAGGCGGCGTCGACGGTGTCGTGCAGCGCCTTGCGGGAGAAATCGGACGTGCTGGCGTTACCGCGGCGCTGGCCGATGAAAACGGTCACGCCGACCAGCTTGTCGCGGTTGCGCTCGATGGTCTCGACCTTACCGCGCCGCACCGAAACCGACAGACCGTCGCCCTCGGATATTTCGGCCGCGGCGTCGGTTGCGCCAAGCGAACGGGCGTACTGCAAGACGTCGCTGACGATTTCCTTGAGTTGATCCTGGGTATGCGTGAAGTGCTGGGTCGCTTGGGACATCGGCGCGATTCGGTCAGTGGCTGAATAGGAACCGCCATCTTAGCGCGACTTGCGCGCCGTCGTGCGTAGCCCAGGCAACTATTTGGACGCCGCGCGCCGCGTTACAATAGCGGCTATGACGCACATTCAACGCTTTAACCGTATCGCCCACAGCGAGCTTTCCGACGAAGGCCCGAGCAAATCCCAGCGCAAGCGCGAGTCGCATGCCCTTCAGGATCTGGGCGAAGAACTGGTCAACCTGGCCAAGGACGCGCTCGCCCGCGTGCCGATGCCCGAAAACCTCGAACGCGCCGTCCGGGATTGCCGCACGATCACCGCGCATGAAGGCCGCCGCCGCCAAATGCAGTACGTCGGCAAGCAAATGCGCACGCTGGACGAAAAGGAAATCGAGGCCATTCAACGTGCCCTGGACGTCATCAAGGGCGTCTCCAAGGCAGAAACCGCCAAGCTGCACGCATTGGAACGCTGGCGCGAACGCTTGCTGGCCAAGGACGAGGCGCTGACCGAACTGGTCACCCAGCACCCCACGGCAGACGCTCAGCAACTGCGCACGCTGATTCGTAACGCCCGCCGGGAGCAGGCAACGCAGAAGCCGCCCAAGGCTTTCCGCGAACTCTTCCAGGTACTCAAGGATTTGCTGGGCACCGGCTCGGCAGAGGCCGAAACTTCGGAAGACGCCGATAACGATCTGCCGGAATTCCCAACGCGCGAGGATTACTGATGGTCACGCGCTCACATCCGGACGAACTTCGCGTAGGGCTGGTGTCGATCAGCGACCGGGCCAGTCAGGGCACCTATGAAGATCAGGGCATTCCGTCGCTGCAAGCCTGGCTGGGCAGCGCCCTGACGTCGCCCTGGGTCGCCGAAACGCGCCTGATTCCCGACGTTGCCGAAGGCATCACTGCGACGTTGATCGAGCTCGTCGATTCGATGCAATGTGATCTCGTCCTCACGACCGGCGGCACCGGTCCGGCGCGTCGCGATGTCACGCCCGAAGCCACGCTTCGCGCGGGCACCAAGGAAATGCCGGGCTTCGGCGAGCAGATGCGCCAGATCAGTCTGCGCTTCGTGCCCACGGCCATTCTTTCCCGTCAGGTCGCCGTGATTCGCGAGACGGCGGATCATGCGGCACTCATCATCAATCTGCCCGGCCAGCCGAAGTCCATCAAGGAAACCCTTGAAGGTTTGCGCGACGCCGAGGGCAAATCGGTCGTGCTGGGCATCTTTGCCGCGGTTCCCTACTGCATCGATCTGATCGGTGGCCCGTATATCGAAACCGAGGAGACGGTCTGCAAGGCGTTCCGTCCCAAGAGCGCGATTCGGGCACCGAAACCCGCCTGATCGACCTGCCTTCCCCTCATTTCTCTCCTGAGTCCAGAAAACAAAACGCCAGCGAATCCGCTGGCGTTTGTCTATGTGCCGATGAAGTTCTCAGACGGGCGTGCCCGGCACGGAAGTCTTCAGAAAATGCTCACGGTAGTACACCAGTTCGTCGATCGACTCATGGATATCGGCGAGCGCGGTGTGGGCGGCGCGCTTGGTGAAGCCCTTGTATACGGCGGGCTCCCAGCGGCGGCAAAGCTCCTTGAGGGTGCTGACGTCCAGATTCCGGTAGTGGAAGAACGCTTCGAGCTTCGGCATGTAGCGCGCCATGAAACGACGATCCTGGCAAATCGAATTGCCACACATCGGCGACTTGTTAGGCGGCACGTACTGATTCAGGAATTCGATCAGTTGCGCCTCCGCCGACGCCTCGTCCACCGGCGACGCCTTGACGCGATCGATCAGCCCCGAGCGGCCGTGCGTCGATTTGTTCCAGTCGTCCATGCCGTCGAGCACGGCGTCGGACTGGTGAATGGCGAACACCGGACCTTCGATGCGGCGCGTCAGGGCCGAGTCGGTCACGACGACCGCCACCTCGATGATCCGGTCGCTATCGGGCTGTAACCCGGTCATTTCCATGTCGAGCCAGACCAAATTGAATTCGGCGCGTGCAAGCGTCGTTTCGGCGTCGGCAGGCGTGGGATTTTGGGATGGAAGGGAG
This sequence comes from Pandoraea sp. ISTKB, assembly GCF_001721285.1. Lineage (NCBI taxonomy): Bacteria > Pseudomonadati > Pseudomonadota > Betaproteobacteria > Burkholderiales > Burkholderiaceae > Pandoraea > Pandoraea sp. ISTKB. The sequence continues at coordinate 131,580 of NZ_MAOS01000028.1, forward strand.
GACATGATCGGAAGACTCTGGAAAACGCATCGGTAGGCGACCGGCACGGCGCCTCACCGGTCGAAAGAACTTATAATTCTCGCATACTTCGGATTCTTCTAAAGCGCATGTTCACTTATCTCTTCGTGATCTTCCTGCTGGCGATGGTCATGACCAAGCTCTGGCTGGCCGCCCGTCAGGTTCGCCATGTGGTCGCCCACCGGGCGACGGTGCCCGAGCGATTCGCCGACACGATCACACTGACCGACCATCAGCGTGCCGCCGATTACACCGTGGCACGCACCCGCCTCGGTATGGCCGAAATCTTCGCGCAGGCCGTGTTGCTGGTCGCCTTTACGCTGCTTGGCGGGCTGAACCTGCTGCATATCGGCATCTCCGAATGGCTCGGTGAAGGCTACGTCGGCCAAATTGCGCTGATCGCGGCGGTCCTGTTGATTTCCGGCATCGTCGATCTGCCCTTCACCTATATCCGGCAATTCGTCATCGAGCAACGGTTCGGCTTCAACCGGATGTCGCTCGGCCTTTTTATTGCCGACATGGTGAAAGGGACGGCCGTGGGTGTCGTGCTCGGCTTGCCCCTACTGTTTGTCGTGCTCTGGCTCATGGATCGCGCCGGCCCGCTCTGGTGGGTGTACACGTGGGTGGTCTGGGTGGCGTTCAACCTGTTCGTGCAGTTCATTTTTCCGCACGTCATCGCCCCGATGTTCAACAAATTCGAGCCGCTCTCGGACGTGTCGCTCGCGCAACGCATCGAGGGACTCATGCAACGTTGTGGATTTGCCGCACGTGGCCTGTTCGTGATGGACGGCTCGAAGCGCTCAGCCCACGGCAACGCCTACTTCAGCGGCTTCGGACGCGCCAAGCGCATCGTGTTCTTCGACACGCTGATCGAGCGTCTCTCGCCTGCCGAAATTGAAGCGGTGCTGGCACATGAGCTGGGACACTTCAAGCGCCGCCATATCACCAAGCGGCTGGTTGTCGCCTTCGCCTTGTCGTTGGCATTCCTCGCCCTGCTCGGCTGGCTCACCGGCCGGACCTGGTTTTACACGGAGCTCGGTGTCATGCCGTCGATGACAGGCAGCAACAACGCGCTGGCGCTCGTACTCTTCTTCCTCGTCCTGCCCGTGTTCGGATTTTTTGCCAGCCCGCTGAGTAGCCTCACGTCGCGCAAACACGAATTCGAGGCCGACGCCTTTGCCGCCAGCCAGACGCAAGCCAGCGATTTGGTGAATGCGCTGGTGAAGCTGTACCAGGACAATGCGTCGACGTTGACGCCCGACCCGGTCTACACCGCGTTCTATTACTCCCACCCTCCCGCGTCGCAACGCATCGATCGCTTGTTGGGGCACGCATGAAGCGCGGCGCCAAAGGTAAGGCATCGCTCACGGAGACGACAGCACAAGAACGACGCCATGGTCGCGTAGCCGCGGCCCACGGGCGTCATTACGTCGTCGAAGCGGACGACGGTGAGACGGTGCTTTGTTTCCCGCGCGGCAAGAAAAGCGAGATCGCCGTCGGTGACGAAGTTGCGTGGGCACGTACGGGGGATCAGGGCGTCATCGAAGAAATTCTGCCGCGTCGCAATCTCCTCTATCGCTCCGACCAGTTCAAGAGCAAGCTTTTTGCGTCCAACATCGATCAACTGGTGATCATGCTGGCGACGGAGCCGTACTTTAGCGAGGACTTGCTCGGCCGCGCGCTCGTCGCAGCGGAAGCCAACGAGTTGCGCCCGCTGATCGTGCTCAACAAGACCGACGTTACGCAGGCGTTACCGGCGGCACGTGAGCGTCTGGCACCGTATCGTGCATTGGGCTACGAAGTCCTCGAACTGTCGGTGCGCGCAGATCCGGAAGCGGCGAAGGCGCAGTTGCTGCCGCGTCTGGCGCATCAGGCGTCGTTGCTACTGGGGCAATCCGGCATGGGGAAATCGAGCTTGGTGAATCTGGTCGTACCCAACGCCGATGCTGCAACACGGGAAATCTCGACCGTACTGAACTCAGGCAAGCACACGACGACGTTCACGCGCATCTTTCATCTGCCGGAAGGCGGTTTGCTCATCGACTCTCCGGGATTCCAGGAGTTTGGGCTGCATCATCTCAAGGAAGGCGCACTGGAGCGTGCATTTCCCGAGTTTCGTCCGCTACTCACGGGATGCCGGTTCTATAACTGCCATCACCTGAAAGAGCCGGGTTGCGCAATTCTGGCGGCCGTAGCCGACGGACGCGTCTCGCAGCAACGTCACGCCCTGTACGCGCAACTCGTCCACGAATCCGAGCAACAGATTCCGTATTGATTGCAGACGTAAGCCTTCCCGAAAAACAAGAAACCCCGCATTTGCGGGGTTTCTCATTGGTGGCGTCGTATTACCAAGCGTCAGCCAAGCCAGACGGCCAACGTGAGCAGAAGCAATAGCAACATCCACAGCAGAACGGCTCGCCACACCAGCCCCACGGCGGCCTGCAATGTACGCGGCGTACACTCGCCACCGACCGGCAGCACGGCGTCGTCTCCCTGATTCAGCGCGTCGACACTCGACACTTCCGCCAGTGGCCCCGTGAGACGCGCGCCAAGTGCACCACTACCTGCAGCGAGCAAGATCCCTTCGTTTTCGTTAGGCCACTGCTTGGCGTAATGGCGCCATGCGTAGATCGCATCTTCAAAGTTGCCGACGATTGCAAAGCCAATCGCCGTCAGACGCGCAGGCACCCAATCGATCACGTAGAAGGCCTTGCGCGCGAACGCACCGAATGCCGGGCTGCGATCAGGCGCAGGCTCGGTCCAGCGACGCGAAAGATACTCTGCGAGGCGGTATAGGACCGCGCCGGCTGGCCCCACGGGCATCAAGAACCAGAAGAACACGCCGAACACGTGACGGTGCGACGCAATCACGGCATGCAAAAGCGTGTGCCGCACGATCTCGTCCACCGGCATATCCACGGTATCGATACCGATCCATTGGCGCAGGATTTCACGGGCCTCATTCACGTTGTCGTTATTCAGCGCAACGTGGATGTCGGTGAAATAGTGGCTGAATTGCCGGAACCCCATCGTCAGGTAAACGATGAGGACGTTCCAGGCGAACCCCAGGAAAATATTGACCCGCATCAGCAGGTAGTACACCACGCCGACAACCAGCACGAACGGCACCACGACGACCAGCCAGGCGAGCACGCCGTGACGCGGTTGACCGGCGTCGAAAGATTGCGAGGTGTGAGCCGCGTGGGAACGAATCAGGTTGTAAATCGGGTTTTGCGTGGAGAGGGCACGCACCTGCTCGAGGATCAGCGCGAGGAGTACCGAGAAGAATGTCATGCGTGCGATCAGATCACCAGACGGAATGGTGTAACGATAGCACAGCTTCTCGCAAATGCCCGCCCCATGCGCCTTGGCGACGCACGCATATCCCGTTTTCAGCGGACCTTTCGCACCTCGGAATCGCGTTTCGCGTCAGGCCCGCAGGAGACGGTAGAAATTCCGCAGCATGCCCGCCGTCGCGCCCCAGATGAAATACTCGCCGCCAGCGGCCTTTGGATAAGGCATGGCGTAGAACCTGCGCTCACCGACCTGATAGTTGAAGACGCGAATCTGGTGATGCGCAGGATTCATCAGAAAATCCAGCGGGACCTCGAAGATTTCATCCACTTCCCCGGTATCCGCCACAAGATCAAACGGCGGCTTGACCAGCCCTACGACCGGCGCAACGCGAAAACCCGTGCCCGTCACATAGTCGGGCAAGCTTCCGATCACCTCCACCGCACCGGCATCCAGGCCGATTTCCTCGTGCGATTCACGCAATGCGGTCGCGATAGGCGTGGGATCGTCCGGCTCTCGGCTTCCGCCCGGGAAACTCACTTGGCCGGCATGCGTGCTCAGGTGCTGCGTCCGCTTCGTAAGCAACACGGTCGTTCCCTGCGGGCGCATGACCAACGGCACCAGGACCGCAGCGGCACGCGGCGTGAACAACGTGGGGGACACAACTTCGACGACACCGGACTCGGGAGTCCAGATCGGGGGACGGGCGAGACGGTCTCGCAACGCTGAAGGGGTCAACCGCTCCGCCGGCACCGCAGGCTCGCCCTCGCCCGTCGAGACGATGGGTAACGCTTCCGGATGCAGGATGAGAGGTGGCGCCACGTAGACCTTTGGTGATGATTAACTCCGCTATTTTAGCGAGGATGCTGAAAACGCGTGGCCGCAAAGAAAATACGATTCACACGGCTATTCGCGGCATACCCGCGTTATGACGCACTGCCACAACCGCATAAATGCGACGCAGCGAAACGAAAAAAGCACCCCGAAGGGTGCTTTTTCCATGCGGCTTTTGCTGTGCCCGACCACGAGGTCGTCGGGCATAGCGGCGTCCGACTTACTCGGCAGCGACGGTCTTGCTCTTGAACGTGAGCTTTTCCTTGATACGTGCCGACTTGCCCGAACGCTCGCGCAGGTAGTACAGCTTGGCGCGACGAACGTCACCACGACGCTTGACTTCGATGCTGGCGATCAGCGGCGAGTACGTCTGGAACGTACGCTCAACGCCTTCACCCGACGAAATCTTGCGAACGATGAAGCCCGAGTTCAGGCCACGGTTACGCTTGGCGATCACCACGCCTTCGTATGCCTGAACGCGCTTGCGGTTACCTTCAACCACGTTCACGTTGACGATCACGGTGTCGCCCGGGGCGAAGTCGGGGATCGTCTTGTTCGCGGTCAGACGCGCGATTTCTTCTTGCTCGATCTTAGCGATCAGATTCATTTACTACTCCTAGTGCCATCGTGTCGGCGTTATATACCGGCGAACCGGCCCCGACAGAGGATGGGGTCAAACCGAATGCCGTCCCCATGACGACATCCGAACCTACCTGGCCGACGAATCGACCTGTAGGCCTGCCAGCCATGCCTCATCGGCACGACTGAGCAATCCGTTGGCACGCGCGCTTTCGATCAGATCGGGGCGCTTGTGCCAGGTATTGGCCAACGCCTCGCGACGCCGCCATTTTTCAATCTCTGCGTGATGCCCACCCAACAAGACATCGGGTACGCGCACGCCTTCATATTCTTCCGGCCGCGTGTAATGCGGACAATCGAGCAACCCGTTGACGAAACTGTCTTGCTCCGCCGACTGCTCGTCGTTCAGCGCCCCCGGCAACAGCCGGATCAGCGAATCCATCAGCGCCATGGCAGGCAACTCCCCACCCGACAGCACGAAATCGCCAACGCTGACCTCTTCGTCCACTACGCGATCGATCAAACGCTGATCGATGGCCTCGTAACGACCGCAGAGCAGGATCAACCCTTGCTCTTGCTCCCGCAACTCGACAACCCGACGATGCGTCAGCGGCTTGCCTTGCGGCGACATCAACAACACCCGGCCGCGCGGCACACCGACTTCCGCCTGTGCAGCCTTCGCAGCGGCAATCGCATCATCGAGCGGCTTGGCGAGCATAACCATGCCCGGACCACCGCCATAAGGACGATCGTCGATCGTGCGGTAATTGTTATGCGTGAAATCACGCGGATTCCAAAACCGCAGACCGTAGCGCGACTGCTTGAGCGCCCGGCTGGTGACGCCCCAGTCGGTCAGTGCCCGAAACATCTCGGGAAAGAGCGTGACGACGTCAAACTGCATCAGACCGGTTCCGTCCAGAGGTGCCCGGACGCCATAACGGCCGGGCGATCAATCGGTATCTCAATAATCGAGACCCCAGTCAGCCACGATACGCCCCGCCTCGACATCGACGGTCTGAATATATTGGCCAACGAAGGGGATCAACCGCTCAGCGGTCTTCGCTGGCTTGCCATCGACTGCAGGTTCGTCGTACGCCACACGCAACACGGTGTGCACGCCGTTATCCAGCAGACCGACAACCTTGCCAAGCAACTCATCCTGCAAGTTCGTCACCTGGGCGCCGATCAGATCGACCCAGTAGAACTCATCTTCACCCGCGCTCGGGAACGCGCTACGCGGCACCCAGACCTGAAGCCCTTTGAGCGCCTCGGCCGCCGTCCGGTTTTCGCTGCCGCGCAATTGCGCGACTACGGTTCCCGAATGCGCACGGCTATAAAGCACATTGGCTTTGGTGTACTCCGGCGCGCCAGGGCGACGGAAATACCAGCACTCTGCGGACAAGAGACTTTCGCCCTTCCCCGTATGCGGCTGTACCTTGATCCAGCCGCGAATCCCGTAGGCATCACCGATGTACCCCAGCTCGACGAGGTCGTCGGGGACTTCGGTCACCGGGGCAAGCACCTGCTCTGCGCGCATGCCTGAGGCGCGACGCGCTTCAGCACCGATCTTCAGCGGTACCCGCTCACGTGCGGAACGAACCATGCAATCCAACCTTGTGACGAACACACGGCGATGCCCGCTCTAGATTGCTCCGGAGCAGGCATCGCCGTTCAATTCTCATGCCGCCGGCAAACCGACAGCAATGCGTACAGCTCGACTATCTGAAAGCTTAGGCAGCAGCCTTGGCGCCTTGCTTGATCAGACGAGCCACGGTCGGCGACAGTTGTGCGCCAACGCCTTGCCAGTACGTCAGACGGTCTTGAGCAATGCGCAGACCTTCCGTGCCTTCGGCAGCGACCGGGTTGTAGAAGCCAATACGCTCGATGAAGCGGCCATCGCGGCGGTTACGCGAGTCGGTTGCAACGATGTTGTAGAACGGGCGCTTCTTCGCGCCGCCGCGAGCCAGGCGGATAACGACCATATTAAATCCTTGTGAATCCAGAAGTGTTCGGACAGAAAACGCGTGATTATAGCGCAAAACCCTCGTCAAAACAAACACTTCGCCAAATGCAGATGTGTGCCGTCGAGCGGCGCCCGAATTGGGCCGCTTGTGCGGCGTCGCCGCGCCCCGGTGAGCACTGGTCTACAATGCACGCATCCTTTGCGTGAAGCGAGTCCTGCATGCGACGATTTCCCGATGGATGGCAGTTCCTCCTGGGCGCGATATTGCTCTTCGCCGCCCAATTCGCAGCAGCGCGTGACGCGCTTCCGATTGAACGCCTGTCGCTGCCACCCGGCTTTTACGTCGAAGTTCTCTCGGATCAGGTGCCCGGCGCACGCGGCATGGTGCTGGGCCCTAAGGGTACCCTGTTCGTGGGAAGCCGTGGCCAAGGCAACGTCTACGCCATTACGCTGGATCCGTCTCGCGCGTACGCCGCCAAAGTCCGCACGATCGCATCGGGACTGAACATGCCGGTGGGCGTGGCCATGCGTAACGGCGCACTCTATATCTCTGCCGTCTCACGCATCCTCAAACTCGATGATATCGAGAACCGGCTGGACAGCCCGGGCAAGCCGGTCACCCTCTACGACAAGCTGCCGACTGAAACCCACCACGGATGGCGATACATTGCCTTTGGCCCCGACCAACGCCTCTATGTCGGCGTCGGTGCACCGTGCAACGTCTGCAAGCGAGATGAAAATCGCTACGCCATGATCGGCAGCATGAAGCCCGACGGCACCGATTGGCGCGTCATCGCGCGCGGGGTGCGCAACTCGGTCGGATTCGACTGGCAGCCGGGCACCAATGCCCTCTGGTTCACAGACAACGGCCGCGACCTCCTCGGCGACGATGTACCCGACGACGAACTGAACCGACTTTCCAGCGTCGGCGAGCATTTCGGATTCCCCTACTGCCATGCGGGCAACGTGTCGGACCCCGACTTCGGGCGCGAAAAGCCCTGCCGCAGCTTCACGCCGCCAAAAGCGAAACTCGGCGCACATGTCGCAGCGCTCGGCATGCGCTTCTATATAGGTAAACAATTCCCGGCGGAGTATCGCGGCAATATCTTCATCGCCGAGCACGGCTCCTGGAATCGCAGCAGCAAAGTGGGTTACCGCGTCGTACGCATCGTTCTCGACGCGAAGGGCAACGTTGCAAAGCAGGAGGTCTTTGCGCAGGGCTGGCTGGACGATGGCGAGACTGTCTGGGGACGCCCCGTCGACCTGCTGACGTTGCCCGATGGCTCCCTGCTCATCAGCGACGACCACGCGGGCGCGATCTATCGCATCACATATCGAAAGCCATGACCTTGCTCTGCACGCCTTCGCACCGAGACCTCATGCCACATGGGGCGGCCGACCTCGATTGGGAAACATCCCCAACCCTACGCAAGGAACTGACCCTTTGTGCGCTCGGTCAACAGTTCATGGTACTCACGGCACCGTTAGAACACACCATCCCCTGTTCAACGCGACATTCCGCCGTCCCTGCCCTGTCCGCAACTACCACCACATAACGATCATGACTCAACGCCTACTCTCGTTCCTGCCCTCCTCGCTCGCCACTTACCTGGCGACACTTATCGTTCCGGCTGCTCTGCTGGCCGGCTGCGCAGCACCGTCGGGCGGTGGCGCCAATCCGTCTTCGGGCACCGACAACACAGCGGCTGCGACTGCCCCAACCGACATTCTGGGCACGTGGCAACTGGTGAAATGGGAAGGCGCAAGCGACGCCCCGAGTCTGCCGGAAGGCCGTGCAATCAACCTGACGTTCAACGATAAGGGCGCGTTTTCCGGCACCGGCGGCTGCAATCGCATATTCGGTCAGTACACGATCGGGCCGGGCAAGGGTCAGGTCAGCCTTCAAGCCCCCGCAGCGACACGCATGGCGTGCCCGGATTCGATGGCCTTCGAATCCCGCTATTTGAAGACGCTCGCGAGCGTCACCCGCTTCGAGCGCCGCGACACACAACTGACGCTGAGTACGTCGAATGGCGAAACGCTGACCTACGCATCGCAGACACTGCTCAATCGCCCCGTGGCTAACGCAGGCGCCGTGAAGACGGAAGACCGCATCCTCGATGTCGACTCGCAGATGGCCGATTGTGTGGGCGTCGCGCCGCGTAAGTGCCTGCGCGTGCGGACTGCTGACGATTCGGGCAAATCGCAGTGGGAGCTTTGGTACGCCCACATCGATGGCTTCGAGTGGAAGCCGGGCGTAGAATACCGCGTGAAAATTCATGGCGAGCCTGTCGCCAATCCGCCCGCCGATGCTTCGAGCATGCGTTGGACGCTGGTCGAAGTCATTCGCGAAACGCCTGCCCGATAACCATTCCCAATGAACGCAGTCGCCTATAAATCCAAAACCCTGACCGCCGGCCTTGCCATGCTGTTCGGCACGCTTGGCCTGCATCGCTTCTATCTTTATGGTGTTCGCGATCGCTTCGGCTGGGCCCATATCGTGGGCTCGGCATGCGGCCTGGCGGGTTGGGGACTTCTGGTCACCAGCGAACTGCATTCGCTCGCGGGATGGGTACTGACGATTCTTGGCGCCATCTCGCTGTTTTCGGCCTTTCTCGCCGCCATCGTCTACGGCTTGCGTCCGGACGAGCGCTGGAACGCGCAATTCAACCCTCGTGCCGCAACCCAGTCCCGTTCGGGCTGGATTGCTGTCATCATCGTCAGCCTGTCGCTGTTTGTCGGCGCCATGCTGATGATGGTCGGCTTCGCCGTGGCGTTCCAGACTTACTTCGAAATTCACGACACGCCGAATCGCCTGTCGCAGTAACCCCGGATCGCGATGCCCAACGCCATATCCCCCAACGTCTTGCCAAAGCTCGGTTTTGTCGGCGCCGGTCGTGTGGCACGCGCGCTGGCGATCGCCGCAACTCGCGCCGGATACCACGTAACGGTCGTGGCAAGCCGGAATATCGCCAATGCGCAACATATCGCGACGGCATTGCCGAAATGCACCGCACTGTCTATTCCGCAGCCCGACGGCATGAATGCCGTTTTCTCGCACGCGAATCTGGTGTTTCTCACGGTGCCGGACGACGCCATCGCCGACTGCGCGACGCATCTCGCGCCGCGTGCCGGACAAGCGCTTGTCCATTGTAGTGGCGCATCCGAAGTCGGGTTGCTTGAACCGTCGACGAAAAGCGGCGGGCATATCGGCGGTTTTCATCCGCTTTTTCTTTTCGCAGGACTTGACGATGACGCGACCCGCATGCGGGGCAGCGCCATCACCGTTGAAGCCGAAGCGCCGCTGAACGAAGTCCTTCAGCGTTTCGCCAGCGATATCGGATGCCGCGCGCTGTCCATTGCCCCGGGCGAACGCATGCGTTATCACGCGGGCGCCAACTACGCGGCCAGTTTCCTGCTTTGCCTGCTCGACGAGGCAACGCACCTCTGGAAAGCCATTGGCATGAACGAGACCGACGCGCGCGACGCCATGTGGCCGCTCGTCATGGGCACACTCGAAGCGGCTCGCGAGCGCGGGCTTTCCGGCGCGCTTGCCGGCCCCGTATCGCGCGGCGACGTCGGCATTGTCCAACGCCACACCGAGGCCCTGGCTGCCATGGGCGGCAACCATGCGACGCTCTATTCCTTGCTGACGCTTCGCGCCATTCACCTGGCCAGCCAGCGCCCGAACATGGACATTGCGGCGCTCGACACCATCGCCCGGACGATCGCCCCGTACGTGCCGCCGGTCATGCCCTCGCGCGACGCATGACGTTAACCACGACGTCCAGCCTGCCCAGCACATTGCCGCTACGCTGACGGACAAACTGGCAAGGTCGTCAAATACGTATCTCACTGCCGCTCTCCTTCGTCGAAATACTGTATAAAAACACAGTATAATGACGACAACTCCCTGCGCCTGCCCGGCGCTCCTTTCAGGGGGTGTTATTCAGGAGACGCGTCATGGCATCCTCGTTCGTGCCGCCCCCATCCCGTAAGGGCCGGGGCGCAATCGCCAACCTCGAATCCCGCTTCTCCGAGTACCGGAGAGAAAGCGACGAGAGCCGCCATGAATCGGACGCTGCCCAAGAATGCGAGGTCAAGTTCGTCACGCAGGTCGCGCTGGAGAACGCACGAACGATCATCTCCCGCAATACTTCTGCAGACATCCCGTTCGATCGCTCGATCAACCCCTACCGCGGATGCGAGCACGGATGCACCTATTGCTTTGCGCGCCCGACGCATGCCTATTTGGGCCTCTCCCCCGGCCTCGACTTCGAAACCCGGCTCTACGCCAAGCACAATGCGGCAGAACGCCTGGACGCCGAGCTACGCAAGCGCGGATATCAGCCCTCCCTGCTCGCACTGGGTGCGAACACCGATCCCTACCAACCGATCGAGCGGGAATACGGCATCACACGCAGCGTGCTTGAGGTTCTGGAGCGCTTCGGTCATCCCGTGGGCATCACGACCAAATCGGCCCTCGTCACGCGAGACATCGACATCCTCTCGCGCATGGCGCAGCGGGGACTGGCGCGGGTGTTTATCTCAGTAGGAACGCTCGATGCGGAAATCGCCCGCAAGATGGAGCCACGTGCGAATACGCCACCCAAACGCATCGAAGCCATACGCAAGCTGACGGATGCCGGCATTCCCACGGGCGTTATCGTGGCGCCGATCGTGCCCGCGCTCACCGATTTCGATATCGAGCGGGTGCTGACGACGGCCGCCGAGGCCGGTGCAACCTATGCCGCCTACGTGATGCTGAGACTACCGAGAGAGGTTCACGACGTTTTCGTCGAATGGCTGGAAGCGAACTACCCAATGCGGGCACGCCATGTGATGAGCCTGATCGAGCAGGTTCGTGACGGGAAACATAACAGTTCGGAATTTGGCACCCGCATGCGTGGCACTGGATTGCATGCTGAACTGATTCGGCAGCGATTTCATCTGGCTGCCCGTAAGTTGGGGCTCAATCAGGCAAGACCGCCGCTAAGGAACGACCAGTTCCGCGTACCCGCGCCGGATCCGTCAGATCAAGGGATCCCGGCAAAACAACGCATGCCACAACGGGTGAGCACTCCAGCCTCGGAGCCTACGGGAAAGGTCGACCCGCAAATGCCGCTTTTCTAAGTCGCCGGATAACGTACCCGTACAACGCTTGCCGGGTAGTCAGCTCCCCCTGCCGCACTCCAAACTTGCCGCGACAACGCCACAGGGCGGACGTCCGCCGGCCGCTCACTCCTCGACGTGGACCGTGAGCGTTTCCTTGATTTCCTCCATCACGACATAGCTCTTCGACTGCACGGCACCGGGCAGTTGCAGCAGGATATCGCCGAGCAACTTGCGGTACTCGGACATCTCCCGGATTCGCGCCTTGATGAGGTAGTCGAAGTCACCGGAAATCAGATGACACTCCATGACTTCGGGAATTCGCAGCACCTCCCGGCGGAACTGATCGAACATGTTGCCGGACTTGTGATCCAGCGTGATCTCGACGAACACCAGCAACGCCGCCCCCAGGGCTGCCGGATTCACCCGGGCGAAGTAGCCCATGATCACGCCATCGCGCTCCATGCGCTTCACCCGTTCGATACACGGCGTAATCGACAGGCCGACCTGCTCTGACAGGTCTTTCATCGACATTCGCCCGTCCTGCTGGAGCAACGTCAGGATGCGCCGGTCAAGCCGATCCAGCGTCCGGACCGATTGCTGCTGCACTCTCATGATTTATTCCTGAATTCAGCCCATATACATTAACTAAACCTACGATTCCGAGAATAGCATGCGAATTATTACTGCATAACTATGGTTTTACAGGAGTCAACGCAATGAAGGTCATCGTTCTCGGCAGCGGCGTCATCGGCGTTACCAGCGCCTACTACCTGGCAAAGGCCGGGCATGACGTCACGGTGCTCGATCGTCAAGCTGGCCCGGCGCTCGAAACCAGCTTCGGCAACGCCGGCCAGATTTCGCCCGGATACGCGTCGCCGTGGGCGGCACCGGGGATTCCTACGAAGGCCATCAAGTGGTTGTTCCAGAAGCACGCCCCGCTCGCTATCCGCCCGGACGGCACGCTGACGCAGCTCAAATGGCTTTACCAGATGCTGCGCAACTGCACGCCCGAGCGTTACGCCGTCAATAAGGAACGCATGGTGCGGATCGCGGAATACAGCCGCGACTGCTTCCGTGAGCTGCGTGCAGAAACGGGCATCGCATACGAAGGCCGTCAAGCGGGCACGTTGCAACTATTCCGCACGGAAGAGCAATTGGCGAATGCCGCTCGCGACATCGCCGTGCTCGAAGAAGCCGGCGTGCCGTTCGAACTGCTGGACAGCAAGGCGCTCGCCAGTGCAGAACCGGCGCTGGCTGCCGTCTCGCATAAGCTGACCGGCGGCCTGCGCCTGCCGAACGACGAAACGGGTGACTGCCAGATGTTCACGACCCGCCTGGCCGCAATGGCCGAGGCACTGGGTGTGAAATTCCGCTACGACATGCCGATCGAAGGCCTTCAAGTCGCGGGCGACAAGATCGAGGGCGTTGTTTGCGCGGGTACGCTGCAACGTGCGGACGCTTACGTCGTCGCGCTCGGCTCTTACTCCACGCCGTTCCTGCGCGGCATCGTCGACATTCCGGTGTATCCGCTCAAGGGCTATTCGATCACTGTGCCGATCGTCGACGAATCGCGCGCGCCGGTATCGACGATTCTCGATGAGACTTACAAGATTGCCGTGACGCGATTCGAGGATCGCATTCGCGTTGGCGGGATGGCCGAAGTTGTCGGTTACAACAAGGCACTCAATCCGGCGCGGCGCGCGACGCTGGAAATGGTGGTCAACGATTTGTATCCGGGCGCCGGCAACACGGCTGAAGCATCGTTCTGGACCGGTCTGCGTCCGATGACGCCGGACGGCACGCCGATCGTTGGCGCCACCGCCCTGCGCAACCTGTTCCTGAATACGGGACATGGCACGCTGGGCTGGACGATGTCCTGCGGGTCCGGGCAATTGCTGGCCGACCTGATGTCCGGACGCCGCCCTGCCATTCTGGCCGACGACCTGTCTGTGGCGCGCTACAGCGGCGCGCCTCACGCACAGGCCGAACCGGCCTTCGCCTGATCTTCGAAACGGCACCTTCGGGTGCCGTTTTTGTTTGTGCTTTGTTTGTGCTTTAACCATTGTCGTCATCGCTGTTTGCTGTGCCATCACAACAAAGGAGACGCATCATGAAGATCGGTGTACCCAAGGAGATCAAGAACCACGAATATCGCGTAGGCATGACGCCCGCAGCCGTACGCGAAGTGGTCGCACGCGGGCACGAGGTGTGGATCGAGACGCAAGCCGGGGAAGGTATCGGCATGGACGATACGATCTACGCGGCAGCCGGTGCACGCATTGCGGCGAATGCCGTCGACGTCTTCGATCGTGCCGAGCTGATCGTCAAGGTCAAGGAACCTCAAGCGGTCGAGCGCGCCAGACTGCGGCCTCATCACACCCTGTTCACTTACCTTCATCTGGCGCCAGACGCCGATCAGACACGAGATCTGATCAAGAGCGGCGCCACGTGCATCGCGTACGAAACTGTGACGTCCGCGAATGGCGGCCTGCCGCTCCTCGCGCCCATGTCCGAAGTGGCTGGCCGTATGTCGATTCAGGCCGGCGCCACGGCGCTGGAGAAAACGCATGGCGGGCTGGGCTTGCTGCTCTCCGGCGTGCCCGGCGTGGAAGCGGGAAAGGTCGTGATTCTGGGCGGTGGTGTCGTTGGCACTAACGCTGCCACTGTGGCTGTCGGCATCGGCGCACAGGTGACGGTCATCGACAAATCGGTCGATGCCCTGCGTCGCATCAGCGCACAGTTCGGCGGACGTGTGCAGACCGTTTATTCGACGCAGCACGCCATTGAAACGCATTTAAGGGAAGCCGACCTGGTCATCGGCGGCGTACTGATCCCGGGCGCAGCAGCCCCGAAACTCATCACGCGGGCGATGCTCGGCCTGATGCGCAAGGGATCGGTGATCGTCGACGTGGCCATCGATCAGGGCGGATGCTGCGAAACGTCACGCCCAACGACGCATGCTGATCCGGTGTACGTCGTCGACGGCGTTGTCCATTACTGCGTCGCCAACATGCCGGGGGGCGTGCCTCGCACCTCGACCTTCGCATTGAACAACGTGACGCTGCCGTTCATTCTCCAACTCGCCGATCACGGCGCCGTGGCGGCAATGCGCGCAGACTCGCACCTGCTTGCCGGCCTGAACGTCGCGCACGGCATGGTGACGAATCGCGGTGTGGCCGAGGCGCTGGGTCTCGCGTATCACGACCCACACGCCGTGCTGGCGAATTTGCCGGCGGCTGCCTGATCGCCTATCGGCGGCTATGGCACCGCACGCCTGGGGATGCGACGCACGTGTCGCGTACGCATCCCCTCGGCGTCATGCGTGGACGACGTGCGGGTGACGACGCCAGCACACTCCCATCGCCCCCGCCCGTCATGCTCATTGCGCCTCCGCCCCGCCCCCCTACCTAACGGCCCGAACGCCTCGAACGCCGACACGAGCACCTCGCCACGCCTCGCGCTTTGGACATGGGCGCACTCACTTCGTTATACTTGCCCCATCTCGACGGCGCCCGCCGACCACCCGGTACACAGGGCACGCGCAGCCATGTTGCACGCCCCCTGCGCCGAGCCGTCAATGTCCATGAGCAAGTGATGAACGCCGATCCGCAAGAACTCAATAAATTCAGTGAACTGGCCCACCGCTGGTGGGATCCGCACAGCGAATTCAAGCCGCTGCACGAGATCAATCCGTTGCGCCTCGACTGGATCGAACAGCATGTGCCGCTGCAAGGCAAGCGCGTGCTGGACATTGGCTGTGGCGGCGGCATTCTGTCGGAATCGATGGCACGCCAGGGCGCTCGCGTGAAGGGCATCGATCTGTCGAAGAAAGCCCTCGGCGTGGCCGATCTGCACAGCCTCGAAGCCGGACTGAACATCGAATACGAAGAAATCGCCGCCGAAGCGCTTGCCGCACGTGAGGCAGGCACGTACGACGTCGTCACCTGCATGGAGATGCTCGAGCACGTGCCGTCCCCGGCATCGATCGTTGCCGCCTGCGCAACGCTCGTGAAGCCGGGCGGTCATGTGTTCTTCTCCACGCTGAACCGCAATCCGAAAGCCTGGTTGCTGGCTGTGGTCGGTGCGGAGTACGTGCTGCGTATGCTGCCGCGCGGTACGCACGATTACGCGAAGTTCATTCGCCCTTCGGAACTGGCGTCGTTCGCCCGGGCAAGTGGTCTGGCGGTACGTGACCTGCGCGGGATGACCTACAATCCGATCAGCAAGCGTTACTCGATCAATCGCGACACCGACGTCAACTATATGATCGCGTGCACACGCGATGCCTGATATGTTCGAGCCCCCCGTCCGAGTCTCCACATCGTCTCCCGACAGCACCGCGTCGACGCTGCTGCATGGCGACATTCGTGCTGTCCTGTTCGACCTCGACGGCACGCTCGCCGACACCGCGCCCGATCTGGTTGCTGCGGTCAACAAGGTGCGTACCGATCGCGGCTTGCCGCCGGGGCCGTACGAAACCCTGCGCCTGCAGGCGTCGCACGGTGCCCGCGGATTGATTGGCAGTGCCTTTGGCGTCACGCCGGACGATGCTGCCTTTCCCGCATTGAGAGACGCCTTCCTCGCTAATTACGAAGCCGCGTTGTGCGTCCATAGCCATTTGTTCGACGGCATCCCGGCGTTGCTCGCCGCGTTGACCGAACGTGGCATGCCCTGGGGCATCGTGACCAACAAGGCAGCACGCCTGACCAATCCGCTCGTGAAACTGCTCGGCCTCGACAACGGTGCCGCTTGCGTGGTTTCCGGCGACACCACGCCGCACAGCAAGCCGCACCCCGCGCCTCTGCTCTATGCCGCCGAATGCATCGGCATTGCGCCCGCAAACATCGTGTATGTCGGCGACGACCTTCGCGACGTGCAGGCGGGCAAGGCCGCAAGCATGGCCACGGTGGCTGCGGCCTACGGTTATTGCGGCGACTCGCTCGCGCCTGCCCAGTGGCACGCGGATGCCGTCGTCGAACACGCGGGAGCGATCGCCCCGCTGGTGATGTCGCCGGCATAACCCGCCGGATCATCGCTATCCAGCACCGGGGCATCACATACCCCGGCGCTGGGAATGTCCCGCCACGCTCCAGGGGCGTGGCGTATGCTCCACGGGCTACTTTCGGGAGACCGCATGGCCGAGCAAGCGAACGATCGCAAACCAACCACGGAATCATCCGCAGACGGCAACCGTCTGCAACAGGGGCTCGCCCGCGCACAGGCGCTCGGGCGCGATCCCGACGTGCGCCGCCGCGCGCGCAAAACCGGCCTGTGGGCCGCCGGCATCATCGCCGTCTTCGGCGTCGTCGGTTACTTCACCGTCCCGGCGGTGCTCAAGCATTACGCTGTCGACAAGCTCTCCGCGTATCTCGAACGACCGGTCAGCGTGGGCGACGTCAGCTTCAATCCCTATACGCTCCGCCTCGATTTGCACAAGGTGCATATCGGCGACAAGACACCCGGCCAGCCCTTTGTGGATATCGGCGAACTGCGCGTGAATGCATCGTGGAGCTCACTATTTCGCTTCGCGCCGGTGATCGGCGAGTTGTACCTCGACACGCCCGTCGTCAACATCGTGCGAACCGCACCGCAGCGTTTCAACTTCTCGGACATCATCGATCGGGCAACGTCGGGGCCGCCCTCGCCTGAGCCGTCCAAACCCGCGCGCTTCGCGCTGAACAACGTTCAGATCAAAAACGGCACGATTCGCTTCGACGACAGCTTCCAGAACGAAAAGCATGTGGTCGACAATTTGCAGGTTGGCGTGCCTTTCATCGCGAATCTGCCAGCGGACGTCGACATCTTCGTGCAGCCCCTGCTGCAGGCCTCCATCGATGGCTCGCCGCTGCACATCTCGGGTCAGACCAAACCGTTTGCCGATTCACTGGAATCGACCGTCGACATCAAGCTCGACCGACTCGATGTGCCAAAGTATCTCGGCTACTCGCCCGTCACGGTCCCGGCACAGATCAAGAGCGGTGCCATCAGCACCGATCTGAAGTTGCGCTTCACGCGTGACAAGGACGGCAATCACGTACTGCTCACCGGCACGGCCGGATTGGCCGACGCCGTCGTCAACGAAGCTGACGGATCGCCGCTTGTCGCGGTCAAACAAGTCGACGTGACGCTGGGCAAGGTCGAACCGCTGAATAACGTCTATCACGTAGACAGTGTTCGGATCGACGGACTGGACCAGCACGTCACGATGGAGAAAGACGGCACGATCAATGTCGTGAAGGCTCTCCTTCCGCAACGTCCGGTGCTCAAGGCCGTTGGCAAGGCCGTCGATCAGGCGGCCGCATCGCCTCAGGCCAGCGAAGCCGCCAAGTCGGCACCGAAGGTTGCAGCGGAGCAAACCGCCCGCCCGGCCACGCCGGCATCGGCCGCTGAAGCGGCACAGGCGAAGGCCGACGCCGCCGCGCAGCCATTGCCACTCGACCTGTTGGTCGGTGAAGTCGCTCTGGTCAACAGCAAGTTGCGTTTCACCGACGAGCGCGGTGCGAAACCCGCAAGCGTTTCGCTCGAAAACATCCAGATCGGGGTGAAGCAGTTCTCGACGCTGGGTAAAGATCCGGCTACCTACGATGCTTCGCTCGGCATCCAGAGTGGCGGCTCGCTCAAGGCACACGGCCAGTTCAGCCTGCCGGCATACAACGCCAGCGGCGAACTCGACGCCCAATCGATTGCGCTCGCCCCCTTGCTGCCGTTCGCACAGGGCGCGCTAGCCGGTGATCTGAAGAGCGGCACGGTAGGCGCTCACGCCAAGTTCAGTGCGGCCTTCGCACCGGACAAGCAGCCGAACGTACAAATCGAACCGGCCACGGCGACGCTGGAAAAGATCGAATGGCTCACGGGCCAGAAGGGCGACGCACCGCTCAAGCTGGCGAAGGCGGAAGCCAAGCTCTCGCACTTCGATCTCGGCGCCCGTCAGGCTATCGTCGACGAAGTGACCGTCAGCGGGCTCGACGTTGCGGCGCGTCGCGACAAGGACGGCAAGATCAACCTGCTCGCGCTGACGGGGGACGGCCAGCCGAAGGCATCCGTGAGTAACGGCGGTGGTGCCAACGCACGTGTCGGCACGGAGCGCGGACGCCGGACTTCGGCCAGAGCATCTTCGGCATCGGGTGCGCAAGCCTCGGCCGGTGGATGGCAATGGAAGGTCGGCAAGGTTGCCGTCGAGAACGCAAGCATCGGGTTCGAGGACCGTGCCGTCAAAGGCCGGCCGATCAGTGCGAAGTTCGCGCCGCTCAACATCAAGGTGCAAGGCGCGTCGCAGGACATGACCAAGCCCTTGCAGCTCGAAGTCAACGGCACGCTCAACAAGAAGGGTTCGCTCAACGCGACCGGGAATATCACGCCGCAGCCGCTGTCGGGCGACCTCCAGGTCAAGACGCAACAACTCGATCTGGCCGCCTTCGATTCGTACATGAGCGACGAACTGAACGCGAGCATTGCAAGCGCCTTGCTGTCCAGCAACGGACGCGCGACGTTTGCGATGAAGGGCGACACCCCGCAGGCCACGTACCGCGGTGACGCGACGCTCGGCAACGTCCGTCTGCTCGACAAGGTGACGACGGATGACTTCGTGCGGTGGAATGCCCTGTCGGTGCAGCAGATCAATCTGGCGGTGGGCAGCGGCAAGCCGAACGTTCAGTTGGGCAGCGTTGCCCTGTCGCGCTTTTACGCGCGTCTGATCATCAACGCCAACGGTCGTCTGAATCTGGCCGACGTGGTCGGCAACAAGGAAGCGCCCCGCTCGCTCACCCGGGCAAACGAAGGCATTCCGCTGGATGCGGCGTCCGCAGCCAAGCCACCGCTCGATGCGGCCGCGTCAGCCGTAGAAGCCGGACAACCGACCGAGGTCGAGAAGAAGGAGCAGACGCCGGGTAAGACGACGGCCGAGCGCGGGCCGGGCTACGGCACCGGCAAGGCGCTGCCTGCGGACGTCCACATTGGGCGTATCACGCTGCAAGGCGGCAACGTCAACTTCACCGACAACTTCGTCAAACCAAACTACACGGCCAATCTGACGGACATCGGGGGACGCATCGGCGCCTTTGGTACGGCAACGACGGACCCTGCCGAGGTTGCGTTGCAAGGCAAGGTCAACCGCAACGCGCCGATCAACATCAACGGCAAGATCAATCCGCTCGCGCCGATGGCGTTCGTGGATCTCGGCGCGAAAGCCGATGGCATCGAACTCACCAATCTCACGCCGTATTCGACGAAGTATGCGGGCTACCCCATCGAAAAGGGCAAGCTCACGGTCGACGTGCACTACCTGCTCGATCAGGCCAAGCTCACCGCCAACAATCACATCTTCATCGATCAATTGACGTTCGGCGACCGCGTGGAGAGTCCGACGGCCACCAATCTTCCGGTGCGTCTGGCGGTATCGCTACTGAAGAATTCGCGCGGCGAAATCGATGTAGACATTCCGATTTCCGGCTCGCTGGACGACCCGCAGTTCAGTCTCGGCGGTGTGATCTTCCGCGCGTTCGTCAACCTGATCGTCAAGGCGGCCACAGCGCCGTTCAGCTTGCTGGCCTCCGCCTTCGGCGGTGGTGATCAGGAACTCGGCTACGTTGAGTTCGCCCCGGGCAGTGCGCGTCTGAGCGCAGAGGACGAGAAACGTCTGGAAACGCTGGTCAAGGCGCTGAACGATCGTGAGGCGCTCAAGCTGGACATCGTCGGTCGCGTGGATCCGGCCAAGGACACCGATGGGCTGCGCAGCGTGGCCGTCGAGCGTGCGATCAAGGCCCAGAAGGTCAAGGCGATGGTCGGCAAGGGAGAAAGCGTCGACGTGGACAGCATGCAGGTGAGCCCGGAAGAGCGTAGCAAGTACCTCACGGCGGCCTACAAGGCAGCGGATTTTGCGAAGCCGCGCAACATGATCGGATTCGCGAAGTCGCTGCCGGACGACGAAATGGAAAAGTTGATGGAGACGAACGTCAAGGTCGGCGACGACGATCTGCGGGCGCTGGCGGAGCGGCGCGCTCAGCGTGTCCGGTCATGGCTGGACGGCAAGATCGCATCCGACCGGCTGTTCGTGGTGGCACCGAAGCTCAACGCTGATGGCATCAAAGACAAGGGGGCGACAACGCGCGTGGACTTCGCACTTAAGTGATGCATTTGTGTCATAATCCCTAGTCCACAGGGGCCGACATGGTTTCGACGTGGGTAGCGAAGCGATTCAGGGCATACCGAGGACCCGTCACCTCGTTAATCAATGGGAAATTAAGTAACTGCTAACGAACCTCGTTACGCACTGGCAGCCTAAGGGCCGCCGTCCTCTGCCTAGTTCACTGACGGACTAGTGTCGCAAGACCGGTAGCAATACCGCCAGAGGTCATATACGTCAGATAAGCTTTGGTGGTGCCGCGACGCCAGAGTCGAAAATTTAGTGGATCGCTGCTGCGTAGCGTGTTCGTCCGCGACAAAGCAGTTAAATCAAATGACTGAACTAAGTATGTAGAACTGATCGTAGAGTGCTTGCGGACGCGGGTTCGATCCCCGCCGGCTCCACCAATATGCTGACTGTCAACGACAATGAAAGACGGTCAAAAACCTTGTAAAAGACGGGCCCTTCGGGCCCGTTTTTCATTTCTGCGTCGTTGTCGCTGGTTGCCGTTGGTTGTCTGAGAAATGGCACGTAAACGGCACGCGGCGGTGGAGTCCTTCGGCGTATCCGCTTGCAGAAAGACAAAGGGGCTGCGTGATATCCACGCAGCCCCTTTTGTCTTTGCACCAGCAGCAATTGCGAATGTGGCCTCACTTCCATCGCTCAAAGTTAAGGTACTCCCCGAACCGCGCCCTCACTCCGTGCTGCGCTTGCTCAGAAAACCATATCCGTAGCTCGTAGTCGTCTTCGACATCTTCCGGCCGCATTACGCCGCGATTGCTCATGGCTCGGTTGTAGTATGTCTTAAGTTTGTAACCCGCCTTGTGCATTTCACCGCAGTAGTCCGCCAACTCCTTACCGAAGAGAAATTCGGTCTGATCGAAACCGTTAACAAACTTCAACCACGCGTCGCCGTTCCATTGCGGGGCGTCGCTCGTCAGGACGTGAGACGCAAAGCCGGAAACGTTTAGAAAGATCGCGTATCGACGTTCGAATAGATCGAGGTTCAACTTCGCTCGAGCAACCTCGTACTGTCGAAAAGCAATATAAGCGGCAATTCCACCGATAACTAGTGCCACAAATGCAGCAGGAAGCCCTTTCGCGATGTCTGGCCACGCCCGGGCCAGCAGATCAACACACGTACACACCGGTTCTATACCCCATAGTTGTTTGTAGTTATGAAGAGAGCACCGTCCCATAACTGTTACTCAGTCAGTGGGCGTCCCTTCCCCCCTTTTCCCATCTGCCCTCAAAAAAATATCTTGAGCATTGAATCGACGACCTGTGCTAGTGCGGCAATACAGGCACTAATCGCAGCGTAACGATTCCACTTCGATTGAACATTCATTGTTTCTAGGATGTTGACGGCAACACCGTCTCTGCCAATAACTGTAAGCCCCCCACCTCCCGCGTTTCGTCGCTGCGCCTCCGCGTGCGTTACTTGCGCTATCGCCGAGCGCCACCACAGGTATGCGGCGGCGGCACCGGCAACTAGCGATACGACATTTACTAACAACTGACAATTCAACATAGGTGTCCTTATGGAAATTTGTTGCGGCGATTCTACTTGCATGAGCTTCGTGCATGAAAGTGCACACTTCTTATTGCACCCTGAAATGCTCTACCGCGCCTGTATTGGCAGCCCTCGGCGGCTAGCGCTAAGGTGCATAAAAAGTGTTGTATCAAGCGCGCAGGCGTGGCGGGGTCATGACCGCGCGCGCAGGCGGTTGGGGGTGGGGTCGGCCAGCGGAAAAGGCGGGCGACAACGCGCCTGCCAGCCCGCCCAACAGGCCCGGGCCTAGCAGGCAGGGGGAAGCCTAGGCCGGAGCGACAGCTCGCTGCGCCACACCTACGCGTCGACGCTGCATCAAAGGGAGAATCCCTAGTGGGTCGCCAATCAGATGGGCCATGTGGACGTCGCGATGATCCTCCGGCACTACGGGGAGTAGATTCCAAACAGCCGGCACAGCAACGGATATCAGCTTGTGAACGATTGGTCAGTACATCATGCGAATTCGGAATCGGATACGCCACAAAAATCCGTCAATGATCGGCAAAGCAATCCTATTTACACTTTTTATGCGCAAAAATTTAAGGCACTTATGTGGTTAATTTTAATTATACCCTTCTCATTCCAAAACAAATAATAAACAATCAAAATGTCTTTTGATATCACAAAGTACTTTGTTTTTGAAAGTGGAAATATCAGTATCGAAGAGACAATCTGGAAAACCTTGACTGAGAATGAAGATGAAGATATCGCCACAGCTGCGGTTTCATATGTGATGGAAACTTTGGCAAACGACGGATACGTCAGGGTTTTTAACAATAAGGGCCTTATGCACAATTGGAATCGTCCGGACGATTTTCTCGGACCAAAGGATGAAATTGCAGAAATTCGCTCTGACCTCAAGCTCAGCCCGATGAATGTCTGAGTCGCAAATACGGCACGCGAACGGCACCCAGCCGCAAGAAAAATCTGCAATCCCTTTCTGAGCAAGCGTGTGCGTCCAACACTGCGCCGGTTCGATCCCCGCCGGCTCCACCAATATGCTGAATTAACGGACCCTCTCGGGTCCGTTTTTCTTTTGTGCGACGCCCGGCACGCGCCACGGCAACGCCACCTCCTGCCTCCCCTCACTTGCCATCCCCCAACGCCATCCCTATAATTGAGCAATTACTCATTTATAATTCCTGAAAGTTCGATGGCTCGCCCTCTCAGTCCGGAAAAACGCGATGCGCTCTTGCAGGCAGCCATGATGGCGGTGGCCGAGCAAGGTGTGCTGGCCACCACGGCCGTCATCGCCAAGCGGGCGGGCGTCGCCGAGGGCACCCTGTTCACTTACTTCGAGAACAAGGAAGTGCTCTTTCAGGAACTCTATCTGCACCTCAAACGAGAGATGGCAGCGGCCATGATGCCGGGCTATCCGCATCAGACCGATGTCCGGCGCCGCGTCGAGCATGTCTTTCAGTGCTACGTCGGCTGGGGGCTGGATAACCCCGCCGGGCGTCTCGCCGTCTCACGCTTGCTGGCGTCGGGCCGGTTGACGGACGAAACCCGTGCACAAGGCGCCACCCTGTTTCTGGACATCCCGCAAATGATGGAAGCGGCCGTACGAGACGGCACCCTGCTGAACGCGCCGATGGCCTTTCTCTACGCGATCATCGAGCGCATCGCGGACACCACCATCGAATCCATCGAGAAATCCCCCGCCGACGCCGCGCATTACCGGCAGATCGGCTTCACCGCGGCGTGGCGCGCAATCACGCCGTAAGTTTTTTTGTCATTTAATTGCGTGAGTACTCATTCATTTTATTAAGAGGTGACATGATGTCGAAGCAAACGTGGTTCATCACTGGCGCGTCAGGCGGTCTGGGTTTGGCGCTCGCGGAAAAGGTGCTGGCCGAAGGCCATCGTGTGATCGCGGCCGTGCGTCGCGTCGATGCCCTGCAAGCACTGCAACAAGCATGGCCCGACCAGCTTCAGGTCGAATCGATCGACGTGACCGATGTCGCCCGAGTGCAGGCCGTCGCTGCCCGTTATCCGGACGTCGATATCGTCGTGAACAACGCTGGCGGTGCCGTCATCGGCGCCATGGAGGAAATGACGGAAGCGCAGATCGAGCAGCAAATTGCGCTCAACCTGCTCGGCCCGATCCACGTCACGCGTGCCTTTCTCGGCACCATGCGCGCACGTCGTCACGGCACCTTCATTCACATCACGAGCGTCGGTGGACGCACCACTTTCCCCTGCTGCGCGCTCTACCACGCGGCCAAATTCGGCCTGGAAGGATTTGCCGAAGCCGTGAGTCTGGAGACGGCCGAGTTCGGCATCAAGACGATCCTCATCGAGCCCGGCTCGATCCGCACGAACTTCCTCGCAAACATCCAATGGACGACGGAAATCGACGACTACCGCACGGGTGCCGTCGCCAACTTGCGCACCCTCGTCAAAACACACGGGGACGAAGTCGCCTCCGGCGATCCGCTCAAAATGGCAGACGTCATCTACGGCGTCAGTCAGATGGCCGAACCGCCGCTGCGCACCGTGCTTGGCGCAGACGCCTACGAGGTCCTGGAAGGCACCTACGCGCGCAGCCTTGATGCCTTGAAAGCCCAGAAGGACCTCGCCGCCTCAGTGACCCTCGAAGGTCGCGTCGGTTTTCATCCACAATAAGACCGGCTCGTCCGTCACCACGCATCTCGATATGAGCAAGGGAGTGAAATCATGCGCATCGTACTGATCGGCGCGACCGGCATGGTCGGTCAAGGCGTGTTGCGCGCCTGCCTGGCCGCCCGCGACGTCACCGAAGTTCTGGTGGTCGGGCGACGTCCGCTGCCCGCGGGTTACCGTGATCCGCGTATCCAGGTCTTCACCTTGCCGGATCTCGCGGCATTCAAGGCAGACGATCCGGCGTTCCGCGACGTCGACGCCTGCTTCTTCTGTGCCGGGGTCTCCTCCTTCGGCATGACCGAACCGGCCTATCGTGCGGTGACGTACGACCTCACACTCGTCGTCGCGAAGGCGCTGCTTCAGACAAGCCCCAACATGACGATGGTGTACGTTTCGGGTGCCGGTGCCGACAGCAGCGAACAGGGCCGCAGCATGTGGGCACGCGTGCGCGGCGAGACCGAGAATGCGTTGCAGCGGTTGCCGTTCAAGCGGGTGGCCATCTTCCGTCCCGGCGCGATCCTGACGGAAGATGGCGTGGAATCACGCACGGCCCTCTACCGACGGCTGTACGTCGTGCTCAAGCCGCTGTTGTTGCTGGCGCGCTGGATATCGCCGTCGAGCGTGCTCACGACCCGCATCATCGGCGATGCGATGCTGGGCACGGTCCGACACGGCGCCCCGCACGCGATTCTCACGCCGGCCGACATCCATCGGCTCGGCAGCGCGAACGCGACGAACGCAGCGACCGAGGCAAACACCGTTTAGGTCGCCTTCCCCGTCTTCAAGCCGAGGAACGAGAACGGTGGCGCGACCTTGAAATCGGCGGACACTTCGCCATTGAACGTGTTGCGCTGATCCTTGCCGAGATCGAGTCGCTTGACGGGCGCACCGGCGGCGAAGTCCACCTTCTTGAGGTCCACCCAGAACGTGTTGGGCGTCAGGGCCGACTCGAAGAAATAGAGCATGCGCTTGTGGTCGACCACCGTGCGCCAACGGGTCGACGAGATATTGGGCTCATCCGGGGTGGTGATGCCGTAAGGCACCGAGGCATTGCGAATCACGCTGAATACGCTCGCCAAGGCCTGCACCGGATCCTCGCTCTTGGGAATCGCGTTGATGTAGAACGAGGCACGCGCAAAGCGATCGGAAGCGCGGTTCGTTCCCGGCAGGAAGGTCGTGCCGCCGATCTGCTTCCAGTACGTATTGAGCGCGAGCTGCTCGTCGAAGATCGGTGAGTTCGTCATCACCTGATACTGCTTGCCGTGATGAATCACTTGCCGGCCGTTGATGTACTCGATGATCGCGCTGTCACCCGTTTTGTCCGACATGGACAGATGCAGCGTGGTGAGCCGATCCTCGCCCGGCACATTGTCCGTCACGACGGTGAACGGTTCTTTCGCCAGCGCCGTCACGGCTTCGTCCACCGTCGCAAAGTTATCGAGCACGTACTGCGCCCATGCCGCGATCGTCAGCCCGGGCTTCGAATCCTTGTCGAACTTCGGATATTGCGACTCGACGAGCCACAGCAACTGTGCCGACAGCCCCTTCTCATTGACGCCGTCAGTCGTCGATACGTCGTAGCCGGTGGCCACCACGCTGCCGTACTTTGCCGTCCAGCGAATGGAGTTCGGACCGGCTTCACCGGTGCGCGCAATGCCACGCGGCAATACGTAGAGATTGGTCGCGACGTCGAGCTTCCAGTCCATCGACCGGGCAGTGATGACGTCATCGTTCGCCCCCAGATAGACGACCCGGGTGCAGGCAAGTGTGGAAATCGGGGAGAGAACGAGCGCGGCAGAAGCGACAGCGGCGACCAGACGGGGCAATGCCCCGACGAGCTTGGCAGGCATGGCGATACCTCACGTTAGGGGGAAGGATTCGCAAGAACCGTCAGTATAACGATGGGAATGCGCCCAGTCCGCCCGCCCGACGTGTCACTCCACCAGAATCGGATAGAGCGACGCCACGAGTAGCGCCGCCGCCACACCGTTGAAGATGCGTACCGAGCGCGCGTCGGTCAGCACGCGTCGCATCGCAACGCCAAAGCCGGCCCACAGGCCGATACAAGGGGCACCGAGCATGCCGTAGATCACGGCGAGCAGCGCGACGTCCGGCAAGTGCGACGCGTTGGGCAGATAGGTGCTGATCGCCCCCACCGCCATCACCCACGCCTTCGGATTGACCCACTGAAACGCAGCCGCGCCCAAGAAGCCCATCGGACGCTCACGTCCCCGGCGCTCATCGTCCATCGGCCCCGAGCGGGCCAGATGCCATGCCAGCCACAGCAGATAAGCCGCGCCGACATACTTCAACAACGTATGGATGACTGGAAAGCGTACGAACACCGTATGCAGGCCCGCGCCCGTCAGAAACACCATCAAGGCAAAGCCGAAGGCGATCCCTGCCAGATGCGGCAGCGTACGGACAAAGCCGTAGTTGAGCCCTGACGTGAGAATCATCATGTTGTTCGGCCCCGGGGTCACCAGGGTAATGACAGCAAAGGCGCAGAAGGCCAGCAATTGTTCGGTCGTCATGATCGTCGGTCTGAAACGGGTGCCATAGGCACGGCCTTCGGCAAGCGCATAAGGCAACGCGCGAAGCGGCCCACGGAAAAGCACGCGGAGCCACAGCATAGGCACGCGTATCGCCGCGCACCCGGTACAGTTCGCCGAATCCCTGTGGGCCTGTACCGGACGCCGTCCATGACAGTTAGCGCCGCCCCGTCGGCACGCAGTCATCTACCCCTGCATCCCAAGGGATCGCGCTGTCCACAAGCGTCACGGTCATGCGAGAATCGACGCACGCCGTCGACGTCACGCTTCGACGCCAGCCCCCGACTCCATCGACACTGCCCGAACGGACGCCTAACGAACGCTCGACACTCACCCGATGCCGCCTCGTCTGCCACCGCTGTCTGCCCTGCGCCTGTTCGAGGCCGCAGGACGCCACCAGAGTTTCAAACGCGCCGCTGCCGAACTCCATCTCACGCCAAGCGCCGTCAGCCACGGCATCGTCGGGCTGGAGCAAGCGCTGGGCGTCGCGCTCTTTGTGCGCTCCCCGCAAGGGCTCACGCTCACGCCCGAGGGCGTGGACTACCTCGCGTACGTCACCGAAGCGTTCTCGCTGCTGCTCACCGGCACCCGTCGCCTGCCCACGCCGGATGCCTCACGCGCCATCGCCATCACGTGCGCACCGACGCTCGCCTCGCGCTGGCTGCTGCCGCGTCTGGACATGTTCATGCGGCGCATGCCCGGCGTCGACATCACGGTCGACACGTCGCGCCGCCAGGTCGGCTTTCCCACCGACGGTTTCGACTTCGCCATCCGCCTGTCGCGCGCCCCCGTGGCCAGCGACACGTGGCATCGACTCTTCGGCGAACGGTTCGTGCCGGTGTGCAGCCCCGCGTACCACGCAATGCATGCGGACGAAGACGGCAATATCGACCTGCGCAAGGCCACACGCATCCACGTGGGCAGCGCCAGCGAGGACTGGCAGGTCTGGGTCGAAAGCGCGGGGATCGACGATTTCGACACGCGCGGCGGCCTGACCTTCGACAGCATTCAGATGGCCTTCGAGGCCGCCATGATGGGCCTGGGCATCGTGATCGGCCGCCGTCCGCTGGTCGACGAATACCTGGCCAACGGCGTACTCGTGCCCGCGCACGGCACCACCACGCAATCGCAAGGCGCCTACTGGCTGATCTGCGCCCCGGACATCGAACCGCACCCCGAATGCGTGGCGTTCCGCGACTGGGTCATCGATCAGGCAGGCACCCATCAAGGTGAATAAAATTCACCTAATGTCACACACAACTCCTTTGCCAGACGGGGATTTCATTGCGAGACTACGGTGAGGAGGACTCATCACCATGTCGCAAACCCCGATTTCCGCATCACCCTCGTTGCAGGGTCGCGTCACCCTCATCATTCTCGCCGGCGCGCTGGTACTCAGCGCCGCGATGGGCACCCGACAGACGTTCGGCCTGTTCATCAATCCCTTCTCGTACGATCGCGGCGTGCCTGTCACGCTCGTGGCATTCGCCATCGCATTGCATAACCTCGTGTGGGGCTTCGCCCAGCCGTTCGCGGGGGCCATGGCCGACCGTCACGGGCCGGCGCCCGTCGTCGCAGCCGGTGCGCTCGCCTTCGCCGGCGGGCTCGCGATGGCCGCGCTGGCGCCGTCCGGCGTCTGGCTCGTGATCGGGCTGGGGGTCCTCGTCGGGTTGGGGATCAGTTGCACGACGTTCGGTGTCGTGCTGCCCGCCGTGAGCCGCGCCGTCACGCCCGAGAGGCGCACGATGGCCATGGGTCTCGTGAGCGCGGGCGGCTCGCTCGGACAGGTGGCGCTGGTGCCGGTCGCGCAAGGGTTGCGCCAGACGTATGGCGTGTCCACATCGCTCTTCGTGCTCGCGCTGGTCCTGTGCTGCGCCGCGCCGCTCGGCCTGTTCATGACGATGCAGCGCCGCAGCAAGACCGCAACCGCCGGGACGGCGTCAGGCGCCACGCCCACACCGGCGACATCGCCCGACGAGGCCGAGCACGTCTCGCTACGCAACGTCCTCCATCAAGCGTGCACGCATCGTGGCTATCAACTCCTGACGCTGGGCTTCTTCACGTGCGGCTTTCAGCTTGCCTTCATCGCCACCCACTTGCCCGGCTATCTGTTGATGTGCCACATGCCGATCGGGCTCGGCGCGACCGCACTTGCGCTGATCGGGTTGTTCAACATGCTGGGCAGTTGGGCCTGCGGCTGGCTGGGCGGACGCTATCGCCAGCATCATGTGCTCGGCTGGCTGTATCTGATTCGCGGTGCGGCCATCGCCATCTTCTTCCTGCTGCCCAAGACTGACACGAGCGTCGTGATCTTCGCCTCGGTGATGGGACTGACGTGGCTGGGGACGGTACCGCTCACGAGCGGACTGGTTGCGAAGGTCTTCGGCACGCGGCATCTGGGCACGCTCTTCGGCGTGTGCTTCATGAGCCATCAGGTCGGCTCGTTCCTGGGGGCGTGGCTCGGCGGCTTCGTGCTCGACGTCACCGGTTCGTACAACCTGCTGTGGGCTGCGACCGCGATTCTCGGTGCAGTCGCCGCAGCGCTTCACTTCCCGATCGACGACGAAAGCATCGTGCCGCCGCTGCGCCAACCGATGCCCGCAAGCGCTTGAGCGACATCGCAGACGATGTCACAGGCGATGCGCGCTCGCGAGACGGAAGATTTTCGTCCAACGTTGTGCGAGCGCGCGGCCGGACATGGGCACACGCCAGCTCGGCTGCGCATTGTGCGCGAGGTCGAGCGTGAGGGACCACTGGCCGCCCTCACTCACGGGATGCGCGGACGTCACATCCGAGAACACGAAGCGTGTCTCGCGGCCGTCGACACGCAACGTGCCCATCTTGCGGTCGGCGTCGAGCGTGAGTTCACCCCAAGCGCCCGAGACACTCACCAACCGCTTACCGTCACGTCGCACGCCATGCACGGCGCGATAACGGCGTACGGCATCGACGACCAGCCACACGACGATCAGCACGCATACGACAATCGTCGCGACGGCCGCCAGCGTACCGAACTGCAACGCCACGGCCGCATACAGACGCACTGCGCCGTAGACGATGCCCGCCAGTACAACGAGCGCCAGAAGAATGAACGGCACTGCGGCCTCCTCACATCGAAAACGATCGGCAACGAAAAAGCATAAAGAAAAGCTCCGCCAGTCGATATGACCGGCGGAGCTTCATTTCATCACAAGCGCGACATCCGTGCCGACGAGCGTCAGCCGGACTTCCCGCCGGGTGCGTCTGTCGCACCTGTCGTGTGTCTCACGGCGAGAGACACGACGCGAGATACGACACGAGACACCGCACGCGTGGCGCGATCATCGTTGCGGCTGCGGCGCGGCACCGACGTCCTTGCGGACTTTGGCGACTTGCGCGGCCGTCACGGCGGGCGCCTTGTTCCCCCAACTGGAACGCACGAACGTCAGCACGTCGGCCACATCCTGATCGGTCAGACGGTCGTCGAAGCCGGGCATGGCGTAATGCGTCGGCGCCGACTTCGTCCAGGGCATTTCGGCCCCGCGCAGCACGATATGGATGAGCGACGTCGGATCGACCGAATTCACCGTCGAGCTGAGCGCCAGCGTCGGGAATGTCTGCGTGTACCCCTTGCCTGTGCTGCGGTGACACGCCGCACAGTTGTCGAGGAACGTCAGCGCCCCATTGCTCTTGTCGGAACCCGCACGCAGCGCCTTGGCGACGGTGTCGTCGTAGGCCAGCGCCTTGGCGTTCGGATCGACCGGCTTGAGCGTCTTCAGGTACTTCGCGACCGCCGTCAGGTCGTCGTCGTTCATGTGCTGCGTGCTGTGCTGCACCACATCCGACATGCCGCCGAAGGCCGCCGAGTGGTCATTACGTCCGCCCTTGAGGAACGCCGTAATGTCACCTTCGCTCCAGTTGCCCAGCCCGTCGGTGACATCGCCGCGCAGGTTCTTCGCGAGGAAGTTGTCGACCACGCCGCCCGACAGGAACGCCGTGCTGTCATCCGTCAACGCTTTCTCCTGCAACGCGAAACCACGCGGGGTGTGGCATGCACTGCAATGGCCGAGCCCTTCGACGAGATAGCGGCCCCGCGCGATCGGATCGTTGTCCGTCGATGCGGCGTCGGCGGCGACCGCCGGTGCGAACATCTTGCGCCAGAACGACAACGGCCAGCGCATCGACATCGGCCACGGGATATCCGTCGCCTTGTTCGCCTGCGCGACCGGTTGCACGCCGTTCATGAAGTACGCATAGAGCGCTTTCACATCGGCCGGACGCACCTTCGCGTACGAGGTGTACGGCATGGCCGGGTACAACGTCGAGCCATTCTTGGCAATGCCGTGCCGTACGGCGCGGTCGAAGTCTTCGAGGCTGTAGCTGCCAATGCCGGTGTCCTTGTCCGGCGTGATGTTCGTCGAGTAGATCGTGCCGATGGGCGACGCGATCGGCAGGCCACCCGCGAACGGCTTGCCCTTCGGCGCCGTGTGACAGGCGGCGCAGTCGGCCGCACGCGCCAGATACTCGCCCTGACGGACGAGTTGCGCCTGCGGGTCGTTCGCCGCCGGTGTCTGGGGCTGCGTACCAGCGTCCATCGTTACGGCGGGAACGGCAGGCGTCGGCACCGGCGAGACGGCTGCGCCCGAGGGCGCGGTCGCGTTCTGCGCCCACACGGCAACCGCCGCGAGCGCGAGGGTGCTGGCGGCCAACACACCGGCAGAGCGCTTCATCATCGTTTTTCGGATCATGATGGCGCTCCTCAGGCTTGCACCAGCGGGCCGGCGTTCTTGAGGTACTGCTCGCGAATTGCCTTCGCGGACCAGTACGCCAACGCCGCCACCACGCCCGTGGGGTTGTAACCCATGTTCTGCGGGAACGCCGAAGCGCCCATCACGAACACGTTCGACACGTCCCAGCTTTGCAGATACTTGTTGACCACGCTGTTCGACGGATTCGTGCCCATGATGGCGCCGCCCGTCGTGTGCGTGCTCTGATAGATCCGCGTGTCGTAATGCGTTCCCTTCTTGCGGATGGCGCGGAACACCTTCTCCGGATTCATCGCACGGCCGACTTCTTCCATCCGGTCGCCCATGTAACCGAGCATGTTGTACTCGTTGTCGTGCCAGTCGAAGGTCATGCGCAGCAACGGCACGCCGTAGGCATCCTTATAGGTCGGATCGAGATCGAGACACGCGTCGCGATACGACATGACCGAACCGGAGATGCCGATGGTCATGTAGCGCTGATACGCGTCGGCAATGCCCGCCTTCCATTTGCTGCCCCAGGCCGGCGTGCCCGGTACGGTCGGCGTCATCTTGATCGGACGTCCGCCATAGCGGATGTGACGAATGCTCGCGCCCCCCACGAAGCCCAGCGGCCCGTGATCGAACTGGTCGCCGTTCAGGTCGTCCATCGACACGCCGCCGGCGCCGGTGCCGACGAACGGATTGAGTTGCGTGCCCTTGGGCAGCAGCACGTTCACGGCACCGTTCATCTGATACGCGTAGTTCTTGCCGACAACGCCCTCGCCCGTCTTCGGATCGTACGGCTTGCCGATGCCGGAGAGCAGCAGCAGACGCACGTTGTGCATCTGGTAGGCCGCCATGATGACGAGATCGGCGGGCTGCTCGACTTCGCGACCCTGCGCGTCGATGTACGTCACGCCGGTAGCCTTCTTGCCGTCGCTGTCGAGATTGACCTTGACGACGTACGAATGCGTGCGCAATTCGAAGTTGGGCTTCTTGAGCAGCACCGGCAGAATGGTGGTCTGCGGCGACGCCTTCGAATACATGTAGCAACCGTAGTTCTCGCAGAAGCCACAGAAGTTGCACGGCCCGAGGCGCACGCCATAGGGATTGGTGTACGGCTCGGACGTGTTTGCCGCCGGCGCCGGATACGGATTGAAGCCGACCTCGCGGGCCGCCTTCTCGAAGAGTTGTGCGCCGTAGGTGTTCTGCAGCGGCGGCGTCGGAAACTCGCTGGAGCGCGCCCCTTCGCGCGGGTTGCCGCCCGGCACGATCTTGCCGTTCAGATTGCCGGCCTTGCCCGACGTGCCGAACACTTTCTCCGCGAAGTCGAAGTGCGGTTCCAGTTCTTCGTAGCTCACGCCGAAGTCCTGAATCGTCATGCCTTCGGGGATGAATTTCTTGCCGTAGCGCTCTTCGTAATGACT
This sequence comes from Pandoraea sp. ISTKB, assembly GCF_001721285.1. Classification (NCBI taxonomy): domain Bacteria; kingdom Pseudomonadati; phylum Pseudomonadota; class Betaproteobacteria; order Burkholderiales; family Burkholderiaceae; genus Pandoraea; species Pandoraea sp. ISTKB. Next base: position 165,381 of record NZ_MAOS01000028.1, read on the forward strand.
ACGCAGCTTCAGCTCTTCCGGCAGGATCCGGTAGTGCATGCCGTTCCAGTGAAAGCCCGCGCCGCCCACACCGTTGCCGAGCAGGAACGAACCGTTCTGGCGATACGGCACGGCGAGGTCGTCCGGCGTATGACGAATCGTCACCGTCTCGCGCGCCAGCTCCTGAAAGAGCTTGCCGCGCACCGAGTATTCCAGTTCGTCGATGACCTTGGGGTACTGCGCGTCGGTGGGGGTGTCGCGCATGGCGCCGCGCTCGAGCGCCACGACATTCAGTCCTGCGTCCGTCAGTTCCTGGCCGAGAATCGCCCCGGTCCAGCCGAAGCCCACGATGACGGCGTCGACCTTATCTTTCTTGATTGCCATGACTTAGCCCCGCTTTCCGGAAATCGACACGGGCCCGTAGGGATATTTGACGTTGGGCTGGTCCACCCAGTCCATGAAGTCGGCACGCGCGCCGGGGAACCCGACAAGTTTCCAGCCGACCATGTCCTTGTTGCCGCCGTGAATCGGATCGGAGAGGAATCCTTCCTTCGTGTTGGCCAGCAGGTAAGAGAAGAAGGTGCGCGCAGGCACGCTGTCGAACTCGATCTTCGCGTGCTCCAGGTCGCCGAGCACGGCCTCCTGCGTCGCGTGATCGAGATCGGCGAACGCCTTGTTGTACTGCTTCTTGCAGTGGGCGTCGCACGCGGCAATGCCATGACGATAGATATCGCGCGGCACGAGGCTCAGCTGATAGCCCATCTCGGGCGGCTGATCGGTGTGGAACGGACCCTGCATGTACCAGAGCTTGCCGTGACCGAACGGCGTTTCCATCTGACGATCGATGAACTGCGGCACGTCGGCTTGCAGTGCGCCGGGGCCAAGATCATCGGCGGGAATCAGACGGTCGACGGCAGCGTTCACGAAACGCCATTCGTCAGCCGTGAAGTATTTGGGTTCGTACGATTTGCCGGAGGCGGCGGCGGGGGCAGCAGTTTCGCTGCTACAGGCGGACTGGGTAAGCGTCGCACCGGTGGCGAGAGTCGTGGCAGGCACGATCGCCAGCACCTGGCGCAGAAAGCGCCGGCGCGGTTCCTTGTCCTGTGACATGGAGTTCTCCGTTTTGTGGGGGACGAATCACGCATGACAGTCAAGCGACAGCACACCATGCGTGAAAAAAACCAGACTGGCTATTCACCTCGCATAGCGGTATTAACAACGCGGCCATTCTACTGACAAGTTACCTACATGGCAAAGAAACGGCACCCGACGCACCAATCGCGCAACTTCTTGATTAAAAAGGCTTGCAGATAATTAAAATATTTACTATTACGCGTGCGCGCAGGGTTTCGCGTGACAAAATGGAGCGCGCATCGCGGAGGTTTCGCCGACGACGCAACGCGTCGGAGTCCTGCGCAAGCGACGTGCGGGGCGTGCCAAAAACAAAAAACCGCCACGAAACTCGTGGCGGCCTGGTTCGGCTGACGAACCGGTCAACGCATCGGATGACCGACGTCGATACATTGCGCCGGGTTGTGCGTCAGATGGCGTCAGGTTGCATCTGGCGGCGGGGTCAGTGGCAACGGCGGCGGTGTCTCCGAAGGCGAGGCGACCTGCCGGTGTGTCTTCGGTCGTGCCCCGGTTCGCAACGCCATCGCTTCGGGTGTCTCGACCACTTGCGCGCGTGTGGTCGTTGCCGACGTCGCCACCGGCAACGGCACCGATCGCCCGGGTGGAACCGACTGAGGCACCGACCCTCGCGCCCCCCGTGGCCCCTGTGGCCCGCGCGACGGTTCCATCTGCGCCACACGCTCCGCCGAGGGGGAGCCTTCGAGGATCGCGCTCAGGCGTCCCGCTCTGCCTGGCTGCATACCGATGAACTGATCCGCGAACTGGCCTCTACGTGATGTCGGCGCCCGCCCATGCGATGTGCGCTGCGCCGACGATACGGCTGTCGCTGTCGCTGTCGCTGCCGGCGCATGCGCACCGAGCGCTCCCGCCTCCTTCGGAATCGTGCGCATCGGCACGGCATCGATCTCGTCTATGCCGGACAACTGCGGCGCCCCATCGATCGCGTCTAGACGACTGTCGTCGTGCACCGCGGGGGATGGTGTGACCGGCGCGCCGAGCAGGCGACCGCCGTCCGTCTCGCGGAGGTCGTCCTGCAAACCGCGAGCCACGTGCTTCCAGTTGTCGATCTCCAGCGCCCGCATGCCGAGCCACGACACAGTGCATTCCGGCGATGCCGTCTTCGCGCTGTGAAGCACCGTCGAATATTCGTAAAGGCCGAAGCCTCGGTCCCGGATGTCGGACAACGTCACCGGCCGGCCTGCGGGATAGCCGAGCAACAACGCCAGTCGCGCGGCATCGTTGCGTGCACGGATGTGGTTCTTCTGGAATCGGGATTTCGACGTCGCAGGCTTGAGGATCAGTCTGCTGCCGCGCACCTTGAGTCGAAGCGGTACGTCAGCCCCACCGTTCGACATCTCGCGCTGGGCCTCGCGCGCCATGTCGTTGAGCGCAATCAGCACATTGCGCTCGGCCTTGAGTTCGTTGAACGTTCGATCGTGCTGCGTCGTCGAGAGCACGAGCATCGTGTCGCGCATCTTCTTCATGTCGTGAAGACTGTGCTGCGCCATCGACTTCGCGGCCCCCTTGGGCACCCGGTCGACGACCGCCGTCATACGGTCGATCTCGTCGTTCACCTGCGCGATCTCGAGCAGTTGCACGATCACCGGCTCCGGGTCGAAGGTGCGTATGAACGGCCGGGGCTCGGGCGGCACACCGTAGCGCACCTGCCGCATGGCTTCGGTGCGCCCGTCTTCGAACGAGACGTCGCGCTCGATCCCGCGCTGAAACATGCTGTGCCAGCGCTCGACACGCTCACTCACCGCATTGGGAACCAGCGGCCGTCCGATCAGATCGTCGGCGATGAGTCGCTCGGCGTCGCGACACGCCTGCCAGTGCCCGAACGACAGACCGTCGGCATCCTGCAGGGTGCGCCGGCGCTCCGGGTACGATTGCCACGGCTTGCCGGAAGCCTCCGTCGTTGTCGTCACCGGCACGGCGCCCAACCGCTCGAAGTCCGATCCGAAGCTCGAACCGCACTCGCAGGGCAGCAACTTGCCGCCGGTGAGGACTGGCGCCGACGCCGCGCCTGATATTGACCCGAACAGTGTTCCCATCATTCATCTCCTATGAGCAAGGCCGGATGGCCTTCGGGCACGGAGACTAGTCAGGATTGCAGTGGGCGGATTTCGATTGTGGGGGATGCCTTCGTTTTGTGGCACCGGCTCAGGTGCCACGGCTACGCGGGTGACGGCGCCGCTGAATGCGATGCGCCGTCGCAGCCCGCCCTCAGAAGCGGGCGAGCAACTGACCGAGCAGGGCGGCGCCCTCTTTGCCCTTGGCCGAATCGGCCCACAGGCGGTCGATCATGGCGCGATACATGCCCACGCCGTCGGGCGAGGTGGTGATGGTCGCGATGCCGGTCCGCAGATTCGGCAACTCTCCCAGACGGAACGGCGAGACAGCCACATACGCCTCGCCTTGCGCTTCGAAGATCTGAAACGTCTCGTTGGGCATGTTGTCGCTGACGATCCCGATCTGCACGCCGGAGGTGTCCGCTTCGAGAAACTCGACGATGCGCGCCACTTCGCGTCGCGCGGCCATCTTCCGCTCAAGCTGCACACCCGGCGGCAGGCCCAGCCGACCGACCAGTCCGTGATGCAGGAACTGCTCGATCTGCCGCAGTCCGATCAGGCTCGTGACCGCCAGACGCTGACGCGAAAAGCTCGACTTGCGATCCTGCAAGATGCCGAGCACGCGATTGATCGTGTTTTCCCAATGCCGGTCGGCGAGCGTCGGCGGAATACTTTCCGCCAGCATGTGCCGCAGCCAGACGTCGTAATCGTCGGACGTGAGCAGGAACGAGATCGGATCGAAGTGCGCGACGATGCGCTCGGAACGACTCTCCAACTGGCGCATGCGCTCGAAGTAGCTCACCGCCGAGTCGTGATATTCCACTTCCACGCCGAGCAGGTTGGCCAGCGACACCCCCAACAGCGCCGCCAGACGCTCCAGCGTGTCGATCTTGACGATCTCGCCGCGCTCCAGCTTATAGATGGCGGCGCGCGAGATATCGAGTTGCTCCGCGACATCCTCACTGCGTAACTCCGCGGCCAGACGATAGGCACGCAGGCGCTCGCCAATGGCTCGGAAATTGAAACGCGCGCCTCGCGGCGCCCGGGATGTCGTTGCAGCTCGAGTCAAATCGCCCCCTGTGGAAAACCTCTTGGATACCGCGTCCCTGCGCAAGCCGATGATCGTCGCTGAACGTCGCAGGGCGTCGTGGACAGCCTCGACCCACATTGCGGTGCCGGGATTATACCGGTCGCGCGCCCCGCCTGACCGGCGACGCGTCGCGCGTCAACACTCGCCGAAATTCCCCTCCCTCACCGTGCGATGCGCACCACACTTCGGGCGGTCGAATATTTTTCCGATTGTCTAATTTTTTAGATATCCGCACGATTCCAGACACGGCTCCCCCGCCGCATGAGAATGCCGCCACTCGCAAACGGCCTCATGGCGCCGAGGGGGATGACCCAACGCGCAGGCGGTGATAGGCTGCGCGCCGTCCAGAAATTTATACAAACAAAGAGGGAATGATGAAAACCTGGCACAAGGTGGCTGGCGCCGCCGCATTGGGAGCGGCCGCACTCACGGGTACCGCGCATGCGCAATCGAGCGTGAACTTCTACGGTTTGGCAGACGCTTATGTCGGTTCGGTGAAGAACCCCGGCGGCAATGCCGCTGCGGTCCAGCAAGGCGGCGGCATGACGACGTCGTACTGGGGCCTGTCGGGCACGGAAGATCTCGGTGGCGGCAACAGTGCATTGTTCGTGCTGGAGAGCTACTTCCAGCCGAACAACGGCACGTACGGCCGCTTTGCAGGCGACAGCTTCTTCTCGCGCAACGCCTACGTCGGCCTGTCGAACACCACCTTGGGCACCTTCCGTCTGGGGCGCATCACCACGCCGATGTACCTCGCGACGATTCAGTTCAACCCGTTCAACAACTCGTACACCTTCTCGCCCATGATCTTCCACACCTACAAGGGTCTGGGGACGCAAGGCGTAGTGGGCGATTCGGCCTGGAACAACGCGGCGGCTTACACCACGCCGACCTACGCCGGTCTCGCCGGCACGTTGCTCTACGCCACGGGCAATAGCGCGCAGGACCACAGCGCGAAGAAGTGGGCCGCGGCCCTCACGTACGCCAACGGTCCGTTTGCGGCGGCCATCAACTACCAGTACGTGAACTTCAGCGCAACGCCCGGCGACTTCGGCGCGCAACTCCCCGGCGTGACCGGTCTGACGAATCAGAACACGGTGCAACTGGGCCTCTCGTACGATCTGTCGTTCGTGAAGCTCTTCGCGCAGTACATGCTCGTCGCCAGTCAGGCGGCCAGCGGCAACTTCCACGCGAACACGGGGCAGCTCGGCGCCTCGGTACCGGTCGGCCTCGGCAGCGTGCTCGCCTCGGTGGCCTACACCGGCTCGAACGGCTCGGGTGACAACCAACGCCGCACGACCTGGGCGCTCGGATACGACTATCCGCTGTCCAAGCGCACGGACGTCTACGTCGCATACAAGTACGACCATATGAGCGATATGTCGACGGGTCAGACGTACGGCGCAGGCATGCGCGTACGTTTCTGAACGCGGCCGACATCCGCTCATTACCCGGCATCGCGGCGGTGTGCTTTGCCAGACACCTCCGCGCTTGCCCGCGACGGCATCCGTCTTTGTGATGCCGCTCACGGCCGTCGCGGCCTTCCGACATCAGGGTTAGCCCCGATTATTTTCACCTTGCCCACGCTTTCGGGTTCAGTTAGTCTAAATATTTAGACAGATGGAGCACACGATGGATCTGCAACTCGCATGCGCCTGGTTACAGCGCGATACGGTCGGTCTGTCCGACATCGAGGATTTTGCCGCGCGCTGTCTGGATGCCTCGCGCACCGCCACACGTGAATCCGCTGCCTTGCTGTTGCTCGCCCAGGCGGCCCAGACCTTTGCCGAGCGTCAGTCGGGGATTGCCATCAGCGGCGACACCTTCCACGCGTTCCTCGCACGCACGAAAACGTACGCGACGATGTTGCGCGACGCCGCCGCCGAATCCGACGCCAGCTTTCTCGCCACACTCAATCACTTCGCCGCGCAGTCGACGACCGAGGTCTACGCGTGACGTCACGCGTTTTTTTCACTTGATCGTCTAAAAATATAGACAATTTGACGTTTGCCGTCGTGCGAATTCCATCGCTGGCAAACGTCTCCCACGGGAACCGATCATGGAAGCCAACCTGAACACGTCGAGCGCGCACCCCGCAGGCGCCTCACTCAAGGGCGCAGACGACACCGTCACGCCATACGCATGGAAAGCGCTCGCGGGCTCGGCCATCGGCTATGCGATGGATGGCTTCGATCTGCTGATTCTCGGCTTCATGCTGCCGGCCATCACGATTGGCCTGCACCTCACGGCAGGTCAGGCCGGTGCGCTGGTGACGTGGACGCTGATCGGCGCTGTCGTCGGCGGCATTCTGTTCGGAGCGCTATCGGATCGCTATGGCCGCGTGCGCATGCTGACATGGACGATTCTGCTGTTCGCCGTCTTCACGGGACTGTGCGCGCTGGCGCAGGGCTTCTGGGACCTGCTGGTCTATCGCACGATTGCGGGCATCGGTCTCGGTGGCGAATTCGGCATCGGCATGGCGCTCGCGGCAGAAGCATGGCCGGCGTCCAAGCGCGCCCGCGTCTCGTCGTACGTCGCCCTCGGCTGGCAGACGGGCGTGCTCGCCGCTGCCCTGCTCACGCCGCTGCTGCTCACGTACATCGGCTGGCGCGGCATGTTCGTCGTCGGCGTGCTGCCGGCGCTCGTTGCCTGGGTGCTGCGTAACAAGCTGCACGAACCGGAAGTGTTCGTGCGCCGCACCGACAAGACACCGTCGCACGGCAGCTCGAACGCATTCCGTCTGCTGGTGAAAGACGCCCGCACCACGCGTGTGAGTCTGGGCATCGTCATCCTGTGTTCGGTCCAGAACTTCGGCTACTACGGGATCATGATCTGGCTGCCGACGTTCCTCTCGCAGAAGCTCGGCTTCTCGCTCACGAAGTCCGGGCTTTGGACCGCCGTGACCGTGCTCGGCATGATGTTCGGCGTCTGGGCCTTCGGTCAGTTGGCCGACCGCATCGGCCGACGTCCCACGTTCCTGCTGTATCAGGCGGGTGCGGTCGTCATGGTGATTCTCTACTCGCAGTTGACCGACCCGACCGTGATGCTCTTCGCAGGCGCCTTCATGGGGATGTTCGTGAACGGCATGGTCGGCGGCTACGGCACGCTCATGTCCGAGGCGTATCCCACGGCCGCCCGTGCGACCGCGCAGAACGTGCTGTGGAACATCGGACGCGCCATCGGCGGGCTCGGACCGCTCGTCGTGGGCGCCCTCGCCGCGCGCTACTCGTTCCAGATCGCCATTGCGCTGCTCGCCAGCCTTTACGTGCTCGACATGATCGCCACGCGCTTCCTGATCCCCGAGCTCAAGGGCGCGGAACTCGAATAACCACCAGAGCCGCGACCGGAACGACGACGGCAGCAGGCACAACGCCTTCGCCACGTCCACGCCGTTCAGCGCCTTCCCCCACTATTCGGAGACTCCATGTCAGTCGTTTCTCTGACGTCCCTCAATGCCACCCGCGCGATGACGCCGGTGCACTCGGACACGTGTCACCGGCAGGACAGCCATGACACGCACCGCACCGATACGGCGACCTGCGGCGTGGCCAACGGCGCGAGCGTCGCCACGCATCGCTGCCGGGTGCTCAGTCACCACGCGGTGAACGCGCGCTATCGTTACCTGCGTTTGCAGGCCGACGCCGACGTCGCGCTCACCACGCGCCCCGGACAGTTCTATCAGTTGAAGTGCCCGGTGACGGACAACGAAGCGCCGTTCCTGCTGCGCCCGATGAGTGTGTACGGCGTCGGCCCCGAGCCGGACACCATCGAGTTTCTCTACAACGTGACCGGCGTGGGCACCCGTGCGCTCGCCACGCTTGCCGAAGGTGCAACGCTCGATATCGTCGGCCCGCTCGGCAATACCTTTACGCTCAATTCCGACTGGAAGCGCGTGATGTTCGTCGCACGCGGTGTGGGTCTCGCGACGATGGCGCCGCTGGTGCAGCGCGCCGCAGCCGCCGGATTGCAGTTGACGGTCGTGATGTCCGCTCGCAGCGAGGCCGATCTGATGCGCGACGAATTCCTGCGCTCGCCCGAAGCCCGCGCCCTGGCCGACGTGCACTGCGTGTTCGACAGCGACGGCTCGTCGTCCGTCGACGCCCTGGCGCCGCGCGTGCGCGCGCTGCTCGCCGCTACGCCGCACGACGCCGTCTACACCTGCGGCTCGCATCGTCTGCTGATGCTGCTCCAGCGTGTGATCGAAGCGCATCCCGGCATGACCGCCGAAGTCGCGATGGAGCAACGCATGGCGTGCGGCATGGGCGTGTGCCTGTCGTGCGTGCGCCTGTTCGATTGCGACGGTGACAAGCAATTCCTGCGCGTGTGCCGTGAAGGCCCTGTTTTCCCGATTCGTGATGTCGTTGGCGAGGTGGACTTTGGCTGATCTTTCCGTTCGCATCGGTTCGCTGACGCTGCGCAATCCCGTGATGCCCGCGTCGGGCTGCTTCGCCGTCGAATACGCCGAAGCGCTCGATCTGAACCGGCTCGGTGCGCTCGTCATCAAGAGCGTGTCCCCCAACTCGCGCGCCGGGAATCCGACGCCACGCGTGGCCGAAACGGCCAGCGGCATGCTCAACTCCATCGGCATTCCCAGCAAGGGGCTCGACGCCTATCGCCGCGACGTGCTGCCCGCCTACACCCGCTTCGACACGCCCGTCGTCGTGTCCGTCTCGGCCGACACGGCGGAATCGTTCGCCGAAGCCTGCGAGACACTCTCGCTGCCGGAAGTCGCCGCGATCGAGGCGAACATCTCCTGCCCCAATCTCGAAGCGGACGGCATGGCCTTCGCGATGCAGGCGGAAAGCACGTACAAGGCAGTCAGCGCGATCCGGCGTCGCACGTCGCACCCGTTGTGGGTGAAGCTCACGCCCAACGCCGGACAGATCGCGCTGATCGCGCGTGCGGCGGAAGACGCCGGCGCCGACGCCATCGTCATGGGCAATACGGTGCTCGGCATGGCGATCGACGTGCGCACACGCAAGCCGAAACTCGGCAATGTGATGGGCGGCCTCTCGGGTCCCGCGATCAAACCGCTGGCCGTGCGGCTCGTGCATCAATGTCATCGCGCGGTGCGCATTCCGATCATCGGCTGCGGCGGGATCGAGACAGCGGACGATGCGGTCGAATTCATGCTCGCCGGTGCGAGCGCGGTACAGGTCGGCACAGCGTCGTTCCGCGATCCCGCCGTCATGGGGCATATCGTCGACGGCGTCGCCGCGTACTGCGACACCCAAGGCGTAGAGAAGCTCGCGTCGCTCACCGGCGGTGTCGCCCTCGACGCCCAGCTGACCGACCGCTGGCTGCGCTTCGCGCAACAGTCGGGCTGAGACGTTACGCGATTATCCGAACGTCATGGCAAAGCACTACCTGCAACCCTCGCACGGCATCACGCGAAAAGAAGCACACTCATGGAACTGAACGCGGAACTGAACGCGGATCTGAACGCCGCCCCGAATGCGGAACCGACGCTGGAACCGGACGCACTGGCCTCGCTGGCCGGGCAACTCTTTAGCGACCTGCGTCGCCTCGGCAGCGATGGCGTCGGCATCACCCGCGACAGCTACGGTGACGGCGAAAACGCGGCGGCGGCGTATCTCACGGAATGGGCCGGACACCACGGCCTTGCCGTCACCCGCGACCGCGCCGCCAACCTGATCTTCACGCTGCCAGAAGATACCGGCGACGCCCCTGCCACATGGATCGGCTCGCATCTCGACTCCGTCCCGCAAGGCGGCAACTACGACGGACTGGCAGGCATCGTCGCCGGTCTGCTGTGCCTCGTCGAGCAGCGGCGCAGCGGGCGTCATACCGCCACACCGGTGCGTGTGCTGGCGTTGCGCGGCGAAGAAAGCGCATGGTTCGGTCGCGCTTACATGGGATCGAGCGCGCTGTTCGGCAAGCTGACGGATGCCGATCTGGCCATGCCGCATCGCACGCACGGCCGCTCGCTCGGTGACTGCATGGCGCAGGCCGGCGCCGACGTCGACGCGATTCGCGCAGGCGAGACGCTCTTCGATGCGTCGCGCGCCAGAACGTGGCTGGAGCTTCACATCGAGCAGGGGCCGGTGATGATCGCGCGCAAGATGCCCGTGGCGATCGTACCCGGCATTCGCGGCAACGTGCGTCACAATCGCGTGTCGTGCATCGGCGAAGCCGGACACTCGGGTGCGGTGCCGCGCTGGCTGCGTCACGACGCCATGTTCGCGGTGGCCGATCTCATCACGCGTCTGGACGAACACTGGCGTGCGCTGCTCGAGCGTGGCATCGACATGGTCGTGACGACCGGCATCGTCGGCACCGATCCCGCCGAGCACGCCATTTCGCGCATCCCCGGCAAGGTCGATTTCAGTCTGGAAGTCCGCAGCCAGAGTCCCGACACGCTCGATGTCTTCTATGAACTGATGCGCACCGAGTGCCGCGCCATCGAGCGCGATCGCGGCGTGAAATTCGTCTTCGACCGGCGGTTGTCGTCGGCACCCGCGATCATGGACAAGCACGTGTCGTCTGTGCTTGAAGACGTGTGCCGTTCGTTCGATCTTCCGCAGGAACGCGTGCCGAGCGGCGCGGGGCACGACGCCGCGATCTTTGCCAACGCCGGGATTCCAAGCGGCATGGTGTTCGTGCGTAATGCCAACGGCTCGCACAACCCCGCCGAGCACATGGACCTCGACGACTTCATGCGCGGCGTGCAGGTCATGGAAGCCGCGACGCACCGCCTTTGATCGCTGGCGATCCATCTCCCGGCATCGAACGCAAAACGCACAAACGCAAAACGGGCCGCATAAGTGCGGCCCGTTTTGCATCGACTTCGCATCGACTTGCGTGCGCGCGGTGTACAGGCCGTATGACCTGCGCGCGCTGTGACTTACGGCGCCAGCGCGATGACTTCCGCCACGGCCGCCGTGAGCTTCTTCGCATACGGCACATGCAGGAACTCGTTCGGCCCGTGCGCGTTCGACTTCGGGCCAAGCACGCCGCACACCATGAATTGCGCCGTCGGGAAGCCCGCTTGCAGGGTGTTCATCAGCGGAATGGTGCCGCCCTGGCCGATGTAAGCCACGTCCGCCCCGTAGTGACGTTGCGACGCGGTGTTCAGCGCGGAAGTCAGCCACGGTGCAACGTCCGGCGCATTCCAGCCTGAAGCCGCGCCGGCGTCGGACTTGAACGTCACCTTGGCGTTGTACGGCGGATCGACTTCGAGCAACGCCTTGAGCTCCTGCACGGCCTGCGCGGCATCGATGAGCGGCGGCAAACGCAGCGACAGCTTGAACGCCGTGCGCGGACGCAGCACGTTGCCCGCGTCGGCCAGCGCCGGCAGCCCGGCCGCGCCCGTCACCGACAGCGACGGACGCCACGTCGAATTGAGCAGCGCTTCCTGCGGGTCGGTCGTCGTCGGCAAGACCGACAGGCCGTCCTGACCGCAGGCCCACGGCATCTTCTTCCAGACGTCGTCGCCGAGAATGTGCGCCGTAGCTTCGGCCTCCTTCAGACGTTGCAGCGGAATCGGGCTATGGAAGCCTTTTGGCAGGACGGTGCCGCTGCCCGCGTCTTCCAGACGCTCGAACAACTGACGCATGATCCGGAAGCTCGACGGCGCAATGCCGCCGTAACCGCCCGAATGGATGCCCTCGTCCAGCACCTGCACTTCGAGGCTGCCGGAAATCAGGCCGCGCAGCGAAGTCGTCAGCCACAACTGGTCGTAATTGCCCGCGCCCGAGTCGAGGCACACGACGAGGCTCACCCGACCGAGACGCTCGCGCAAAGCGTCGACGTACGGCAGCAAGTCGTAGCTGCCCGACTCCTCGCATGTCTCGATGAGTCCCACGCAGCGCGGACGCTCCACGCCCTGCGCGTCGAGCGCAGCCAGGGCCGTCACGCTCGAATAGATCGCGTAGCCGTCGTCGGCACCGCCGCGACCGTAGAGCTTGCCGTCCTCGAACTTGGGCGTCCACGGCCCGAGGTCCTTGCGCCAGCCGTCGAACTCCGGCTGCTTATCCAGATGCCCGTAGAGCACGATCGTCTCGGTGCTGCCCGAGCGCGTGGCCGGCGCTTCGAAGAAGATCACCGGCGTGCGGCCCTCCAGACGAATCACTTCGAGCTTCAGCCCCTTCACGGGTTGGCGCTCAGCCCACTGCGCGGCGTCGCGCACCACACGATCGATGTAACCGTTGCGCGCCCAGTCGGCGTCGAAGCCCGGGCTTTTGGCGGGCACAGCAATGTAATCGGTCAGTGCGTGCAGGATTTCGTCGTTCCATTTGCGTTCGACGAATTCACGCAATGCCGCCGTGTCGAGCGACGGCTGAGTCGGGGTGACGGTATCGGTCATGGGAATGTCCTGGGGGATGGGCTTCGGGGGATGTCTGGATGACGGCGACAGGTCGCGCGCCAATATGTCGTCATGATAGCCATTCCGACCGCGTGTGGCGACCGGACGGCAAGACGCCGGGAGCGTGCCGTCGTACGAAGGCGCGAGCCGCTGCACAGTCGCACAGCGCTCGACGTCGGTCGAAGAACGGAGGGATGGGGGTTGTCAGTTACCGGTGCCCGGCGGCCCGAAGCGGAACACGATCTCGCCCGCTGCCCCGCTGGCCTTGACGCACGTTGCCGACTGCGTGCCCTTGCCGGACACGTCTACCGAATGTTCGGCGTCCGCCGCGTTGCAGCGCCAGTAAAACGTCACCGGTCGTTCGCAACGGTTCGTCACTTCGTACCGGTAGTCGGTGACATTCGCAGGTAGCGCACGTATCGCGCCGCATGGCTGACCGCCGCTATCGAGCGGTTCGGTCGGCATCGACGCTGTCTGCGCGTACACGGACCCGCTCGCCGCAACGGCGAGGAGTACCAGCAAGCCAGCCATCCCCGAGTGATGCTTCGCGTTCGCGCGCATCAGATCCAGCGCCATGCGATGGCGATGGCCCCGATGGCGACGCCAATCGAGATGACCACGCCAAACCATGCCAACTGTGCACGCCGCGCCCGGCGGCGGCTGGATTCCGAAGTGTCGTAGAAACGACCTAATCCGCCCGAGTACAGCTTTTCCCAGCGAATTTCCATGGCGCACCTCACAAATCAATCAAACCGGCCCGCACTGCTTGTTCTTTTCTTCTTTATCGAAACTTTTGAGGCGCAAGACAATTCGGATAAATCCGGGCAAGTCAGGTAACCAGCAACACCCGAAATCTTCCTGAAATTCCGACGCCGCGCTTTCGCCTCAAGATCGCACTATTCTTCTGGAATTGCAATAGCGTGAACTCGTAGAATGCGACGCAGAAACCACGAGAGACCACGTCATCGACGATAGATATCGACGCGTAAAGTGTGCTTTATCGTAAAGCACCACCTGTCTTTAACGTGGAATTTTGAACGACTCAGGGAATTTTGCCCGAACAGTATTTAGGGCAGAAGAATAGGTCTGTAACAAAACGTTTCAAATACGGGATGGACACCCGTTCTAATCGCCCGATTGAAAGTGCAAATCGAGGCGTGCCGTGACGCTTGCAAAGCGCGTCCCGCAGAGGCGACCGAAGGGAATGATTCAGAAGCGAATCACGGGAATCGTGAAAGGCAACGTAGCGCGGCAATCCGCCGGAGGCGGTGCCGCGCACGAAAAGGAAGGGGGTGTGACTTTAGCGTCCCAGGAAGGCCGCACCTACTGACAACAGGACGAAACCGCCGACGCTACAGGCGATCGCGATTGCCAACAGGCGTTGAAAGAGTTGCTCGCGCTCACTTGCGCTGCGACGGGAACGGGGTGCATCGTGATGAATCGTTCCCCAACCACTCGAATACACTTTTTTCCAACGGATGTGCATAGAAAACCTCGCGTTGTTTAGTGTTCGTAGCCTTGCCGGTCATCGATTCACATGATCGGAATCGACGAGACGCAGGGCTAGTATGCGCTTTGTCTGCGAGCGGTAAACCCCCTATCTGTGCTGCGTCGCCGCAAGCAAAACACGGGATTCGTATGGTTTTCGAGACGTGAAGGTGGCACGGCAAAAACCGTCACCGTGACGCGATTCGTGATTTTTGTCGGCGAGTGTCAATGCGACAGAATGTCGCAGATGCGACAAGTTGTCGCGCAACCCGCATGAACCGTGGAATTCGCAAAATTCCGAAGGGCGTTACGCAAGGCGTGTCGCAGGCAACGCCTGCCCGATAAGGCAGGCGTCCAGAACCGGCATGAGGGAATCGGCGCGGCATGGGAAGGGTTTCGTGCAGCGCAACATCGATTCTTTAAATATGCGACAGATTTGGGGTAAATCCCGGGGCAAGGTGAGTGCCCCACCCCACGTGGCTCACTTCAGTCAAGATTCAAACGGATTTCGAACCGGCCTGGCGGTCGTCCCGGCTGGCGTTTGCGCCTTTTCGGGCAGGTCCGCACTCGCCAACGTTGCCACGATGGCATCGACAACCGCCTTGAGCGCCTGCGCCTGGCGCAGCCCTTCGGCGTCGCGACGCAGCTCGAGATTACCGAAGATGGCGACGTAGTCGGTGTGGTTTTCGACGTTCAGTTCACCGAGCGTTAGGGCGTCGGCGTCGTTGGCGAACGGTGCGAAACCGGCCGTAGCCGAAGCGGAAGCAGAAGCAGAAGACGGGGTCGACATGGAAAACTCCTGAATCGGGGGGAAATCAGTCGTGAAAGGGCTTGAGCCGCAGGTCGCCCGGCAACGTCCAGCGCAACCGGCCCGGGACGCTACCGTGACGCTCAGCGAATGATCGTACGCAGGAAGTCGAGCACGGTCTGCACCTCCCGATACGTCGGCACGTCCGGCTCACGCTTGCGCTTGCTGCCACCGCCCGCGGCTTTCGGTGCGGGCAGCGACATCGCCGTTTTCTTCACGTTCGCGGGCATGCCGGGGAAGAAATCGATCCCGGCCAATGTCTCGAGTTCAGCCACGCTCACGACCGAATAATCGCCCGTGGCTTCATTCGCGACAAGATACGCGCCCGCCTGCTTGCGCTTCGGGTCGTAGACGACCTTGAACAACTGCGTGGGCACCATCACACGATCACCGACCTGCGTGATCGTCTTGCCCTTGAAAAGCGGTCCGGTGATGACGAACAATTCGCCGCGATCCTGCGCGAGCTTGCGCACGCTCGACTCGATGCCGGCCCACAGGTAGCGATTGTTCTCGCTGTTCTGCGGCACCATGTTCGACAGCGAAAAGCTCTCGGACTGCGCTTGCGCATCCGGCATGTCCGCCGACGGCGCCATATGCCCCCGGTCGTAACCCGAACGCACGTAATCGCGCAACTCCGCGCGTTCCCCCGGCGGAAGCTGCGCTTCGGCGTGGAAACTGTTCACGCGCGAGATCTGACGGGCATCGCTCAGGTTGGCGCGCGTGAGATGCTCGGCTGACCAGAGCGGCGTGCGCGTAACGCCCGAGTGCATGACGCCGAACGCGCTGAAGCACACCTCGCGCGCCGCGCGTGTCATGGCGCTGTTCGTGATATCCGGCGCGGTGCCGGACCAGTAGTGATTGCCGCACGCGCTCGCGGCGGCTTGGGCGTCGCGCGGCGCGGCGCCAAAGGCCACGACAGCGACTGCGGTGGAGATAACCAACTGCCCGGCCATCGCGCGCAAGCGGCTTGCGCGCACTGCGGTGACCGTCCATCGAGACTGCTTCATCGCACTGCTTAGGGGAGGATGTAAGGGGGTGCGATTGTAGCGGATGAACGGCTATTCGGGGACCACGTTCCCCGCGCCATAGGCAGCGCATTGCAACGTCTGAGCGGGGCCGAGGTTGTCGCACTCATCCGCCTGCGCGCTCGGCAACCATGCCTGCTCGAGAAAGAGCAGGCAGAGCATCAGCGCGAGCATGAGGAGCAGCGTTTTCATTGCGGCATCCGAGTTGGGTTGCCGCATTGTATGCGGGGATCGCAGCGCGAAACCGGTCGCCGTGAGACGGAATTGTTTCGTTTCGTTACCAGCGCTCCGGCATGACGAGATGCGCCCCGCGCGAGCCAAAGCCCATCACGACGCCAACCAGCTCAGGCACTCACGCGCCGGGCACGTCGCCGCGTTTTGCGACGAGCGCCGCCAAAGCTTCGCTCGACGGCCCTTCGGCGCGCAAACCATTCACCACGCCCACACGATCGGGCATCGGCCGGTTCTGCGACATCTTGAACTTGCCTTCGATGCGGCGAATCGGAATCTCCACACCGACGATAGCGCGCAGCATGCTATCTACGTAGTCCGCCGGCGCATCCTCCACAGCCCACGGTGCCGGACGTCCCTGCTCCTGCGACTGCGTGAGATCGCCGACGAGACGCCGCAGCCAGGCCGCGTCGTCGATCACGCGCGGTGTGCCCCACACGTGCACGGCGGCATAGTTCCACGTCGGCACGACCTTGCCATGTTCGGCCTTGGCCGCGTACCACGATGGCGTGATGTATCCCTGCGCGCCGGTGAACGCGACCAGACACTCATCGACATCGCGCAATGCCGCGCCATGCGGATTGGCGCGGGCCAGATGTCCGCGCAGCGTACCGAACTCGCCCTCCTGCGCGTACATCAGGAACGGGATCGAATCGGCGATCAGCCCCTGTGCGCCCGCACTTACCAGCAGGCCGAGCGGATGCTGGCGAATCAGATCGTGCAGGACTTCGGGACGATCTTCAGTGAAAGCGGCGGGCTGATACATCGATGACTCCGGTCAAAGGCGGCGGGTGGGGAATGACGCTTAGCGTACGTCCAGGCGTGGCCCGGCGCAAAGACCCAATCGATGGAATTTTTTTGATGCCACGACGGCGAGTCACGCCGCCGGGGGCATACACGACGGACCACCGGCGTGGCCCGTCTCGTACGGCGTGATGCCCGTCGTCAGAGGAAGGACTTGGCCTGATCGAGCACCTTGTCGCAGACCTTGCGCGTGAGCTGTTCCTTGAGGCCACCGCCGTTCAGGTCGACGGTCTTGCCGTCCGGCGACGACAGCATGCCTTTGACGCCGTCGAGATACCCCGGGCTGGCGGCGGCCGATCCCGACTGCGTACCGATCTTGCCGAGCAACTTGTCTTTCACGTCGGTTGCGGAATCGAGATTCGCGCCACCGAGATAGTTGTTCTTGATGCAGAACTGGAGCACGCCGGTCGCATTGCCGATGCTGCTCGACGTCAGCGATCCCGACGACGCCAGCCCGCCCAGTCCGCCCGGCAGCCCGCCGGCGCTACCGCCTGAAGTGCCGCCTGAAGTGCCGCCACCTACGGCGTTCTTCAGCAGATCGAGCTGGGCATGCGCCGACATCGGCACACCGAGCGCCGTTACCAGCGCGAAGCCGATCGCCCCTATCCGTACACCTCGTGCACCTGTCCGTGCCCATCGAGTGAAACCGGTGCGGGTCGGGTTGACGGTGCGTGCCTTGCATTCCATGCCTCGGGACATACGATCCTCCGTGATGTGAATGACGTGGGGTCAGGTCGGCCCACTATAGCAGGCCGCCCATCACGCAACCCGGACATCCCTCAAAACAGGACGGCGGTCGTATCGATCGTTTCCGGTATCACGACGCTCGCGTCGACGCCGGCATTCTCCTTGAGCAGGAACACGAGATGATGGCCGGAGAGCAATTCGATGCGCCGGTCGCGTGCGAACTCCTCGACGCCCTCGTCGAACTCGCCGGTCGTAATCAGCATGCCGCGCGCCGCGCCGATCTGCTGCATCTCGGCGAGCATGGCGCGGGCCACCGCGATCTCCAGTCGCGCCGTGCGGTCCATCACGCGGAAGATCTGGACGACGACATCGCCCCCGAAAATCGGATGCGGATCCCACGCGCGGCAGGTCAGCATGCCCTCCTGTTCGCCCGGCAACAGTGGCGGACCTTCAAAGCCATGCGAGCGCAGCAGATGGAACATCACCTGCGTGAAATCCTTGTCGCTGAGCGTCATCAGATTGAAGCGGCGATCGACGGCGACGTCGGCATCGGTGACGACCTGCGTCATGTCCACGCCCGCGACCGGCGTCACCGCGAGCAACGCTTCGGGACGCGTCGACACTCGTGCGCCGAGCGTCGCCAGATGTGTCGCGGCGTCCCCCTCCGTCAGCACGAGTGCCGCGAAGTCGGCACGCGCCACGTGCGCGCTTGCGAGGCAGACCCGCTCGTCCCCGTCGCTCGCATACACGTTGAAGACGATGGCGCCCACGTGACGCAGCGGGTCCGCCGAGAACAATTCATGGAGCGAGCGCAACACGATCTGGCGCAACGCACTGGCATAGACCTGCGCACGCTTCGCCTCCCCCGCCGGCACGCCTTGCACGGTCGCGTCCGCCGCGTTGTAGTGGTAGTCGAGGGCAATAGGCACGGCGGCATCAAGTGTCGGCACATCGTAGCCAATGGCCAGCAACTTGTGCGTCTCGACGTAATGCGCGGCGAGTGTCTGCGTGAAAGCTTCCGGATATGGGCTTCGGCTGAGCACGATGCGTGCATAGCCGGTCACGGCCGCCGCTTCGCCGCGCAGCAAAGCGCCCTCGAAGTCGGCCACCGCCGCGTTGTGACGCGCACTCTCGGCTCGCGCGGCCTCGGTGGCCTTTTGCTGCGCGATCTGGAGAATCATCGATCCTTGCGTGCGACGGATCTTCGATGCTTCGTACTCCCGTTCGGTATGCACGAATTCGCTGCGCGCCTTGGCGACGGCCTGCTCATAACGGCCCGACGCTCCCGGCATGGCCAGCGCCAACCGTCCCGGCTTTTCGGGCGCAAAGGCTTCCCACTCGGGTTTGGGCAGGACTTTCGGGAGATGGCGCGTGTCGAGCACCGGCGGCGTGTTGCGCGCCCGCAGGTCGGCCGGCGGAATACGCAGGTCGCGAGCAAGGCCGTCGGCCAGCAAACGCTCCAGCCTCGCCATTTCGAACTTGGCGCGAGCGCCCTGCGCAGCCGCCTCCGCCTGACGCCAGGCCAGATGCAGACGCTCGCCTGCCGCCGCGTCGCCCGCAGGCGCTTCTTCCCAGGCGCGCTGCGCCTGATCCAACGCACGGACTTCCGCCAGCGAACGCGCCTGCGATTGCGCGTGCTGCTGCTCACGCAAGTGCGCGGCGCGCCAGAACTCGCGCGCCAGTCGATCGATGATGCTCTCGAATCCCCGGTTCACTACTGCCCCCGCATGCAATTTTGATTTTGTTTTGTCCCGCGAACTACCATCCAACCCTATCCGACATTTATGTAGGGGACGATTGTAGGACGTTGCCCCACTTTGCCGCAAAAAAATCTTTGATTCTCAAGACATCCGGACATGTTGCGCATACAACGCTCCGTCCTTCGCCGTCATCAAATCGCCATCGCCGCGGCGCACGATGCGCACGACGGGCAAGCCGCCCGGTTCATCTGTCGAACCGCGCTCAACGCTGCGTGGATGTCCGGACTTTGGGATCGGGACATCCACCACGCGTCGATGACGACTACCATGACGCCGTCTCAACGCATGTCCGCATGCCCCCCCCATTTCCTGAAATCGCGTCATGACTGAACTCGCTCCGAACGCCGCGTCACCGACACCCCCATCCCCCCGGACCGCCCCGCCCCCGAACCCGACCTCCACGCCCTGCCTGCGCACCGCCCTGTGGAGCGCGCTGGGTTGCCTGCTGCTCGCGCTCGTTGCCATCCCCTGGGTCGACCGGCCTGTCGTCGACTTCGCCCATGCCCACACGCAGGGCACGCCCTGGATTCAGCACGTCGCCGAGCTGCCGGCGCCGCTGTTCGTGGCGGCATGGCCGGCGTTTCTGATCATCGGCGCAGTGCTGTTCTTCCGTCGTCGGCTGCCGTCGTGGGCCGTGTCGCTGTGGCTCGCAGCCGGCGCCGTCGGCGTGAGCAGCCTGGCGAAGCAGGCATTGAAATACGTCTTCGGCCGCACGTGGCCCGACACGTGGATTCATGAGAATCCGTCGTATCTGCGCGACGGCGTTTTCGAGTTCAAATTCTTCGCGAGCAACTACGCCTATGCGTCGTTCCCGTCGGGACACCTCACCGTGATGCTCGCCTTCACGACCGTGCTCGCGCTGCGCCACCGCGTGCTTCGCGTGCCTTGCGCGATCGCCATTGCGCTCACGACTTTCGGCCAGCTCGCCTCCGCCTATCACTGGACGAGCGACGCGCTGGCGGGTGCCGCACTGGGCATCACCGTCGGCGCATTGTTCGTGGCGGCGTGGCAGTGCTGGCAGGCCGGACATCACGCCTGAGTCGTCAATGACCGGTGCATAGGGTCGCGGTGGGCCGCCCCAGCAGGGCGACCCACCTGCCATACGCATCGTCAGAAGCACGGCGCCCGTTCATCTCGCGACGGGATCGCCGCATAATGTCGGCGGAAAACAAGAAACCATGACCGTCGATCCCTCGCTTCATCTCGTTCCCCTGATTCTCGGCGCCTGCATCGCCGGCTTCGTGCAAGGCCTGTCGGGCTTCGCCTTCAGTCTCGTCGCCCTGTCCTTCTGGGCGTGGTCGCTGCCGCCCACGCTGGCGGGTCCGCTCGCGGCTTTCTGCTCCCTCATCGGTCAGTTGCTCGGGTTGCGGGCCGCGCGTCGCGCCGTGCCGTTGAGCCGACTCGCACCTTTCGTGCTTTGCGGTCTGGTCGGCGTGCCTGTCGGCGTGTGGATCCTGCGCTACCTCGATCCGGTGTGGTTCCGGGCGGGCATCGGCGCGATCCTCGTGGTCTACTGCACGCTGCTTTTGCTGGCTTCGCGCCTGCCACGCATTCAACACGGCGGACGCGCAGCAGATGGCGTCGTCGGCTTCATCGGCGGGGTGATGGGCGGCATCGGCGGGCTCGTGGGCGTGGTGCCGACGCTGTGGTGCACGCTGCGCGGCTGGGACAAGGACATGCAGCGCGCCGTGATGCAGATCTTCTTCATCGTGATGCACACGCTGACCATCACGCTCTACGCCGTACATGGCGTGATCACGGCGCAGACGCTGCACGTCTTCGCCATTGCCGTGCCCTCGATGATCCTGCCCACACTTGCGGGCGCATGGGCCTTCCAGTTCCTCTCGGATCATGCCTTCCGACGCATGGTGCTCGCGCTGCTGGCCTGCTCCGGCGTGACGCTGCTCGTCGGGACGTTGCCGGAACTGTTCTCGCGCTGAAGGCATCCCGGCCAAGCCAGCGCAAACGGGCATCAGGGTCCGGCGTTAGGATGGCGATTGTGGATGGGAAACGTCCCAGCCGCGCTCGCCAACTCACCCGCGGGCTTGCCCCCGCCCCTTGCCATGGCTGCCGTTGCCTCGTTTCTCGACCGTGCTGCCGCAGGCAATGCGCTGGCCGAAGTCCTCGCCGGCCATGAACTGCTCGCGCGCTGCGCGCCGCCGCTTGTCCTTGCCATTCCGCGCGGCGGCGTACCGGTGGCCATGCCCATCGCGCGTCAGTTGAACGGCACGCTCGACGTCCTGCTCGCGCACAAGCTGCGCGCACCCCATCAGGCCGAACTGGCGGTCGGCGCGGTCGATGAGTTCGGCGGCATCTTCCTTGCCGATCATGCGCTCTCGCTCGGCGCGACCGGCACGTACCTCTCGCATGAAAGCGCGCGGCAGCGCGCGTTGATCCAGCAGCGGCGCCAGGCCTACACCCCGGGACGCGGTGCGCCGCACGTGGCGGGGCGTCCGGTCGTGCTGGTCGACGACGGCATCGCGACCGGCGCCACCATGACAGCGGCGCTGCGGGCGATGCGGCGTCTGGGTGCGACGCCACTCGTCGCATGTGCGCCGGTCGGGGCGCGTGAAGCCATCGCCCGTCTCGCCACGCTCGCCGAC
Organism: Pandoraea sp. ISTKB; assembly: GCF_001721285.1. Taxonomy (NCBI): domain Bacteria; kingdom Pseudomonadati; phylum Pseudomonadota; class Betaproteobacteria; order Burkholderiales; family Burkholderiaceae; genus Pandoraea; species Pandoraea sp. ISTKB. The sequence continues at coordinate 187,385 of NZ_MAOS01000028.1, forward strand.
GCCGTCGTCTGCCTCGAAACCCCGCAACCGTTCTATGCCGTCAGCATCGCGTACAGCGACTTTGCGCAGACGGACGACGCGACCGTCATTGCGCTGCTCGCCATGGCGGCGGACCGCCCCTGATGCGTCGTCGGCCCCTGCCTGCGAGGGGCATCGTCGCCAACCACCCGCACCAGCGATAGCGCTCACGCCAGCCGTAGCGGCACACCCTGCGATTGCACTACACTTGAGCCTGCTGCACGCCACGGCCCACGCCGGGGATTCACGTGCGGCCTGCGCCGCCTCTTGCCCATCAGTTTCGACGGAGCTTGTGATGACGACGTCCCTCATTCTCAACGTGATTGGTCCGGATCGCCCCGGTCTGGTCAATGCCATTGCCGATCGCGCCACCGCTGCCGGCGCCAACTGGCTCGAAAGCCGTCTCGCCAATCTTGCCGGCCAGTTCGCCGGCATCATCCATCTGCAAGTGCCGGACAATCAGGCCGACGCGCTCACGCAAGCCATGCACGGGCTGGAGACGCAAGGCCTGCAAATCTCCGTGACGCGGGCGCAAAGCGCCGCCGCCGATCCGGCAGCCCGCATGCTTCAGCTCGATCTGGTCGGCCAGGACCACCCCGGTATCGTCAAGGAAATCTCTCACGTGCTCTTCACGCGCGGCATCTCCATCGACGAACTCGCGACGGAATGCGTCGAGGGGTCGATGTCGGGCGGCACGCTCTTTCGTGCGACCGCGCGGCTTCATGTGCCCACCAGCGTGAGCACCGAGTCGCTGCGCGAAATTCTCGAAAGCCTTGCCGACGACCTGATGGTCGATGTCGAACTCGATTCGCCTGCCGGTGCGTGAGCGCGCACCGATGAAGCGAGCCTTCCTGATTCTGCTGGGGGCGGTGGCGATCATCGCCCTGCTCTCGTTGCTGCCGCTGCCGTTCGAGCGCAAGACCCACGTCGTGAGCGTGGCCACGTTGCGCGCGCCCCCGCAAGCGGTCTACGACTACGCCACCACACCGGCAAACTGGCCGAAGTGGCATCCGGCGTCGCTGGCTGTGCAAGGCGAAACTGATCATCCGCTGAAGCTCGGGGATGAAGTGGCCGAAGAGTTCCGGCTCGCGGGCCGTCACGGCATTCTTCACTGGAGAGTGGTCGAGGCGAAGCCGCCGTACGAATGGCGTATCGAAGGCGAGATGAACCGACGCCCGTCGGGAGAAGTGCGCTACAAGATCACCCCGGACGGCACCGGCACCCGCTTCGAGCGCGACTTCATCTATCGCACGCCGAATCTGCTGTTCCTGATTCTCGATCCGATTTTCATCGGACCGCGCATGCGCGCCGAATCCGCGCAGGGCGCGAAGCAGCTCGAACAGATCTTCGAAGCGCTCACGCCGGCCGATCCCTCTCCGCCGTTACCGGCATCGCGCGAGGGTGCAGCGACGGTGCAGTGACGCAATAACGTCGTAACGCGGACGCGGCGCACCGATGGCGTGGCGCAGGCATCGGCACAGTCTTCACCGTGCCGGCACCCAGCCTTCTGCGACGCCGTGTCGCTGACGCGTTCTTACTCGTTGAAGGTTGCCGCCATCGTCTCGGCGGCGTCCCGGAGTTCGGGCAGGAAGGTCATGAGCTTGTCGAGCGTGCAGTGCTGCGCGCTCGCCTGCACCGCGATGGCGGCGCACGCACGATTGCGATCGAGCATCACCGGTACGGCTACTGCGATCATCCCCGGCACGTGCTCCTCGTTGTTGGTCCCCACGCGACGCTTGCGTGTCTCGCCCAACTCATCGCGCAAGTCTTCCAGGTCGGTGATGGTGTTCTCCGCGCGCGGTCGCAGCGGCAGGTGCGCGATCAGCTTCTCGCGTCGCGCCCGGGGCAGGAAGGCGAGCAGCAACTTGCCGCTGGCCGTGCAGTGCAACGGCACGCGCGAGCCGGGCGACAGCTTGAGCTGGCGCGACCAGTCGGTCTCTACGCGGTCGAGGTAGACGAGGTCGTCGCCCGAGAGCATCGACAGATTGCAGGTTTCCCCGAGCTTGTCGACCAACTGCTGAAGCACCGCATGACGGGCTGCCGCCGGCCCCACGTGCATCAGGGCATTGACGGCCATCGCCCGTACCCGCGACGACGGCTCGTAGTGACGGCTCCCCGCCTCGCGAGTGACGAGCCAGGCGGCTTCGAGCTGTTTGAGAATGCGATGCACCGTCTGCTTGGGCAGACCGATCGCGGCGACAATCTCCGCGAGTGTCATCGGCGCGCCAGAGGCGCTGAGAATTTCCAGAATGCGAAATGCGCGGACGGCCGCGGCGTTCGACTGATTGCTCATGTCGGTTGGATCTCGGGTTCGAGTTGTGTTCTAGATCGTTATCGATCGCGGCGGCCTCCCTACACTCCTACGTCGACACGCCACCGCCCCAGCCCGCTCCCAAGCTGCCACGCCGCCGTGCCGCCGCGCCATATCACCGCGACGTCCCGTTTTCCGCATTCTAGTGCGAATCGTCTATTCCGACGATTGCAGACAAACCCGGAGATATTTCGAATATTTGATACCTCAGCCGCATAAACAAAGGCGGGCGGACGGGGCCGGCACATTGCCGTCCACCGCCCGCCCGCCTTCGCGGGTTCCGACCGATGTGTGCTTACAACGGGCTTATGCCTTGCCCGACAACACGCGCAGGCGGTGAATCAGGCTCGACGTGTCCCAGCGCGAACCGCCCAGCGCCTGAACGTCGCCGTAGAACTGGTCGACGAGCGCCGTGACCGGCAGCGAAACGCCGTTACGCTGCGCTTCGGCCAGACACAGCCCGAGGTCCTTGCGCATCCAGTCGACGGCGAAACCGTAATCGAACTTGCCGTCGATCATCGTCTGACCGCGGTTATCCATCTGCCAGCTCGCGGCCGCGCCCTTGTTGATGACGTCGAGCACCAGCGGCATATCCAGCCCGGCGCGCTGGCCGAAGTTGATCGCCTCCGACAACCCCTGCACCAGACCGGCGATGCAGATCTGATTGACCATCTTGGCCAACTGACCGGCACCGGCCTCGCCAATGCGGGTGACGGCACGCCCGTACGCGCCGAGCGTGGCCGCCACGCGGTCGAACGCCGGCGCATCGCCGCCGCACATGATCGTGAGTACGCCGTTCTTCGCGCCGGCCTCACCGCCCGAGACCGGGGCGTCGACGAAGTGCAGCCCCTTCTCGCGGGCGACGGCATAGAGTTCGCGTGCCACATCGGCCGAGGCGGTGGTGTGATCGACGAAGACGGCATCCGCCTTCATCCCGGCAAAGGCACCATGCTCACCGAGCACGATGCTGCGCAGGTCATCGTCGTTGCCCACGCAGGCGGCGACGATGTCGGCGTCGCGCACCGCTTCAGCCGGCGTGGCCGCAGCCGCGCCACCGTATTCCTTGGCCCATTGCTGTGCCTTCGCAGCCGTGCGGTTATAGACCGTGACGGTATGACCGGCGCGTTGCAGGTGACCGGCCATCGGATAACCCATCACGCCGAGACCGAGGAAGGCGACGCGAAGGGAGACGGGCGCGGAAGATTGCGTTGTGGGGGAAGTCAATTCAGGGGCCTCGCAGGTGGATGCATGGTGTGAGGCCGCAGGGCACGCACTGCGTCGTGTGCACACGGCGGTCTCGTCTGAAATACAGGGGGCTTGCGAGCCGTCATTATAGAGACGGGCCACGCTCTCACGCCAGCGCAATCCCCCGTCAGACGGGGCATCGGCGACGTTTCGCCCCAGTTTGGTGCGCCACTGGGGTTTCAATAATCGCTCGTAAACAATTCATTGTCCCGCCGGTTTGAAAAATTGTGTTTCCGTGACTGGCGTTACTGCTCCGTTCCGATACAATGCGCGGCATGGCTGATTTTGATACCAGTTGGTCAATTCGCGTTTACTACGAGGACACCGACGCCGGAGGCGTCGTCTTCTACGCCAACTATCTAAAATTCTTCGAACGGGCCCGAACCGAGTGGCTCCGTTCGCTTGGCATCGAGCAACTTGAACTGGCCCGCAATACCGGAATGATCTTTATTGTGCGCGCCACGGCACTCGATTACCTGAGCCCTGCCCGCCTCGACGATCTCGTTGTCATCAAGAGCCGCATCGAGCGCGTGGGCGGCGCCTCCGTCGACTTCCTCCAGGAAGCCTGGCGCGACGCCCCCGACGGCACCAGCGAACTGTTGGCGCGCGGCAGCATCAAAATCGGCTGTGTGACCGCGCAGACGTTGCGTCCCGGCAAGATTCCGCCACACGTTCGTCTCGCCATGCAGTCGGCCGCCACGGCGGCCAACGCCCTGGCCCAGGCGCCTGCCCGCCCGGCAGCCGCCTGAAGCCAGGGATAAAAATTCCGGTCAGTCAATAACCACACCATGCCCGATCAAGACCTTTCCATCATTTCGCTGGTCATGCATGCCAGCGTGCTCGCCCAGGCAGTCATGGGCCTGCTGCTGCTGCTCTCGCTGCTTTCGTGGACGCACATTTTCCGCAAGATCTTCGCGATCCGGCGCGCCCGCACCCAGACCGAGCGCTTCGAGCGTGATTTCTGGTCGGGCGGCGATCTTCAGGCGCTGTATCAGAGCGCCCTGAACAACCGTCATCAGACGGGCTCGCTCGAACGCATTTTCGAATCGGGCATGCGCGAATACATCAAGGCGAGCGAAAAGGGCCTGAACGATCCGCACGCGATTCTCGACGGTGCACGCCGCGCGATGCGCGCTTGCTATCAACGTGAAATGGACGCGCTCGAAGCCAATCTGCCGTTCCTCGCGTCGGTCGGTTCGGTCAGCCCGTACATTGGTCTGTTCGGGACGGTGTGGGGTATCATGAACGCATTCCGCGGCCTCTCGAACGTGCAACAAGCCACGCTCGCCAATGTGGCGCCGGGCATTGCGGAAGCGCTGGTGGCCACGGCCATCGGTCTGTTCGCCGCTATCCCTGCCGTGGTTGCCTACAACCGCTTCGCCACCGACATCGACCGGCTGTCGATCCGCTTCGAAAGCTTCATCGAAGAATTCTCCAACATCCTGCAACGGCAGATTCACTAAGCACTCCGGGAGCGCCGAGACATGGCAGGTTCTATGCGCAACGCTCGCCGCGGCCGTCGCGCCATGGCGGACATCAACGTCGTGCCGTACATCGACGTGATGTTGGTGCTGCTCGTCATTTTCATGGTGGCGGCCCCGCTGGTCGCGCCGTCGATCGTCAATCTGCCGAGCGTCGCCAACGCGAGCCCGCAGCAGCAGACGCCGCCGGTGGTCGTCAATATCGAAGCGGACAATCGCATGCTGGTGCGCTACAAGGATGGTGAGAACACCATCGAGCAGCGCATGAGCGCGGGCGATCTGACCGGGTTCCTGCAAGGCCGTCAGGCCGCGAACCCGGATCAGCCGGTCGTCATCGCCGCCGACAAGTCGGTGCGGTACGAAATCGTCATGAACGTGATGTCCGATCTCAAGGCTCAGGGCGTGAAGCGCGTGGGCCTGCTCGTCAAGCAGAAATGAGTCGCACCGTCGCCCGTCAGGGCCGTCCCGATCGTCCCATCGGTCCGCACAACAGCGAGCGCGGCACGGGGCGGGCTTTCCTCCTCGCGCTGCTCATGCACGCGCTGTTGTTCGCGCTGCTTTTCTACGGCATGCGCTGGCAGAACAGCTCGCCTGCCGGTTCCGAAGCGGAGTTGTGGACGCCCACCGAAGTGGCCGAACCGACCCCACGGGTCGTGACGCCGCCGCCCACACCGGCGCCGCCGGCCGTGGCCGCCCCCACGCCGCCGGACGAAGACGCCGACATCGCCCTCCAGCAGAAGAAGCGCAAGCAGGAACAACAGGCCGCCGAACAGGCGCGCCTGCTCGAAGCGCAGCAGGAAAAGGCCCGTCAGGAAGCGCTCAAGCAGAAGCAGCTCGCCGAGCAACAAGCCGCCGATCTCGCGCGCAAGAAGGCCGCGGACGACGCCGCTCGTCAGCAGAAGCTCGCCGACCAGAAGAAGGCCGATGAGCAGAAAAAGGCGGACGAACTGAAGCGTCAGAAGGAAGAGGACGCCAAGAAGGCAGAACAACTCAAGCAGCAGCAACTGGCAGACGCGCAGAAGAAAGCGGATGCCGAGAAGAAGGCTGCGGAAGACAAGGCCGCCAAGGCCAAGGCAGCCAAGGAAGCGGCAGCGCAGAAGGCGGCGGACGCCGCACGCGCCGAGCGTCTGGCGTCGTTGCGCGGCATGGCGACCGGCACGCCGGGCGCCAACGGTAACGGGCTGGGTACGCAGGCTGGCGGCACGGGCGCCGGGGCCGGCGGCACAGGTACGGCCGGTTATGCGGAACGTGTTCGCGCCAAGGTCATGCCGAATATTGCCTATGCCGGCGATACGACGGGCAATCCGCAGGCGATCATTGCTGTGCGCATCGCGCCCGACGGCAGCATTCTGTCGATGCAGCTGACCAAGTCGAGCGGCAATCCGGCCTGGGACGCCGCCGCGATGGCCGCCATCAAGAAATCAGACCCGTTGCCGCGCGGTATCGACGGCAAAGCCCCGCCCCCGACCCTCGACATTCGCCTCAGACCGAAGGGATGAGGAATGTTGTCAAACGGGAACGAAAACCGAGCGTTGCAAGTCCATTTTCACTTGGATGTGGTAAAAATGCCCCTTGCACCGCGTAACTGACTAATCGAACGCATGCGAATTTCCAGTCAATATGCATGGCGTGCGCTGGTGGCCACCTGGCTCACTGCGGCTTGCACGATCGCCCATGCGCAGACCCCGCTTACCGTCGAGATCAATGGCGTCGGTACCAACCGCTACCCGATCGCGGTGTCGAACTTCAAGGGCACCGCGCCGACGGACATCGTCTCCGTCGTCAAGGCTGACCTGAGCAACAGCGGCCGCTTCAACCAGATCGACACGGGCGGTGCAACCGTCGGTGTCGACGATTCGGTCGATCTCGGCACTTGGCGGGCGAAGGGTGCGAACGCATTCGTCTCCGGCACCATCGTTCCCCAGGGCAACGGCAACTTCCAGGTCAGCTTCCGTCTCTACGACGCCGTGAACGGTCAACCGCTCGGCGGGCTGGCCCTCACCTCGTCGCAGGCGAACCTGCGACTGACCGCGCACAAGATCGCCGATTACATCTATCAGAAGCTGCTGGGCGACCGGGGCGTGTTCGCCACGCGTCTGTCGTACGTGCTGCATAACGGCCCGAACTACCAGTTGCAGATTTCGGATTCGGACGGTCAGGACGCGCGCGTCGCGCTCAACAGCCGCGAGCCGATCATCTCGCCGGCCTGGTCGCCTGACGGCACCAAGGTGGCGTACGTCTCGTTCGAAAAGCGCAAGCCGGTCGTGTACATCCACGATCTGCCGACCGGCCGCCGCGCCGTGCTGGCCAACGAGAAGGGCAACAACTCGGCACCGTCGTGGTCGCCGGACGGCAGCAAGCTCGCCGTGGCCCTCTCGCGTGACGGCAACACGCAGATCTATCAGGTCAACGCCAATGGCGGTGGCCTCAAGCGTCTGACGCGCAGCGGCGCGATCGACACCGAACCGCAGTATTCCCCGGACGGCAAATGGATTTTCTTCACGAGCGATCGTGGGGGTGGTCCGCAGATCTACAAGATGCCGGCCGGTGGCGAGAGTGAAGGCGGCGCGCAGCGCGTCACCTTCAAGGGGAGTTACAACGTCAGCCCGCGAATCAGTCCCGACGGCAAGTTGCTCGCGTTCATCGCGCGTCAGGGTGGCGGATTCAAGCTGTGCGTGCAGGATATGAGTACTGGCGATGTTACGGCTCTGACCGACACCAGCCACGACGAGTCACCGAGTTTTGCCGCAAACGGCAAGTACATTCTCTATGCAACGCAATCGGGGGGCCGAAAGGTCCTCGCGGCAGTCTCGGTGGACGGGCAAACCCGGCAGATTCTTCAGGTTCGGGGAGGGGAAGTTCGCGAACCCTCCTGGGGCCCTTTTATGCAATAACATCAACAGCAACATCACTCGGAGGCTCACATGAGTTCCCTGCTTCGTAATATCCTCGCCATCTCTTCGCTGGCCGCTCTGGCCGCTTGCTCGTCGGGTGTGAAGCTTGACGACCAGGCTAACGCCAACAAGGGTCAGACCACGACCGACGCCCGCGCTGTCGCCCCCGTCGACGCTTCGGCCGACGAACTGAACAACCCGAACGGCCCGCTCGCCAAGCGCAGCGTGTACTTCGGCTTCGATTCGTACAACGTCGATTCGCAATACACCCCGCTGCTCCAGGCACACGCCGGCTTCCTGGCCAAGTACTCGCAACGTCACGTGCTGCTCCAGGGCAACACCGACCCGCGCGGTACGAGCGAGTACAACCTGGCCCTGGGTCAGAAGCGTGCTGAAGCCGTGCTGAAGGCCATGACGGCGCTGGGCGCCAACACCAACCAGATGGAAGCCGTGTCGCTGGGCAAGGAAAAGGCTACGGGTACCGACGAAGCCACCTGGGCGCAAGACCGTCGCGTCGATCTGGCTTATTGATTGAATCGTCATGACGTCTCGTTTGCTTAAAAACATGATCTGCGCGGTGACGCTCGGCACTTCGGTGCTGAGCCCGCTCGCGCATGCCGGATTGTTCGACGACGACGAGGCGCGCAAAGCGATCCTCGATATCCGCAGCCGTCTGGATTCGGACAAGCAGCGGATCGAGGGGCTCACGCGCAACGTGCTGGATTTGAACAACCAGATCCAGCAGTTGCAACGTGATCTGGCCGACCAGCGCGGCCAGAACGAGGATCTGAAGAACCAGCTTGCGAACCTGCAACAGAGTCAGAAGGATTTCTACACCGACCTCGATGGTCGTCTGAAGAAATTGGAACCGCAGCAGATGACCGTCGGCGGCGTGACAGGCACCGTCCAACCGGGCGAGAAAGATGTCTTTGACGCCGCGCTGACGAAATTCCGCAACGGTGACTACAAGGGTGCGCAAACGGATTTTCGGACCTTCTCGGCGAAGTATCCCGCCAGCCCGTATCAACCCGAAGCACAGTTCTGGCTTGGCAATGCGCAGTACGCCAACAAGGATCTGAAGGGGTCGACTGCGACGCTGCAAGGGATCGTGACGAAGTACCCGACGAGCCCGAAGGCTGCCGAGGCCATGCTGGCAATTGCCAGCAACCAGGCGGAATCCGGGCAGACTGCGGCAGCGAAGAAAACGTTGCTGGATTTGGTGGCCCGGTACCCGGACAGCGAATCGGCAGCGGAGGCCAAGAAGCGTGCGGCCAAGCTGAAGTAAGACGCCCTGCGGGAGGTTGCGCGAACCAATCTTCCGTATGAGGTCACTCGTCAAACGAACGACGCCGCCTTTGGGCGGCGTTGTCGTTTCTGGCGTCTCGCGAGACCTCAAGTAGAATACGGACTTTCCAAACGTTCGAGGCGCAGCGTCTCAGGGGATGCGTGTGGGCGCACAGTCGCCGGCACGTCACGGCGACCGCACCCGCGATGTGATCGTGCACTGGCTGCGCGGCACGTCTGATAACAACAAAGCCGGTGGCGCCCCGCTGCCCGCGACAATGCATCGAACGGCCGGGCACGGCCGCTATCGTCTTCTCGCCTCATGACCGACGTCGATCTCACCGCCCTCTCCCACACTGTCGTGTGGCTCACCTTCGGCCTGGCCTTCGTGTTCGGTGCCGTGCTCCAGCGCACGCACTTCTGCACGATGGGTGCGCTGTCCGATATCGTCAACATCGGCGACTGGAACCGCATGCGCATGTGGTGGCTGGCCATCGGTGTCGCCACTATCGGCACCGGCGTCATGGCGTCGCTTGGCATCATCGATCCGGTCAAGGCGATTTACACCACGCCACGCTTCACGTGGCTGTCGTATCTCGTTGGTGGATGGTGTTTCGGCGTGGGTATGGTGCTGGCCTCCGGGTGCGGCAGCAAGACGCTGGTGCGGATCGGCGGCGGCAATCTGAAGTCGCTGCTCGTCTTCGTGATGATCGGCGTATCGGCGTACATGACGCTCAAGGGCTTGTTCGCCGTGTTCCGTGTTGCGGCGCTCGACAGCGTGCAAACGACATTCGCCACGTCGCAGGATCTGCCGACGTTGCTGGGTGGCCTGTTCGGTGGCGATGTGCACCGCGCGCAGCTCATCCTCGGTCTGGTGATCGGCGGCGCGTTCGTGATTGCGGCTGTCGTGCGTCGTGAGTTCTGGACGTTCGACAACTTACTCGGCGGATTGGTCGTGGGTGCGATCATCGTCGCGCTCTGGTATGTGTCGGGCAAGATCGGTTACGTGGCGGAGAATCCGAACACGCTCGAAGAGAGTTTCGTCGCGACGAACTCGGGCAAGATGGAAGCCCTGTCGTTCGTCTCGCCGTTGGCCTACACGCTGTACTGGCTGATGATGTGGAGCGACACGAGCAATGTCATCACGCTGGGGATTTCAAGCGTGCTGGGCGTGATTGCCGGATCGTTCCTGTACGCACTGGTGTCGCGCAACTTCCGCTGGGAAGGTTTTCAGGGAACGGAAGATACGGCGAACCACATGGTTGGCGGCGTGCTGATGGGTTTTGGCGGTGTGACGGCGTTGGGCTGCACCGTGGGTCAGGGGTTGTCGGGCGTGTCGACGCTGGCGATCGGGTCGTTCGTCGCGATTGCGGCGATTCTGGCGGGCGGCGTCTGCGCGTTCAAGTATCAGATGTGGCGCATTGAGCGCAGCGTTTGAGCGAAATTCGCGCGCAACTGCGTGAAAAGCCCCGGAAACGGACACATCTGCGTCACAGAAGTCTTGACACCATAACGACTGCGACGCTATAATCTTTTTCTTCGTTGGGTCGTTAGCTCAGTTGGTAGAGCAGCGGACTTTTAATCCGTTGGTCGCAGGTTCGAATCCTGCACGGCCTACCAGAATACAGAAGGGGTTGCGAGAAATCGCAACCCCTTTTCGTTTTCCGCAATCCCCCACCACCCTCCTCTACTCCCCGCCTGCGATCGCCCCACGATCGTTCGCGACCATCGCCATACTCGTCGTCCTCTCGTAGACACAGGCATGGGCCTACGGCCTCGACAGCCTGAAAGCGGCTGCCGTATGATTCGGCCAAGGAAGATAATTCCGGATCTAAACCTCACAAGCCCATGAAATATAACGATATTCCAGCGCTTACCGGTCTTAGGTTCTTCGCCGCTTTCGCGATTGTCATGGACCACCTGTGGCCGGTCGTGATGAAGTTGAAACCCGCTATCCCAGCCCCCGAGCCATTTCATCAGCTGGCCTATCTGGGCATGTCGCTTTTCTTCGTGCTCAGCGGATTCATTATTCATTACAACTATTCGACGCTTATCGGTTCGGCACGCGGTCTGTATAACTTCGCCGTCGCGCGCTTCAGTCGGCTGTATCCTTTGCTCCTCGCGCTACTGGTCTACGACGTGGTGTGCGGCAACTTCTTTCTGAACAGCAGTCCTCTGGAGCGCCAGCCTTATCTGGAGGCGCTGCCGTACATGGTGGCAGGTGTGCAAAGCTGGGTGTATGGATTCGTGGGTAATCACCCCATCGCTTTCCCATTCCATTACACGCACGTCTTGTGGTCTATCAGCACCGAGTTTTTCCTGTACCTCATATACCCGGCTGTTTGCGCTGCGATGCTTTTGTCGAAGACGCCGAAGGGCGCGGCATATGTGGCTATCGGGGCCTGCCTGGTGGGCACCTTTGTGCTCTCATGGATCAGCAAGAACAGCGCAACAATCGATGCGTTCGGCGCGATGCTGGGCGTTATCGAGAATCCGAATGCAAGCCCCGCCACGCAGTTCTCGGCATGGTTCAGTTACATTGCGCCCTACCCTCGCGCTCTGGAGTTTCTTACGGGAAGCGCTATTGCCCAAGCGCATATGATGCTTGGGCAACATCCGAAGGGAACTGGCGAGCGCTGCATCGCGCGCATCGCGGTAGTCGCCACGACCGCCTACATCGCGATGTTCGTGCTGAAGTTTCAAATCGACAATCCATGGATCGTTGAGGCCATTAGCGCTATTGGCCTGCTTCCCGCCATCGCCATCATCATTTTCTGCTGCGCTCGCTATGACGTGAAACTGCTGTCGTGGGCACCGATTGTTGCGCTTGGAGAGGCAAGTTACTCGATGTATTTGCTGCACCTCGTGATCATCGAGAAGTCAGCACCAACCGCGTTCGTGGAGCCGACGAACGCCAACATCCTGATTTTGAGCGGCCGAGTGATAGTGATTCTCGGTGCTATCGTTGTGGTATCACTCGGCACCCATCGCTACTTCGAACAGCCCGCGCGTCGTTTTCTTCGCAAACGACTCTCCGTACGTCAGACCGCTAACAGGCTCGGCAGCACAGAATATTCCCGCTGACGGTCACAGCACTTGTCACGTCACTGCACCGTCCGGCTATACCCCCTGAGCATCGGCACCATCTCGTCGTACACGGCGGGGTTCGCGGCCACGATTTCGCCCAGATGCAGGAAGGCGTCGCCGCCAGCGTAGTCGCTGACGCGACCGCCCGCTTCCGTGATCAGCAGACTGCCCGCCGCCATGTCCCACGCGTTCACGCCCTGCTCGAAGAAGCCGTCCAGGCGCCCGGCTGCGACGTTCGCCAGATCCAGCGCACATGCCCCCGGGCGACGCAGCCCCGCACACGCTCCGCTCATCTCCACGAACAACCGCGTGTAAGCCTCGACATCGTCCGTCTCGCGGAACGGGAAGCCCGTACCGATCAACCCGTCGGCCAACTGCCCCTGTCTCCCAACGCGAATCGGCTGCTCGTTCAGAAACGCACCGCCCCCGCGCGTCGCCGTGAACAGCTCGTTGCTGTTCGGGTCGTAGACCACCGCGTGCGTGACCACGCCGCGATACGCCAACGCAATCGACACGCAGTAATACGGGAAGCCATGGATGAAGTTCGTCGTGCCGTCCAGCGGGTCGATGATCCACTGAAATTCGGAATGCCCCTCCGCGCCCGCCGACCGCCCCGACTCTTCAGCCAGAATCGCGTGATCCGGATACGCCGCCCTCACCGTTTCGATGATCGCGGCTTCCGACGCCCTGTCCACCTCGGTGACGAAATCGTTGTGCTGCTTCTTGCTCACGGTGAGCCGATGACGTTCGGCCGACGCGCGATGGATGATCTGTGCAGCGCTGATAGCGGCGTTGACCGCGACATTAAGCATGGGGTGCATGGAACGAAATCCTGATGAAGCACGGCCGCACGGGCCGTCTGATAGACGAAATTACGTACGACTGGAGACCACGACACCGCGTCACGACGTCCCCGGACATGAAGCCTCACCACTCACCGATACCTCGCGCCAACGCGTCGCGCTACCCGCATCGTCGGTGTTGCCATCCTCCCGCGCATCGCTCGCGCTACGGGCATCGCAGACATCTCCGGCATTGCGCGCCACCAACGCCCGAACCAGCGACCAGTCCGCGTGCTCGCAAAAGTCGATCATCATCGTGCCGCACGGCCCGCAATAGCCGTCGAGACGCGCCGTCAACATGTCGTTGATCCCCCGCTGTTCGGGCCGCGCACCGCCGCACGCCACGCGTAAGGGGTTCGCCCCCATGCCGGTGCCGCTGCAAAAATTGATCACCCAATGCGTGGCGGCCATCGCTTCAGTGCGCGTCAGCAACGCGTCGATCTGGCGAAACTTGTAATCGATGGCGGCCTCGACCGGCACACGATATTCGTCCTGAATCGAGAACGACGCCCCTGCCCGCCCGATATCGAACGTCTCGTTGTCCGGCCATTCGGTGAGATCGATGCCGAGCGGCGTCGCACTGGCGAAGCGGCGCAGCAGCACGATCGAGCCTCTGACATCTCCCAGACGCGGTATCGTGTCACCCAGAAACCAACGAACGTGCTCCGCATAGCGCTCGACATACGACGCAAAGGTCTGCGCGAAGCTGCGCGTACAATGCCGGTCGCCGCACTCGTCCTTGACGGACATCACGATGCACTCGCCGGGATACCTCGCGAAAAACGCCGCACAGGTCGCCAGAACATCGTCGAACATCAGCCACAACGGAATTCGCTGGTGATTGATGTGAAAGACGTCGTCCTCGTGACGGCAGCGAATGTCGAGCACCCGGACGCCGCACGCCAACTGCACGGCCAGACTCGCACCCTGTGTCCTCGCCAACGCGTCGTCGACGGTGTAAGCGCAGGTATCGTGGCTACCGGGCAACGTCAGACGATGCAGCGCGATGTCGTCGGGCAGCCGCGTCATCCAGTCGGCCGTTTCGTTGGGTGTGCTTGCTGTCGTCAAACCATGTCCTGCCATCGTCGTGAAGGGAGATTCGCGTGTTACGGTGATGTCTTGCTGGTTCGTCATCTTCTTGCCCTTTTCTTCGGGCACGCTGCGCGAAGCAAGCTTTGCGTCCCCTCACCCGCCACGCCATGCCGAAGAAACAAACGTCCTGGGTCACTGCCGCCGATGTCGCGCGCCGCGCCGGCGTATCGCGTTCTGCCGTATCGCGCGCCTTCTCGCCGACTGCCAGCATCGCGCCCGAGACACGAGAGCGCGTGATGGAAGCCGCCCGCACGCTCGGCTATCAGGTCAATCTGATCGCCCGCGAGATGATCATGCAGCGAAGCAGCATGATCGGCGTCGTCACCGCAGGGTTCGAAAACCCGTTCCGCGCCAAACTCCTCGCGCAGATCATTGCCGCCCTCGGGCGCCATAAGCTCACCCCCATCGTGGTGAACGCCGAAGATCCGGTGCAGATTCAGCAGTCACTCGACATGCTCCTGAGCTACCGGATCGGCGGCATCATCATGACGTCTGCCTCGCCGCCACTCGGGCTCGCCCGTCAGTACCTCGAAGGCGAGATCCCCGTGGTGATGATCAACCGCGCGTCCAATCTGCCCGGTGCCGACGTCGCCGTCAGCGACAACGCCGCAGGCGCGACACTGGCGGCAAGCATGCTGATCGACGCCGGTGCGACGCGGCTGGCCTTCGTCGGCCCGACCAAACCCAGTTACAACGGCAAGGCGCGCTGCGCCGGTTTCCTGCGCGCCACGCGCCAGTTCGCCGCCGCCGACGACGCCCTCGCGCACCCGGTCGAGACACACAGCACCCCGGCCGACACATACGAATGCGGTGTCGCCGCCGCGCACGCACTGCTGAGCCAGACCGTTCGCCCGGATGGCGTCTTCTGCTCGTCCGACCTGCTGGCACTCGGCTTCATCGACACCGCGCGCCGCCATTACTCGATGCGCGTGCCGGAAGACATTCGCGTCGTGGGCTTCGACGACATTCCCGCCGCGGGTTACGACAACTATCGGCTCACCACCATCGCGCAAGACACCTACGCGCTGGCGGACACCGCGACCGACCTGCTCATCGACCGGATGAACGCGTTCTCCGGCGCCTCCCGAACACGCGTCGTGCCGGTCACCCCCGTCGTGCGCGAGAGCTGCGGCTGAGCACCGTCCAGCCTGCGCCGTCGCGCATGGATCACCTATCGATCACTTCAATCCGCCCGAAAACCCGTGCAGCAGATAACGCTGCACGTATCCGGCGACAGCCAGTGTGGGGAGCGACGCGATCATGCCCACGCTCATCAGATCGCCCCAATCGATGCCGTTTTCCGTCACATAGCCCGCGACCGCGAGAGGCAGCGTGAATCGACTCGGCGACGAGACGAACAGCAGCGCCAGCAAGAACTCGTTCCACGCGGCGATCAGCACGAAAATCGCCGTCGCCACCAGTCCCGGCGCGCAAAGCGGCAGCATGATGTGCACCAGCCGCTGGAACAGCCCGGCACCGTCGATGCAGGCCGCTTCGTCGTAGTCGACCGGGATCTCCCGCACGAACGAGAGCAACATCCAGATCGCCAACGGCAGCGTGTAGACCTGATAGGCAAGCATCAGCCCCACCTCTGAATCGAGCAGATGCAGTGTCTTCGCCAGCGAAAACAGCGGCACGGCGACGGTGATCGGCGGCATCAGCTTGACCGCGAGCACCAGCATCAGGAACACCACATCGAGCCGCCCCGGAAAGCGCAAGCGCACCAGCGCATAGGCCGCCGGGAACGCCAGCGTCAGCGATAGCAGCGTCGTGCCTGCGCTGACCAGCAGCGAATTGAGTACCTGACGACCGATGCCACTCTCCCAGACCGTCTGGAAGTGCTGCAACGTCGGCGCGTGCGGCCATAGCGCGAGCGGATTGTCGAGACGCTCCAGCGACGGCGTGAACGCCGCCCCCAACATCCAGACGCAGGGCAGCAGCATGAGGACCAGCGCGGCGATGCGCAGCGTCCAGAGCGCCGTGCGTTGCCCGGCTCGACTGAATGCCGCCGAA
This sequence comes from Pandoraea sp. ISTKB, assembly GCF_001721285.1. Taxonomy (NCBI): domain Bacteria; kingdom Pseudomonadati; phylum Pseudomonadota; class Betaproteobacteria; order Burkholderiales; family Burkholderiaceae; genus Pandoraea; species Pandoraea sp. ISTKB. The sequence continues at coordinate 203,652 of NZ_MAOS01000028.1, forward strand.
GCCACCGAAGCCGGCGAGGTGAGCACGGCAGACGTCGCAGAGGCGGACGACACAGTGGCACCGGCAACCGGTGCATCACTGCGATTCATGACCTGACTCATCTCGCCCCCGGCTTACGGATCGACAACCACACGTTCACCGAGACCAGCCCGGCCGCCACCAACAGCATCAACACCGATGCCGCGCTCGCCGGCCCCACGCTGAAGAATCGAAAGCCCGTGTCGTAGACGTAGGTCGACAACGTCTGCGTCGCGTTGCCCGGACCACCGCCGGTCAGCGCATAGACCTTGTCGAACAGCTTGAACGTATCGATCGAGCGCAGCAGCAGCGCGAGCACGAACTGCGGCACCAGCAGCGGCAACGTGATGTCGCGCAGGCACTGCCACTCGCTCGCCCCATCGGTACGGGCCGCCTCGTAGAGTTCGGGATCGATGGACTGAATGCCCGCGAGAATGATGAGAAACGCCATGGGCGTCCATTGCCAGACGTCGACGAGAATGAGCGACCAGATCGCCAGCCCCGGATCGGACAACCACTGCACGCCTGGCAGGCCGAACTTCGCGAGCCCGGCATTCAGGAAGCCACCGAAGTTCAGCCAGTTTCGCCAGATCGCCGAGCACACCAGCGTCGAGAGCATCATCGGCAGAATCAGCAGCGGCATGACGAAGCGCCGCCCGCGAAATGCCCGCGAGAACAGCAACGCCAGCGCACCACCGAGCACCACTTCACACACCGACGCCACGACCGTGAAGTGCATCGTGTTGAAGAAGCTGGCCGAGAAGTTGTCGTCGGCGAGCACCGTGCGATAGTTCGCCAGCCCGGCGAACGCCCGACGCCCCGACGCGTAGTCGACGTTGAAGAACGAATCGGCCAGCACTCGCAGCACCGGGTATAGCGCCAGCACACCAATGACGAGTAACGCCGGCCCTACGAGCCAGACCAACGGCAGCCAGCGACGCACAGCATTCATGGAATCGTCGAAGTCCGTATCGCGTCGTTAATTGACCGCAGTGGCCGCAGCCGTGAGCACCGGCGCGATCTTCTGCGACGCCTGACGCAGCGCGGCTTCCGGCGTGAGCTGGCCCGTCAGCACGAGTTGCAGCGCATCGCCCAGCAGGCTCTCGATCTGCTCCCAGTTCTTCACACGCGGACGCGCACGCCCTGCCTCCAGCGCCTTGAGCTGATCCGGATACCAGCGGAACTGCTTCACGAGCGCGGCGTCTTCGAACACGCTCTTGCGGGTCGGCGGAATGCCCATCGCCGCCAGACGCGTTTGCGTCTCGCGCGACGTCAGATACGCCAGGAAGTCCTGCGCAAGTGCGGCGTGGCGGGCGTCCTTCGGGATCGCCATCTGCCAGATGCCGAGCATCGGCGCCGGCCCCTTCACCTGTCCCGGCGGCGCCTGCAAGGCCACTTCGCCCACCACGCGCGATTGCTTCGGGTCGTCGAGCGCCGGCACCCAGGCCGGCCAGACTTCGATGGCTTGCGCAGCAGCGCCCTTTTGCAGCGCATCGCGCACTTCGGCCGCGCCGTACACGGCGACGTCCTTCGGCGCGTAGGCCTTGAGCGAGACAAACATCTTCAACGCCGCGAGCGCCTGCGGCGAATCGATGACGGCGCGACCGTTGGCGTCGATCACGTCGCCGCCATACGCCCACAGGATGGGCAGGAAGCCCGTCACGACCGGATTGCCCTTCGTGCCACGGAACACGACGCCCGACACACCGGTGTCTGCCGCAGTGGTCTGCGCGATCTTGAGCACGTCGTCCCAATTGCGCGGGGCTTGCAGCTTGTATTTGGCAAGCAGATCGCGGCGATACGCGAACATCTCGACGTTACCGACCACCGGCAGTGCATACAGACTGCCGTTCGGTGCCCGGCCCAGCGCAACGGTCGAGGCGACCATATCGGCGTCGACGAGCGTGGCGGGCAGCGGCTTGAGCCAGCCGTTCGCCATGAATTCCGGAGACCACGTGTCGTCCATCATCACCAGATCGTAAGCGCCCGTGGCCTCACGCATCGACAGCTTGAGCTTCTGATAGAGGTTGGCGTTGGGCAGCTTCAGCAGTTCGATGTCGGCATCGGGATGCTGCTTCTTGAAGCCCGCGACGGCCTCGGTAAGGCCTTTGCCATAGATGTCGTCGCGACCGGCGATCACGAGATCGGCCGCGCCGGCGCTCGTCGCCACGGTGAACAGGCTGACGGTAGCGGCGACGGCAAGGGACACAGCGCGCAGACGGGTGAACAGTTTCATGCGATCTCTCACGGGCTCTAACGGCGATTACGGAACCAGCGGCTCTGTCGAACATCGATTGCACACGTGTGCAAGATCGACACAGAAAAAGGCCACTGGCATGGCACGAGCGTCATTCTGGCGAGGGATCGTTAAAGAATTGTGGCAACCACCGCGCGCGCGTTCGCTAAAGTTTCCCGCCCACGTGCCGAAGTAATGTTTCACGCCCCAAAAAGTTGAGGATTGCGTCAATGTCTGCGAGGCCTGGCGTCACGCGACCGAAAGACTGGGGGATGACATGCGTAACACGGGGAGAAACGCAAAATGTTGGTGAAGACCGTTCTGGGCACGCTCGTGGGCGTGGCAATGGTTCACGCGGCGTGTGCCGAAGATGCGAAAGACTGGATTACCGTCGCGGAAACGTCGAAGTCCGTCTGGCAGGCACAACCGGGCAGTGGCTCGCTGTCCAATGTCGATGGCAGGAAGAACAACGGCTACAAATACCTCTATCAGATCAAGAACAAGGCGAAGAGCACTTATGAATACGGACAGGCCGTTGTGCTGCTCGACGCCTGCCGCAAAGGCTATGGCTTCGTCTACTACAACGGTATGGAAGGCCAGTTCCTGAGCAAGGACCAGTTCGTGCGATTCGGCCCCACGGTGGCCGACAACATCGGATCGACGGCCTGTCTGGCCTGGGACGGCGAAACGGGCAAGGCATCGCTCGTGCAAAAGGACGACGCCTGGACTTTCGTGGCGTCGGTGAAGTCGTCGGGCAACAAGGTGTATCTGAAGCGCGACACGCGTCACAAGCGAAACTTCAAGGGCAAGCCGTCGGTGACGATCCTTTCGCGCTTCGACAATCTGCGCGAAAACACCTTCGAGTACACCGAACTCGTCATTGCATCGGCCGATTGCGACCGCGGTTTCGGTACCCTCTACGAACTGAATTTCGACGGCGGGATTTCAGACAAGTGGGATATCGCGCTCAACGGGAACTCCGTGGCGTCTGCCATGGGTGATGCGGTTTGCGCCAAGTGAGGAAACTGACAGCCGATCTCTCGCGAGCCGTTTGGGGATTTCACGGGCAGTGAAAAAAAGCAGCCCGTAATGCAAAAACAGGTGTCACGTTAAAACGGACACCTGTTTTGTCTTGCTCAGATCCGGTCAGGCATCCGGACGCGAGCCCTTCACCGTTGCGGCCGCATGTCCTGCCGCATCGCCATGGCGACGCCCCGCCATCTCGCTGCTGCCCGGGTCGCCCGCCGGCAGACGATGGTTCTCGATGTCCTGCACGACCTGAATGGCTGTGGCGTCGATGCCGTCGGTGAGCGGTTTCGGATCGAGGCCGATGCCGAGCACCATCACCGCCATCGCGCCCAGCAGCGCGAATTCGCGGCGACTCAGATCCTTGAGCGACGCGACACGCTCATTGCCCACCCGACCGAAGATCACGCGCTTGTACATCCACAAGGTGTAAGCCGCGCTCAGCACCAGCGTGAGCGACGCCAACGCACCGATCCAGAAGTTGGCCTTGATCGCACCCATCAGCACGAGAAACTCGCCGACAAAACCCGACGTGCCCGGCATGCCGACGTTCGCCATCGAGAACAGCATCGCGAACGCCGCGAAACGCGGCATCGTGCTCGCCACGCCGCCGTAACCGTCGATCGAGGCGCTGCCGGTGCGGTCGTACAACATGCCCGTGCACAACAGCATGGCGCCCGACACGATCCCGTACGAAATCATCTGCATCACCGCGCCGTCGGTTCCCATCTCGGAAAAGAGGAACAGGCCGAGCGTGACCAGCCCCATGTGCGCCACGGCCGAGTACGCCAGCAGCTTGCGCAGATCCGTTTGCACCAGCGCCACCAGACTCGCGTAGATCACCGCGACGAGCGACAGCACGACCATCAGCGGGGCGAGGAAGTGACTGGCGTCCGGCAGCAGCGGGAGGTTGAAGCGCAGCAAACCGTAGCCGCCCAGCTTCAGCATGCCGAGCATGACGGCCGCGCCCGTCGGCCCGTCGAGGTGAACTTCCGGCAGCCACGTATGCACGGGCCACATCGGCACCTTGACGGAGAACGCCGCGAGAAAGCCGATGAAGAGCATGACCTGCACCGCGAGCGGCAGGTGCAGCGTCTGCCAGCGGGCCATGTCGAAGCTCTGCGTCTGCATGTACAGATAGAGCATCGAGACCAGCATCATCAGCGAGCCCGTCAGCGAGAAGAAGAAGAATTTCACCGCCGCACGCGTGCGGTTCGCCCGGCCGTACACACCGATGAGCAGATACAGCGGCAGCAACGTCGCTTCGAAGAACACGAAGAACAGCATGCCGTCCTGCGCGGAGAACACGCCCTGCATCAACCCCGAGAGGACGAGGAAGCTACCGAAGTACGCGCTCATGCGCGTGGTCACGGCGCGCCACGACGCCAGCACCACGATGATCGTGGTCACCCCGGTGAGCGCCACGAGCCACAACGAAATGCCATCGATGCCAACGTGCCACGAGGCGTCGAACGAATCGATCCAGCGAAAACGCTCGACGAATTGCAGACTGGAGACATGGGTCTGAAACCCGCGCACGAGCGGCACGAGCGGTGCCGCCGAAATCACCGCGGCGCCAAGCGATGCCCAGCGCACGGCATTGGGGTAGCGATCGCGGCCAAGCAGCATGACGAGTGCGCCAGCCACGATAGGAAGCCAGATCAGGAGGGACAGGATGGGAAACATTGGGGGTCCTGGTGTGCCGCAACAAAAATCGAGCGCAAATGCGCAACGTCGACGCGGCCAGGGACGAACCTACCCCGCGCGTGTCACATAGCGTGAAACGCGAGAATCAAGGCAAGACAATGCCTGCGGGAGGGGACGCCGGGCGCGGGGGCGTCAACGAAGGTGGCAAGCATACGCGTCTCGAAAACATTTTGCATCGCAGCAAATTTTACAAATGATTGCGAACGCATCAGCCGACCGACCGGTTGGCAATTAGGGTATCCGCCTAGGCTTTGGGTAAGCCCGCGCGACAACGCGCCGCAGCGTGACCCGTCGTCAGCATGACAAGTCAATCGATCTCGCGCGTCGAAATCGTCAATAGCGCATTGCGGAAAGTGAAGATAGTGATGCGCGTGAAGGTGTCGTGCCGAAGCGCGGCACCTTCACGTTCGATGTGCTGAAACGCGTGATGAGACAGCGAGGAGATAGATAAGACGTGAACGGAAGCGAGACCGTCGCCGTCGACGTTCCTTAAGCCTTGGGGCGACGCAGATCGAACATCGGCCCGATCTCGGCGTAGTCGCCGAGATAGCCGGCGCGCATCACCGGGTGGGCTTTCACGGTATCGAACAAGCCGTCTTCACGCAGGAATTCGCGGCGGATATGCACACCGACCACCTGCCCCAGCGCGAGCCAGTTATTCATCGGCTTGCCGTCGAGATCGTGCATGCGCACCACTTGCAGCAGCTTGCATTCGAGGGATGCGGGCGACTCGGCCACGTGCGGTACGTCGACATTCACGCCGGGGGCCTTGGTCAGCCCCGCCAGCTCGAACTCGTCCACGTCATGCGGCACGGGCGCGGACGTCTGGTTCATCTGCCCCACCAGCGACTTGCTCGTCAGATTCCAGACGAACTCGCGCGTGGCTTCGATGTTGGCGATGGAATCCTTGTACCCCTCGCTGCAAAAACCGATGATCGGCGGAAACGTGGCGAACGCACCGAAGAAGCTGTATGGCGCAAGGTTCACCTGCCCCTGCGCGTCGCGGCTGGAAATCCAGCCGATCACACGCGGCGCGACAATCGCCTTGAACGGGTCGTGAGACAGACCGTGGCCTTTGGCCGGGTCGTAGAAATGAACGTCGTCAGTGTGGGACATGAAAAGCGAAGGCCGAAAGTTATACGGTGTGCACGATGTGCACAGGGGGTGCATGCGGTAATGCCGATGCTATCGCACTCCGGGGGCAAGCGTCGCCGCAGGATGGCAACCGCTCGTATCTTCACTGCCCACGCCGTGTCGCGGGGCCGATCGCTTCGGGGCGAGGGCGAGGGCGAGGCAGACGTCGCGGTCTCAGCCGCGTCCGAGGCGCGCGATTAGATCGCGATGCGCCGGCCACTGCGCGGCAAGCGCCGCCGGATCAGCCATCTCGAAGTCCTCGAAGGCAAATCCCGGCGCCACCGTGCAGCCAACCAGCGAGAAGTCGGTGGACGGTGCGGGCTGTGCGGCAAACCAGTGGCCGGCGCGGACCACGTGCTGAAGGTGCTCGCCATGCGCGACATCGTGGCCGAGGGGCGTCGTCGTGAGCTTGCCGACGGGGTCGATCTCGTGAATCCAGAGCGTGCCACCCAGATGAAAGTGCCACACCTCGTCGCTGCGAATGCGGTGAAACGCCGAGAAGTCCCCCGCTTCGAGCAGATAAAGAATCGCGGTGGAGATGCTGCGTGGACCGGAGAATCCGTTCGGCAATGCCTGAGCGGGAATCGTGTCGCCCGCGCGATACGTCTCCCGATAGTGCCCGCCCTCCGGATGCGGCAACAATTCCAGCGACGTCACGAGATCGGCTGCGGACGGCATAACGGACTCCTTGAAAATCTTGGGGGGGAAGATGATCGATAGCGATCGATAACGATCGATTTCGCCCCACACAATACCGCAACGCCACAGATGGCTGTGATCGACGCAACCCAAAGTTCCATCTGACAAAACAATAATTTCGACTGTCAAAACACAAGTGAAACCTCTCCCTCCAGGCACCCTGGCCGAAGACCCGCACACGCAAAGGCTTGCGGCAGGAGCACCGCAGGAACCGGCGAGAATCATCGATTTGTGCGACGATTGTCGTGTTGCGTCGCGCAAGGCGGCGCGTTTTTCATTGCACGCGCCCCCTTGGCGCCGTCAGATCATGCCTGCCACACTCAAGATTGACTTTGTTTCCGATGTCGCCTGCCCCTGGTGCGCCATTGGCCTCGCCTCATTGAAGACAGCGCTCGGCCGACTGGGCGACGAAGTCGACGTCGACCTGCACTTCAGCCCCTTCGAGCTGAACCCCGACATGCCGGTGGACGGCGTGCCGCTCGCCGACTACATGTCGCGTAAGTACGGCCTCTCGCCGGGACAGCTCGCGCAGAATCAGGCGAACATCAGTGCACGTGCCGCTGCCGAGGGCTTCCCGATGCGCATGGATCTGCGCACGCACGCGTACAACACATTTGATGCGCATCGTCTGCTTCACTGGGCGCAGACGGTCGGCAACGACAAGCAGCTCGCGCTCAAGGAAGCACTGCTGCGCGCCTACTTCGTCGAAGGCAAGCGCACGAGCGATCCGGAAGTGCTGGTCGACGCCGTGCGTCAGGCGGGCCTCGACACCGAGCGCGCTCGCGAGATCCTGTCGACCGACGAGTACGCCGATCAGGTGCGTGCGCTGGAGCGTCACTATCAGAATCTGGGCATCAGCTCGGTGCCCGCGATCATCTTCAACAACCGTCATCTCGTGAGCGGAGGGCAACCGCCCGAAGTCTTCGAGCAAGCCATCCGTCAGATTCTGGCCGAGGGCTGATCCGTCATGTCGTCGTTGCCCCCGACCGCCGACAATTCGACGGTAAGCGCCGCTGCTGCGCAATCTCACGAGCCGCCCGCCACCGGACGCGGTCTTGCCATGACGGCGATCCTGCTCGCCGTCTCTCTCGCCAGTCTCGATACTGCCATCGCCAACACGGCCCTGCCGCAGATGGCGCTCGATCTGAACACGACGCCGTCGGCATCCGTCTGGATCGTGAACGCGTACCAGTTGGCGATGGTGGCCACGCTGCTGCCGTTCGCATCGCTGGGCGAGCGTGTCGGACACAAGCGGGTGTTCATGGCTGGCGTTGCGGTCTTTCTCGTGGCGTCGCTACTGTGCGCGCTGTCGCCGTCGCTCGGCTTTCTTGCCGGGGCACGCGTGCTGCAAGGCGTGGGCGCTGCGGCCGTGATGAGCGTGAACATCGCGCTGATTCGCTTCCTTTACCCGGCGGCGCAGTTAGGACGCGGCGTTGGGCTCAACGCCCTGATCGTCGGCATCTCGTTTGCCATCGGACCGACGGTGGCGTCGCTGGTGCTGGCGTTTGCCAGTTGGCCGTGGCTGTTCCTCATCAACGTGCCGACGGCGCTGCTGGCGCTGGCATTCTCGCGCCGCAATCTGCCGGACACGCCGCGCAGCGAGCACAAGCCGGACATGATCGCCGCGCTGCTCAATGTGCTGACGTTCTCGCTGCTGATCTTCGCGCTCAGCCAGAGCGCACAGCAAGCCGACTGGCATCTGACGCTGGCGTGCTTCGTCGGCGCGTTGTTCTTCGGCTGGGCATTGATTCGACGTGAGCGAGGTCACCAAGCGCCGATGCTGCCGGTCGACCTGTTGCGCCTGCCTGCGTTTGCGCTGTCGACGCTTACCGCGATCTGTGCGTTCGCGACGCAAGGGTTGGGACTGGTGTCGTTGCCCTTCTACTTCGAGAACGTGCTGCATCGCAGCCCCATCGAAACCGGTTTCCTGATGACGCCGTGGCCGTTCTTCGTGGCGGCCATCGCGCCGCTGGCGGGACGTCTGTCCGACCGTTACCCGCCCGGTGCGCTGGGCGCGATCGGACTGGCGATGCTGAGTGCCGGGATGGCGTTGCTGGCGATCATGCCGGAGCACGCGCAGTTGTGGGATATCGGCTGGCGCATGGCACTGTGCGGATTGGGCTTCGGCTTCTTCCAGTCGCCGAACCTGAAGGCGTTCATGCACAGCGCACCGCCGGAGCGTAGCGGCGGCGCGAGCGGCATGGTCGGCACGTCACGCCTGCTCGGTCAGGCGACGGGCGCCGCCCTCGTCGCTCTCGCACTGGGCCTGTTCGGCACGCACGGTTCGACCTGGGCGCTGGCCTGGGGCGCTGCGTTCTCTGCGGCGGGATGTCTGGCTAGCGGGATGCGGTTGGTGGGCAAGCGTGCGCACTGAGCGCTGAACGATCGGTAGTTCATCGAAGCCCCGCCTTGTGCGGGGCTTCGTCGTTTCAGACGCACAGCGCGAGGCTACCTGTCAGGGTTGACAGGTGCGAGATGCGCCGGTGTCGCCTAGATTCGAGAGACACCACGTCTCAACAGGAGGTGTCTCATGGCCAGCATTACGAGCACTACCCTCGGCATGGTCGAGCGCAAGGGCGGCGGCCAGTTCACGATCACTGGCGCGGGATTCTCGAAGGCCGTTCAGGTGTACTTTGTCGACGCCGCGTCGAAGAAGATTCCCGCGACCAGTTACACCGTTGTGAGCGACACCAAGATCACCGGCGTAGTCCCGGCATTCACCACCGCCGGCGCAGCAACGGTCAATGTGACCGTCGGCGAAGACGCAACACCGGCCAAGAACACCGAACCCGACAGCACCTCGGAAGTCGGTACACCGTTCGGACTGGTGATTCAGAGCCGCCAACAATATGCGAATGAGTTTTACGTGGTAGATCCGGGATCGTCCGGCGCAGTCGCTTAGCGTAGTTCCATTGGATCGAGGTACATCATGGCCACCCTCACTGCGGTCAAGAAGCCGGATCGTGGCACCACATTCGCAGGTCTGCCAGTCGTCCACCGTCATTCATGACTGCGCATTGGGCTGTGGGTGCGAAATCTCTACGGAGATCGAAGACGGTTTCAGCAGGAAACTGGCCAATACCGCGATAGCGGAAGTCCCCATGACGTAATAGGCAGGCGAAATCAGGACGCCCGTTTCTCGAATAAGCGCAGTTGCAATCAATGGGGCAAAGCCGCTGAAAAGTACCGTCGCGACGTTGTACGAAAGCGCAATTCCGCTGAATCGAATGCTCACAGGAAACAGGTCCGCCAACACCGACGCCCACGTCCCATATACAAACGAGCACACAAGCGCCGCGATCACGAATAGCGTCGTCAGATTGAAACTGTGACTGGCAATTGCCTGATAAAACGGATAAGCCAGTAGCGTCAGTGCGCATGCGGAAAAACGCAGCAGGTATCTACGTGCGATGAAATCACTAAGCCATCCGACGATCAGCAGGCCAATCGAGGTCACGATCAGGTACGCGTTCTGCGCAACGGCTGCAGTTTCGGGCGGATAGTGCAGTTGCTGGACAAGATAGGCAGGCATGTGGCCGAAAAGAATGCCGTTCACACCCGCCACCACCGCGATGGCGAAGATACCGACCACGACCTGCCCGCCATGCCGTTGTACCGTCTCCCGGAAGGGGCGCTTCACTACCGCGCCATGCATCTCCTTGAACTCCGGGGATTCGTCGAGGTTGCGCCGCATCCAGTAGGAAACAATCCCGCCAAGCCCCCCGAGAAGAAATGCAATGCGCCACCCATAAGCACTGACGTCGGCCTGCGTCAGATAAGTCTGGACGAGGAGGTTGACGGCGTTCGCAAGAAGCACGCCCATGTTCACCATGCCAATAATGACGCCGGCGGCAAATCCGGCGCGCCGCGGTGCCGCTTCCACCGCATAGGTGATGGCGCAGGGCATTTCGCCCCCCACGCAGAAACCCTGCAGCAGGCGCAACATGACAAATATCACGGGAGCAGCGAGCCCCCAGGTCTGGTAATTCGGCAGAAGCCCGATACAGCAGGTGGCAACGGACACGACCGCAATCGAGATCAGGAACACGGGCCGCCGGCCATAGCGGTCGCCAAAACTACTGAGCATGACACCGCCTAGCGGACGAACCACATACCCGATCGCCAGCACCGAAAACGCGAACAGCAGACTCAGAATTGGCGACGCATTCGGGAAGAATTGTTCGGCAATGTAATGAGCGAAAAAGCCGTAGATGATGAAGTCATAAAATTCGAGCGCGCCACCCAGGCTCGCGATCACGATCATCTTCCACTGCGCTCGACTCAGGCCGGGCGGGCGCCCCCGCTCAGAGGCATCCGAATACTTGTCTACACGCTGCATCACCGTCTCCTGGGTCATGGCTGCTCTGAGCGAAAAACATCTGCCCGTCGCGCTTTATTTAGTTAGTCAATCAACTAAATACTAGCACCAGTATCGGCTCTGGTACAATTAAATTCAATGAAATTTACGTTGCGCCTCGTACGCGATCGTTCAGTCAATTCCTATGCAAAAGCCCAAGAGTTCGGCAGTCTCGGCACCTAAACCTGAACAACCGCGCAAACGAAAAACCGATGGCAGAGCCACCATATTGGACGCCGCCGAACGCCTCTTTGCAGAGCGCGGTTTCGACGGATGTACTTTGCGAGACGTGGCAGAAAAGGCGAAAGTGAATCAGGGGATGATTCACTACTTCTTCAAATCGAAAGAAACACTTTTTCGTGAAGCCTATGTGCGACGCGGTCAGGATATCGTGGAAGACCGCTTGCGCTTGCTCGATGCCGAAGAAGCGCTCACAGGGCAAAAAGCGATTGCCGTCGAACGACTCGTGGAGCTTTTTCTCAGACCTGCCATCGACCTTGCCAAGAGCGGTCCCGGCGGCCGGGCGTTTTTCCGGATGCAGGCTCGACTCCAATTGGAATCGTCCAAGTTCGGCGATGAAATGCGCAAGGCGCTTTATGACGAATCGTCAAGTCGTTTCGTGGCGGCATTTGCCAGAAGCCTGCCCGGCCTGCGTCATGAAGACGTCTGTTGGCGCTTCGTCTTTATACTCGGCACTTACCAGTATGTGCTGGCCGATACCGGTCGCCTGGAGGTGATCTCCGACGGACGCTGCACAAGCAGGGAATTCGAAAGCGCATTCCAACAGATGGTGCGCTTTCTTGCTGACGGCATGCGCGGCGTTCCGGTCGCGGCTTAGCGAACACCACCGCGCAGCGCCACACTTAAAAATTCACCGCAGACGCCCCCTTTAGCGCAAGCATCTCGCGCGCCTCGGCGGGCGTGGCAATTTCATGGCCGAGCTCCTCCAGCAATTTGCGCACCTTTCGCACCTGTTGCGCGTTGGACTCGGCCAGCTTGCCTCTCGAAATCAGCAGTGAGTCTTCTAGTCCCACCCGAACGTTCCCGCCCATCGCCGCGGCTGCCGTTGCAAGGCTCATCTGAGCCCCGCCAGCCCCCAACACCGACCACCGGTACTGATCGCCGAACAGCCTGTCTGCCGTGCGCTTCATGAAAACGAGATTGTCGATTTCAGGCCCGATCCCACCCAGAATGCCGAAAATGAACTGGATAAACACCGGCGCCTTGAACAACCCGCTATCCATACAGAACTTCAGGTTATAGAGGTGCCCGACGTCGTAACACTCGTGCTCGAACTTCACGTTGTGCTGCGTCCCCAGGTTCTGAGCGATGGTCGCGATGTCCCGGAACGTATTGCGAAAAATATACGTATCGGAATCACGCAGGTAGGCTTCCTCCCAATCAAATTTCCAGTCCGTATATCGATCGGCTAACGGGTGCATCGAAAAGTTCATGCTTCCCATGTTCAGGGAGCACATTTCCGGTGAGAAACGCTCTGCCGGCGCAATGCGTTCGGCAATCGAGTTCTTGAGACTTCCACCGGTCGACAGGTTGATGACGGCGTCTGTCGAGGCTTTGATTTCCGGCAGAAACGCCATGAAATGCTCGGGATCGATGGATACTGAGCCGTTCAGCGGATGACGCGCGTGCAAGTGCAGGACCGCGGCCCCCGCCTCAGCGGCTTCAATCGCCTGTCGTGCGATATCTTCGGGCTTGTAGGGCAGCGCGTCGGACATCGTCGGCGTGTGAATCGCCCCCGTGATCGCACTGGTAATGATGACCTTTCGTGATGGTTTCGGCATCGTGCCTCTCCAAATTGGTTTGCTTGTCTTCGACTTCGGCCGGCGGTTCAATGCGTACGACGCGCGAACCCGATGCCCTCGTGAGGGTGCGGCGAGTTAGCCGATTGACGGCGAGCGACGCCAGATGAGCTTGATGACCGTTTCCACGCCATTCTGCATTTGAGGGGGGGTCAACAAAACGGCGGCACCGTCCTCGAACTTCAGGAATCGGCGCAACACGGTCCCGACCCAATTCGGGTAAGTCGAAACATCCACGCGGTGAAGAACGCAGTTGTCTTCCAGGTCGTATCGACCTGCGTAACCAATAGACGATTGGTAAGCCGCTGCACGTTGATCCGCGGGTGCCGCCTGACGATCGCCGTCGAGCAACGAACGGCCGTCATGCGTAATCAACGCCACCATCCGTCCGTCGCTGCCGTAATTGATGATGCCGGAGGGCTTGGCTCCATACACGTCGTAGAGGCGCTCGCCCGACGAGGTCACGGCGTAAGCCTCGTCGAGATACCACGTACCGAGAATGGCCTGCTCGGTGTCGCTACAGATTGCGTTCATTTCGTACCTGAGTGTTGTGAGGTGTTTGTGCTAGGGAAGAACGGCAACGGCTCTCACCCAGCCGGCCGAGGCGCCGCGAATCTTCACGGGGAAACAGATGACGTCGAAGCCCGAGTCCGGCAACGACTGCAGATTGAAGAGTTTCTCGAGCTGGCAATAGCCGATCGTTCGACCGGCCTTGTGCCCTTCCCAGATGATGGAAGCGTCCCCGGTCTCGGCGTATCGCTTCGCGGTGTGGGAGAAGGGCGCGTCCCATGACCAGGCATCGGTACCCACAACGCGAACGCCGTTTCGGGCAAGAAAAAGCGTGGCGTCCCGGCCCATGCCGCAACCGCTGTCCAGATAATCCGGTTGTCCGTATCGCGCCCCCGCCCCGGTGTTGACCAGCACGATATCGAACGGGCGAAGCGCATGTCCTATGCGACGCAATTCCGCTTCGATATCCATCGGCTGCACTACATAACCATCGGGAAAGTGTCGGAAATCCAGCTTGACGCCGGGGCGATAGCACCATTCCAGCGGCACCTCGTCGATCGCAATGGCCCGCTCACCGTCGTTCATCGTGGAGGCGTAGTGCCACGGCGCGTCCATGTGCGTGCCATTGTGTGTCGACAGATCGATGCGCTCCACCGCCCAGGCCTCGCCTCCCGGCAAGTCTTCAGGCTTGAGTCCCACAAAAGGCTTGCTGAGCGCCCCGAACGTCTCGTGGTGCTTGAAGTAGGTAATACGCGGGCCGTTCCCCGGTCGATCGACCGGCAAATCGTTTTCCAGCGCGACAGACAGATCGATGAATTTCATCTCATTATTTAGTTGGTCAACCGACTAAATAATATACTGCGGACGAGATCGAAGTTTGTCAACAGGAAATGGAGGAGTGACTACCGGAGATGGGCCTGGCGGTCCTCGCCGACAAAGGACCGCCAGTCGTTATTTAAGAGGTGCTTACTCCACCGTCACCGACTTCGCCAGATTCCGCGGCTTGTCCACATCGGTGCCACGTGCCACAGCCGCGTGATACGCCAGCAGTTGCATCGGGATGGTGTGGAGAATCGGTGAGAGCAAACCGTAGTGTTCGGTCAGCCGGATCACGTCGATGTCCGGCCCCGGCGACAGCCCGCAATCGCTGTCCGCGAAGACGTACAGCTTCCCGTTACGCGCGCTCACTTCGTGCATGTTCGACTTGAGCTTCTCCAGCAGACGATCGTTGGGCGCCACCGCCACCACCGGCATCTCATCGCTCACCAGCGCCAGCGGCCCGTGCTTGAGTTCCCCTGCCGGATACGCCTCGGCGTGGATGTACGAGATTTCCTTCATCTTCAGCGCCCCTTCCATCGCCACCGGGTAATGCAAACCGCGCCCGAGGAACAGAATGTCCTGACGCCGCGTCAGTTGCTCCGCCCAGCCGATGATCTGCGGTTCCAGCGCCAGCACCTTGGCGATCGCGTCCGGCAGATGGCGCAAGGCCTTCAGGTGCTGCTGCTCGTCTTCATCCGTCAGACGCTTGCGGCTTTGCGCCAGCGTCAACGCCAGAATGAACAGGGACACCAGTTGGGTCGTGAACGCCTTCGTCGACGCCACGCCGATCTCCACACCCGCCCGCGTGAAGAACGTCAGCGCGCATTCCCGTGCCAGCGCGCTCGTCGCCACGTTGCAGATCGCCAGCGTATGCAACATCCCACGCTGCTTGGCGACATGCACCGCGCCGAGCACGTCCGCCGTCTCGCCGCTCTGCGATACCGCCACGACGAGCGTCTTCGCGTTGGGTACGCTGTCGCGATAGCGATACTCGCTCGCGATCTCCACACTCACCGGCAGTTGCGCCAGACTCTCGATCCAGTACTTGGCGGTGAGCGCCGCGTGATAGCTCCCGCCACACGCCAGCAGCAACACCGAATCGACCGTATTGAACACGCGCCACGCGTTATCGCCGAACAATTCCGGCATGATCGACGTGACGTCCGACAACGTGTCGGCCACCGCGCGCGGCTGCTCGAAAATCTCCTTCTGCATGTAGTAGCGATACGGCCCGAGGTCCGCCGCGCCACTGTGGGCCGCCACGCGATTGACCGGACGCTCGACGCGCTGCCCCTGCGCGTCCACCACCCAGTAGCGATGCAGTTGAACGTCTGCCACATCGCCATTCTCGAGATACACGATCCGGTCGGTGACGTTGGCAAGCGCAATCGCATCCGACGCGATGAAGTTCTCCCCGTCGCCCACGCCCAGGATCAACGGCATGCCGTCGCGCGCGCCGACGAGCCGGTGCGGTTCGTCCCGGCAAATCACGGCAATCGCATAACTTCCCTGCAATTGCGCAGCCGCCGCCTTCACTGCATCGAACAGATCGCCGTCGTACAGATGGTCGATCAGATGCGCGATGACCTCGCTATCCGTCTGGCTGGCGAAGGTGTAGCCGTGCGTTTCCAGCGTCGCGCGCAATGCCTCATGGTTCTCGATGATGCCGTTGTGCGACAGCGCGATGCGCGGCGTTTCGGCATTCGGCGAGAAATGAGGATGTGCGTTGTCGGTGACCGGTTTGCCATGCGTCGCCCAGCGCGTGTGAGCAATACCGGTGTAACCGCTCAGTCCGACACGCCCGATTTCCTCCTGAAGATTCGCCACGCGCTCCACGCTTCGCGCCCGGACCAGCTCACGGTCACGATAAAGCGCGACGCCACACGAGTCGTACCCGCGATACTCCAACCGCTTCAGACCGTCGACCAGATTGGGGACGATGTCCCGCTGCGCTACCGCGCCGATGATTCCACACATCACGCTTCTCCGAATGTTGCGTTGCCCGTCAGTGAAGCGATGGTAGAGTTGACACCAAGAAATTAATCGTCAATATTCATCATCCTATGAAATATAAATTCACCACTCATGTGACGTGAAATTTAATTTCAAACCCAAAACACATCTCGGACTCCCGCATGGCGAATCTCACCCTCGACGATCTGGACTTGCGCATCCTCGGCATCCTGCAAGCCGATGCCTCAATCTCGAATCTGGAACTGTCGCGACGGGTTCACGCGTCCGCGCCGACCTGCCTGCGACGTGTACGGGCTTTGCGCGAGGCCGGTGTGATCGCACGTCAGATCGCCATCGTCGATGCCACGAAACTTGGCCCGACGCTGAGCGCCGTCGTCGAAGTGAGCCTCGACCGCCAGACCGCCGAGGACTACGACACCTTCGAGGCCTACATCTGCGAGGAACCTGCGGTGACGCAGTGCTACCGCGTCTCGCCGGGGCCTGACTTCGTCATCATCGCGGAAGTCCGCGACATGGCCGCCTACGACGAGCTTGCACGACGCCTGTTCAAAAGCTCGGCCAATATCCGGAACGTACGCACCTTCTTTTCGACGCGCTGCGCGAAGTTCGAGGCGAATGCTCCCGTTCATCCGAAGGTTTCTCGTTGATTGAAAATGTTCATTTGAACATTAGACGCCGTCATTTGAATGTCATTCTCGGCTGTCAAAGTGGCGCCCATTCCAGAACGAATGTGCACATTGCGACCGTCAGATGGACCTCTCCGAACGCCAGACCCGTATCGTCGCCCTCTTCCGCCAACATGGCGAAATGAGTGTCGACGCCCTCGCCGAGCATTTCGGCGTGGCGACGCAGACGATTCGCCGTGACGTCAACACGCTTTGCGATGCCAACGTGCTGCGTCGCTATCACGGCGGCGCGCGTCTGCTCACCCCGGGCACCAACCAACCCTACGAAGTGCGCCGGGTGCGCAACCTCGAAGGCAAGCTTCGCATCGGCCACGCGGCGGCCGAACGTATTCCGGACGGTGCGACCGTCCTGCTCGGCATCGGCACCACGCCCGAGCAGGTGGCCGTCGCGCTCGTGCATCGCAAGCGTCTGTGCGTCATCACCAACAATCTGCGCGCCGCACTCGTGCTGGCCAGCAACCCTGAGCATCGGGTGATCGTGCCGGGTGGCGAACTCCGCTCGCCCAACCCCGAAATTCTCGGCGACGAAGCCGACCGCCTGTTCCGCGCCTATCGGGCGGACGTGGGCGTGTACAGCGTCGGCGGCATCGACGACGACGGCACGCTGCTCGATTACGACCGTCATGAAGCCGCCTCGCGCGAAGCCCTTCGCGATGCCAGCCGCTATCGCATTCTGGTCGCCGACGCGTACAAGTTCACACGCAAACCCAGCGTGCGCGGCGGGCAAATCACCGAACAGGATCTCGTCATTACCGATGACGTCCTGCCCGATTCGCTGCGTCGGCACCTGGCAAGTCCGTCGGACGGATCGCCCGAAATTCTCGTCGTCTGACCGCACGCGCATTGTTCACACCCATTGTTCAAGCTCATCGTTCACGCCCTGCCCTGAGACCGACCACCATGCCACTCGCCTCGCTTCGTCAGTCGCGCCTTGCGTCGATTCAAAAGCCGCTTAGCACGTCCGTTATGTCCATTCCCCTGCCGGTCGCCCGCCTCGCGGCGATGGGCATCGCAGCAGCCGCCTGCCTCGTCGGCGCACTGACGCCCGTCACCGTCAATGCCGCGCCGCTGATCGTGGCGCATCGCGGCGGCACCGGCGATACGCCGGAGAACACCGTACAAGCCTTTGCCAACGCGTTGCAGAACGGCGCGCAGGCGCTGTGGATGACAGTGCAGGTCACGCGTGATGGCGTGCCGGTCATGTACCGTCCGGCCGACCTCTCCGCGCTGACGAACGGTCGCGGCAAGCTCGCCGACCTCGACTACGCCGACGTGAAAACGCTCAACGCCGGCTATGCGTTCTCGCGCAAGGACGCCAGCGGCCAGACCGTCTTCCCCTATCGCGATCATCCGCTGCCGATCCCGACGCTGCGCGAAGCGCTGGCCGCCGTGCCGGCCAACGTCCCGGTACTGCTCGACATGAAGCAGACGCCGGCAGCCCCGCTGGTCGAAGCCGTCATCAAGGTGCTCGACGAGACGAACGCGTGGTCGCGTGTGCGTCTCTACTCGACGGAGTCCGATGCGACCGATCGCATGCGTGCGCGCCGCCCGCAGGCGCAGTTGTTCGAGTCGCGCGACGCCACGCGTAACCGCCTCGTGGCGGCCGCCCTCGCCGGCCAGTGCGCTACGCCACCGGCGCCGGGCACATGGGCCGGGATCGAGTTTCATCGTCAGGTGGAAGTCGTGGAGCGCTTCACGCTCGGCGAAGGCATTTCGAAGGTCGTTGCCAACTGGTGGACACCGGCCGCCGTCCAGTGCTTCAAGTCGCGCGGCGACGTGCACCTCGTCGCCTTCGGTGTCGAGACACCGCAAGACTTCGAAGCCGCCTCGCAACTGGGCTTCGATGCGGTGATGACGGACTCGCCCGCCCGCTTGCGCGCCGCACTCGGCTCGCAAGGGAAAGACGCCGCGAAGTAACGAACGCCTGACGGCTTTCGGTTCATCACCCGCTTAGCTCGATCAGGCCACACGCCGATACCGGAGCGCGTGGCCTGATCGCCCGCTGACGCGGTCACGATCGCCCAAGAGATTTCGACATTCATATTTTTAGGACTCCTATTTTTATGACATGCATTAACCCGGGATAAACACCGGGACACGCATCGACGGCGCTTCGCGGCGCCTACACCACTACGCCGCAGAGCCACAAAGCCGCTTTCAGGCCCTTTGGCCTTTTCTACTCGCCCAACATCACTCAGGAAAGTCACCATGAAGTCATTCGCCCACGCGCCACTCGCGCCCCTCGCCCGTGCGACCGCGCTGCTCATCGGCTGCGGCGCCGCCGCACTCGCGCATGCCCAGTCCAACGTCACCCTTTACGGGATCGTCGACGGCGGCATCGGCTATGCCAGCAACGTCGCTACCGTCACGCGCGCCGGCGCCGCGGGCCGTCCGGCACTGGTCAACGGTGCATCGAACTACGCATTTCAAAGCGGCACGTGGCAAGGCAGCCGCTGGGGCCTGCAAGGCACGGAAGACCTCGGCGGTGGCCTGAAGGCGTTGTTCCGTCTGGAAAATGGCTTCAACATCGGCAACGGTACCGCCAGCCAGGGCGGCGCAGAGTTCGGCCGTCACGCCTATGTCGGCTTGCAGGACAAGGCTTACGGCACCGTCACCCTCGGCCGTCAGTACGACCCGCTCATCGATCTCGTCGGCTCCGTGGGCGGCACGGCACTGCTCTCGGGCGTGGCCGCGCATCCGGGCGACGTGGACAACCTCGACCACAGCTCGCGCGTGAACAACAGCGTGAAATACCGCTCGCCGACGTGGGGGGGCTTCACCTTCGGCGCGATGTATGGTTTCGGCGGCCAGCCGGGCACGATGGGACGCCAGAACACCTGGGGCCTGGCCGGACAATATGCCAACGGTCCGCTGACGTGGGGTCTGGGCTATTCGCACGCCAACAACGACAAGGCGAGCGCGACGGACACGTCGGTCGGCACCTGGGTCGGCTCGTCGGAATCGGCCTTCGCGTCGTCGATCAACGCGGGATACGCCAGCGCCCGCGCTCGCGACATCATCGCGACCTCGATGACGTACCAGATCGGTGACACCACGCTCGGCGCGAACTACAGCCATACGGAATACTCGGCAGGCGCGTATTCGCGCTTTACCCGAACTGCCAAGTTCGACACGGTCGGTGTGCTGGGCATGTACCGCATCACGAATGCGTGGCGCGTGGGCGGTGGCTACAGCTTCACCAAGGTGAATGCGCCGGCCGCGAACGTCTCGGGCGCCAAGTACCATCAGTTCAACCTAGCAGCGTTCTACAACCTGTCCAAGCGCACGGAGTTGTACGCGTTGGCCGGTTATCAGAAGGCCTCGGGCAGCACGCTCGACGCGTTCGGCAACGTGATCGACGCCACGGCCTCGGTCGGTGACGCCGCAAACGGCATGTCATCCGCCACCAACTCGCAGACCGTCGTGCGTCTTGGCGTTAGCCACGTGTTCTGAACATGTTGTGAGACGGGAAAAGCAAACCGGCCGGGACTTGCACTACGGTGCAGGTCCCGGCCGGTTTTGTCGTCACTCGATCATCGTCCAGGCAACGCGACGGCCCGATGGTGTCAGCTATGCGGCCTGCGCCGGCAGTGCCGGCACGATCTGCACGCGAGGACGCGGCAGCGTCGTGACCGCATGCATCTGGGCGCGCAGCCAGTCGCGCGGACTACTGCCGGTCTTGCGACGGAAGGCGCGTGCGAGCGCCGAGGCGCTGTCGTACCCGACCTCCTCGGCCACGCGCGCAATCGGTTGCCCGTCACGCAAACGCTTCTGCGCCAGCCCGATACGCCAGTCCAGCAGATAGTCCGCCGGCGATTGCCCGACGACTTCGCGGAACTGCGCGGCAAAGTTCGCGCGCGACATGTTGGCCGTGCTCGCCA
Source organism: Pandoraea sp. ISTKB (assembly GCF_001721285.1). Lineage (NCBI taxonomy): Bacteria > Pseudomonadati > Pseudomonadota > Betaproteobacteria > Burkholderiales > Burkholderiaceae > Pandoraea > Pandoraea sp. ISTKB. Next base: position 224,519 of record NZ_MAOS01000028.1, read on the forward strand.
GCGACTCAACCGTCCACGGCTCGCCCGGCTGATTGTGAATCACGTTCAACGCCCGCGCGAGGCGAGGATCGCCCAGCCCGGCAAGCATGCCGAAACTCACGAGCCGATGCTCCAGCACGTGGCGCAGCAACTGGATCACCAGCAACTCGAACAACCGGTCCATCACGGCCAGCCGCCCGCAATGCTCGCCGAACGCTTCCGCAAACAGCCAGTTCAGTGTGAGTTCGAGCGTAGAGAGGGACTTCGTCGGCAGGACGAGAAATTCCGGCAGCGCCGCCACCAGCGGATTGTTGTGGCCGCCGTCGAACGACAGCGAGCCGCATACCAGCTCCGTGCGATCCGCCTCGCCCGAGAGCAACTGGTGATGATTGCGGCGCGGGAAGAAGATCAGCGACGGTTCCACGATCTTCTGACGCGCGCCGTCTTCCGTGACGAGCGCGACTTCGCCCGAACGCAACAAATGAAGATGGCCGCCGTCGTGGGCATCGACGCCGTAACTGGCAAGCCCACACATGCCGCCGCTATGAAACACACCGGCGCGAACGCCGAAATTCGAAATCAGGGTGGAGAGCCGATCCATGGCGCACTCGTCGAAATAACCCGGTGCGCCGATTATGGCGGATTTGTCCAACCCTTGCTCGGATCGGCCCACGCACTCAAGCACGACTCACGAGGTGCCTCACGCGCGGTTATCGCCAACCGTCGCGGCCGTGCCGAGTTCCGAGCGCACTTCCGCGCGCGAGCGACCGGCGGACGTGCGTTGTTGCAGCAGCGACGGATAAGTTTCGAGCGATTGGTCGAGTTGGCCCGAAGCACGCGCCTGACGCAGTTCTTCTACGACTTGTGCACGGGTGAGACCTTGTGAAACCGTGGGTTGGCCAGCATCGGCGGTCTGCGTGTCCGCAAACGCCGAAGCGGAAGCGAACGAAGCGGTAGCGATCAGGGCGGCAGCAAAAAGACGAGCGTTCATGGTGAAACTCCTTTCGGTCGGCATGGAATTGCCGGATGTCGGTTTTCCCTGTGCGTTCATCCGGAGAGCGGATGAACGCTTGCGGGTATGACTGAAGATTACGAAAGGACAGCGCGCTCTGCACGGCAGGACGTCTGCAAGATGCGACCATTCGTCCAGTTTCGACGGACGCGATTATCCGGCGCTATGGCGTCGATAGCGAACGTCGATCAGATGGCCGGAAAAGGTGGAATTTCGTCCGTTTCACGAACGGATAGGACGGGGAATCGTGTTGAGGATTACGACGCCGTCACGCGCTTTTTGACTTTGATATCCGCCACCGGAATGACGGCGGCGGCCGCATCCCCCAGCAGACGGCGCAACTCCGCTGGTTGGTCGACGAGATCGGCCAGCGTATAGCGATCGAGCACGGCAAAGTAAGCGCGCAGCGCGTCACCGAGCACACTGCGAAGATGGCATGCCGACGTGATCACGCATGCGTTATCGCCCTGATGAAAGCACTCGACCATCGCGAAATCGGGTTCCATCGCCCTCACCACTTCGCCGAGGCCGATGCGCTGCGGCGCGCGCCCCAGCCGAATCCCGCCCGAGCGGCCACGCACGGTGTGCAGAAAGCCGAGTTGACCGAGCTTCTGCACGATCTTCACGAGGTGATTCTTGGGGATATCGAACGCGTCCGCCACGGACTGCACGTGCACCAGCTCGTCGGGATGAACCGCGACGTAGATCAGGGTGCGCAGACTGTAATCGGTATGGTCGGTAAGTCGCATGCGACGGTGGACAGGGAACGGCGGCGGGAACGAATCGGGCGGCACGACATGTCTCGTCGGCCGCCCGGTGTGCTTTTGCGAGGCAGTTTAACATGGCTCCGACATGCATCTTATGTCCCGCGCACGCCACGCATCCCCCGGTCTCACGAAGCACCCAAGGACGCGCAGCGCGATGAGCGTCAGTCCATCGAATGCCTTACCAGCGCACCGTCAGCCCGCCCATCCACGAATAATCGTACGTCTGCGGATTGAGGCCGCGCCGGTAGCCGACGTCGAGATCCATCCACGACGTCGGGCTATAGATCGCGCCCAGAATCATGAACGCGGGATTCGTCTTTTGCGCGAAATCGGGGTTCTGCGAAGTCCCCACGTCCAGAATCAGTTGCGTGGACGGCAGGACGCGGTAGAGCACCGCCGCAGAAGCCTTCCAGAGCCCCTGACGCTGACCTTGACGGTTCGCCTGATAGGCTGCGCCGGCGTTGGCGAGAAACGTCCAGTCGTCGATCTGGTACTGGGCGAGCAATGTCGCACCGGCATTCACGCGGCCGGTGCCGAGTCCGCGCTGGTCGTTGCCCGAGGGAAACGTCAGATACGGCTTGAGACCGACACTGAATGCACCGTCGTCGTACATGCGCCACTTGGCGCCGGTCTCCACATCGCCGATGCCACTGCCGGACGTCTCCGAGCGGTTCTGAATGTTGGTGTACGGCACGTTGACGTACAGGTCGAGCGCTTCGCCGACACCGCGCGTGAGCGTGCTGTTCCACAGGGTCTGACGCCCGATATCCGGTTGCTTCGAGGTGACTTCGCCGTTCGTTTCGAATTGCCAGTTGCCGTCGCCTTGCGTGCCGGTGTCGTCAGACGTCAGCGGGTGCGCCGCGAAAGCGCTCAACGGGCAAACCAGCGGGAAAAACAGCGCGAGATAAATCAGTGGCTTCTTCATGAGTCGTTCTCTTTGTGCGTGTGCCGCCCGGTGCGGCAGGATGCGCACCGGGACGTCAATGTGTGGGGTGTGTTGGTGTGATGAGCGATCAGAACCAGCGACCGAAGCGGCGGATGTATATCGTCTTCACGATCTGCGCGAGCGTGATGTAACCGAGCATGGTCGCCACGAGCCAGTAGAAGTACGACCCCGGCAGGCTCACGAAGCCCATGGCGTCGGCAAACGGCGAATACGGCAGCCAGCAGGCGATGGCAATGGCAACGGAGGTCGAGAGCATGATCGGCAGCGCCGGCGTGCTTTGCAGGAACGGGATCTTCTGCGTGCGCAGCAAGTGCACCACGAGCGTTTGCGAGACGAGCCCTTCAATGAACCAGCCCGAGTTCATGATCACCTGCCCGCCGTTGCCACCGTGGGCGTGATAGAGCGCGCCCGCACCGAAGACCGTCCACATCAGCGCATACGTCGTGATATCGAACACCGAAGAGGTCGGTCCGATCCACAGCATGAAGCGACGGATGTTGCTGGCGTCCCACTTGCGCGGCTTCTTGAGGAACTCCGGATCCATGCGGTCCCACGGCAGGAACATCTGCGAGATGTCGTACACGAGGTTCTGCACGAGCAGTTGCATCGCCAGCATCGGCTCCCACGGCAGGAACGCACTCGCCACCAGCACCGAGAACACGTTGCCGAAGTTCGAGCTGGCCGTCATGTTCAGATACTTGAGGATGTTGCCGAACGTCTCGCGGCCCTTGATCACGCCGGCTTCGAGCACCATCAGGCTCTTTTCCAGCAGGATGATGTCGGCGGTTTCCTTGGCGATATCCGCGCCGGTGTCGACCGAGATGCCGACGTCTGCATCGCGCAGTGCCGGCGCGTCGTTGATGCCGTCACCGAGGAAGCCGACGGTGTGGCCGTTGGCCTGCAATGCCTTGACGACGCGCGCCTTGTGCAACGGGGCGAGCTTGGCGAAAACGGTCGTGCGGCCGACGACATCACGCAGCGTGGTGTCGTCCATCGACTCGATGTCCGAGCCGAGCAGCGGCGTGCCCGGTTCGAGACCGACCTGACGGCACACCTTGATCGTCACGATCGGGTTGTCGCCCGTGAGCACCTTTACCGTCACGCCGTGTTCGCGCAGCGCGGCAATGGCCGGGGCCGCCGAATCCTTGGGCGGATCGAGGAACGTCAGGAAGCCGCACACCGTGAGACTGTGCTCGTCGGACGTCTTGTACTGCGTCTTCGTCTCTCCCGCCGGAATGTCTCGCGTGGCCACGACCAGCACACGGAAACCGTCTTCGTTATAGGACTCGGCGCGAGCGATCAGCATGGCGCGGGCGGTGTCGTCGAGCGCACGCACACCCTGCGGGGTCTTCACGTGCGTGGCGACGGACAGCATCTCCTCGACAGCCCCCTTGGTGACCATCAGATGCTCATGACGCTCGTTCTCGACCACGACCGACAGACGACGACGCACGAAGTCGAACGGTAGCTCGTCGATCTTGGCGAACGTGCGCGGCTGCACCGACTCGCCGATCTCGTTGGCGCGGCGGATGATCGCCACGTCGATCAGGTTACGCTGACCGCTCTGGTGATAGCTGTTGAGCCAGCCCAGACGCAACACGTCTTCCTGCTCGTCGCCCGCCACATCCAGATGCTGTTCGAGAATGATGCGGTCCTGCGTGAGCGTGCCGGTCTTGTCGGTGCAAAGCACGTCCATGGCGCCGAAGTTCTGCACCGAGTTCAGACGCTTGACCACGACCTTGCGACGCGACATCGCCAGCGCACCGCGCGCGAGGTTGGCGCTCACGATCATCGGCAGCATTTCCGGCGTGAGGCCCACGGCCACGGCCAGCGCGAACGTCAGTGCGCTCAACCAGTCGCCCTTGGTCAGGCCGTTGATCATGAACACGATCGGCACCATCACCAGCATGAAGCGGATGAGCAGCCAGCTCACGCTGTTCACGCCCCGGTCGAAGCTCGTCTCCACGCGCTTGTGGCTCACGACGTTCTTCGCCAGCGCGCCGAAATACGTATCCGCGCCCGTCGCCACGACCACGCCCACAGCCGTGCCGCTCACCACGTTCGTGCCCATGAAGCAGATGTTGGACAGATCGAGCAGGTTGGCATTGCCAGCACTGCCGTTAGCGCCGGCAATCGAAGCGGATTTCTGTGCGATGGAACCGAGCGTGTCGTACTTCTCCACGGGCAGCGCCTCGCCGGTCAGAACGGCCTGGCTGATGAACAGGTCGCGCGACTCGATCAGACGCAGGTCGGCCGGGATCATGTCGCCTGCCTGAAGCGTCACGATGTCGCCCACGACCAACTCACGCATGGCGACCTCGTGACGCTCAGACTTGCCCGACGCCGAGAGCCGGCGGCGAACGCTCGCCGTGGTGCGCACCATCGCCTTGAGCTTTTCGGCGGCGCGCAGCGAGCGGAACTCGGAGAAGAAGCGCAGCAGACCACTGATCGTCACCATCGTCATCAGGATGATGATGCTCTTGTAGTCCTCGTCGCCCGGATCGGCGAAGTAGACGTCGGTGAAGAAGCTGATCGTGACGAGAGCGAGCAGCACGAACACGAACGGGTTGTTGAAGGCGCCGATCAATTGCCGGGTCCAGTGCGGCGGCTTGTCGTGCGCAATTTCGTTGGGGCCATAGCGCGTCTGACGCTGACCGACGTCGGCGAGCGGCAGGCCGCTGGTGTCGGTGCCCAGCGTGTGAAGCACGTGATGCAGCGGTTCGGTCGCGAGACGTGCAACGACGTCGGGCCCCGAGAGCGGCAGATCGGAGGATGTCGAGTGTTCGACGAAGCCGCGCTGCTTATGGCGGGAGCGGTGGTTATTTGTCATGACGATTTCCTGGCGCGGCTTACGCTCACATGCGCAAGGCATGGCGGCCGGCCGGTCTCGTCAGGCGCTACCGGATGTCATCTCTCCGGAAAATAGCGCGAACGCACCCAGCCGCGCCGCGCGGCGCGCGGTCGGTGATAGCGAAAAAACTGGGATGTGGCGTTACGTCGCCCGCCGGGACGTCATGCATCGCGTGCACGACCCCGACGGGCGACCTTCGAGGACTTCCGTCTTCCATTTTGGACTCCTTAAATTTTGATCATCGATGACACCGGATCGCGGGCAAGCGCGATGCGGCGAATCGTCGGTGGATCAGGAAAACCGCACTCAGGCGGCGACGGGCGAGGCCCCGACGCTCGCGCGGCGCGAAGCGTCGTCGGACCAGAACACGCGGCGCACGCTCCGTTCGCCGGACAGTCGCATGACGAGCGACGTGAGCGATGCGCGCGATGCCTGCGGGCAATCGAGCGTCACGGTGGCGGACGCCTCGTCGCGGTCGCTCCAGCGCGTGATACTCACGTGCGTGGCGCGCAGGCCGAGGGCGGTCAGGTCGATGAACATCTGCTTGCGCAAGGCGCCAAGGGCCTCGGCCAGGCAGACGATGGTCAGATGCGACACCGGCGTGGTGCGCGTCGGTTGGCTCTGGAAAGCCTGAAACGTTTGAAAAGCTCGCATGATTTCCTCGCATGGCTGCGAAGTGCCCATGGCGCATGTGGACACACGGCATGGACGGCCGGCGCGTGAAGCCGCATCGTCACGACGCGCAAACGCCAAAGCGCAGACGCAAGACGACGACACCCATCACGGGCACGACAGTGGAAACTTTTGCGGGAATTGCGCCGGAGCGCCCTGGGCGGGCACGCTCGGAAAGAGCGTTCGGTTGGCGCGAGACACCGCATCCTGCTTGAGGACGCGGCACAGGGAAAGCTGTGGATCCTCAGGCAATCAATCGATCAAAGATCGAGGACTACTGGCATCGGAATTCACGGACTAACCCCTTAAATTGAAGACAGGGCGGATGGTAACTGAGGCTAATTTGGAGCGTCAAGCAATAAATGCTGCATCGCAAACATCTTCGGAATTTGCCTGAAAACAACACCCTCTCCGGTCGCGCATGCCCGTGCGGCGGCCCTGAGCGACATCTGTCCCAATTCGGCACACCTATCCTTTCCCCATCGCCAAAACACTTGCGATTGACAGGGACATTTCCCATGAGTTATTAATAATGATTATCATTAACAAATTACTGCGAGTTGTCTCACCTGCTGCATGACCGTTAGCCAGTGTTCGCGCTGGTCCCCAGTGTCGTGAGTGGACCGAGCATCAGGCTGGATCATGCAAACCCCGGGCACCCTCCCCTCCACCGTCGAACTGCTGTATTGCCATCACCACTCCTGGTTGAAGGGCTGGTTGCATCGACGTCTGGGCAGTGCCGAGCAGGCGGCCGACATCGCGCACGACACGTTCGTGCGATTGCTCGGCAGCGAGCGTGTGCCGTCGACGTTCGACGAACCGCGTGCCTACCTCACCACGGTGGCGCAGAATCTCGTCTCGAATCACTGGCGTCGTCAGAAGCTTGAGCGCGCCTATCTCGAAGCGCTTGCGCAAGTGCCGCGCGACGTCGAATGGTCGCCCGAGACGCGCGCCATGATGCTCGAAACCCTGCTGGAACTGGACCGTTTGCTCGACGGCCTGCCGACCATCGTCCGGCAGGCATTTCTGTATTCGCAGCTCGACGGCCAGACGCACGCGCAAATCGCACAGACGCTCGGCATTTCGGTGCCGACGGTCAAACGTTATCTCGCCAAGGCATTGCAGCGCTGTTACTTCGCCGACTTGTCCGACCTGCCGTTCGTCGGCTGACGGGGAGCACGCCATGCCTGCCGTTCGTTCAAGCTGGTACGACGCCACCGCCGATGCCGCGCATGTGCCGGCGGAAGTGGCCGAGCGCGCCGTCGAATGGCTCATCGAGCTGCAGAGCGACGACGTGTCGCCGCACACCGTCGCCGCATGGCAGGCGTGGCGCGAGGCGCACCCCGATCATGAACGCGCATGGCAGCGCATCGAGTCCGTCAAAGGCAAGCTCGCCCCGCTCGCCGCGCCTGTCGAAGCCGGGGTCGCACAGGCCGCATTGGCGCCGCCCGCGTCGAAACAGCGCCGCCGCGCGGTGAAGTCACTGGTCGTCTTGCTGTTCGCGGGTAGCGGAACGTGGGGAACCTGGGGCGTCCTGCACTCATCGCCCTGGCAACGCTGGTCGGCTGACGTGCATACCGCCGTGGGCGAGCGTCGCACCCTGCGTCTGGACGACGGCACGCAACTCGTGCTCAACACCGACACCGCCGTCGACATCGTCTATCGGGACAACGAGCGCCGCGTCAGGCTGATCGCCGGGGAAGTGCTCATCACGACAGCCCCCGACACGCATACACCCGCGCGTGCGTTCCTGATCGAGACGGCACAGGGCACCGCGCGCGCCCTCGGCACACGCTACACCGTGCGCCAGTTCGATGACGGCACCCATGTGAGTGTCTTCAAGGGTGCGGTGGAGATTCGTCCGCGCGACGTACCCGGCAAGTCGCTGATCCTGCCCGCCGGTAAACACGCGAGCTACACGGCCAGCAGCATTTCCGAGGCGAGCGACACACCGACCGACGACGCGACTTGGGCCGACGGCTTCATCGTCGCGCGCAGCATGCGGCTCGCGGACTTCGTCGCCGAGCTTGCGCGCTACAGCAACGCGTCGCTCACGTGCGACGCCAGCGTCGCCAACCTGCGCGTGTCGGGCACGTTCCCGCTCGACGACGTCGGCAAGGTGCTCGACACCCTCGGCACCACTCTCGCCGTGCGCACCGAAGCGGTCACCCGCTTCTGGGGCGCCCGCGAAATCCGGCTGGTCCCGGCATAACGCTGATAACGCGGATAACGCTGCGACCAGATTCCGTCACCTGAAGTCGGACGATTTCAGGCGACTCCGCAAATATTTTTGAAAAAGGTGATCCGTTTCTGTTTTTCGCGGGTCATGGAGGACGAGCACCACCGCTCTTCTTCCACACGAAAGGTCAGATCATGGGTCACGTCCGCGGGCTGCAACAACGCCTCAGCCAACCACTTCGGGTACCTCGCCGCACGCGGCTGGCCTGCGCATTGGGCCGCATCGCCCTGGGCGCAGCGGTTGCCGCCCCGGCCGGTGCAGGCCTCATCGCCCTCGGCGCGCCGCTCGCCGCTCACGCGCAGAACGCCACCGCGCAGGGTGCGCGAGCGTTCGACGTTCCCGCAGGCTCGCTCGAAGACGCGCTGAGCCGTTTCGGCCGCGACGCGGGCATCATGCTGTCGTTCAAGCCAGAAGTCACGGCGGGACGTCACAGCAACGGCCTCAAAGGCACGTATACGCCCCGTAACGGGCTCGAAGCGCTCGTGGCAGGCACCGGGGTCGAAGTCGTTCCCCAATCGAATGGCAGCTATCTGATTCAGCCCGCAGCGGGTCTGAACGCGACGGACACCGCCGTCACCCTGCCGACGACGCACGTCACCGCCGCCTACGACAACGGCCTGCAACCGGCCTATGCCGGCGGTCAGATCGCACGCGGCGGCAGCCTCGGCATGCTCGGCTCGGCCGACGCCATGGACGTGCCCTTCAGCACGATGAACTACACCGAGCAGATGGTGCGAGACCAGCAGGCGCGCACGCTGGCGGACGTCGTCATCAACGAATCGTCGGTCCGCATGCTGACGTCGAGCGGCGGCTTCGGCGAAGACTTCCAGATTCGCGGCTACACGGTCTCGAGCAGCGACGTCGGCCTCAACGGTCTGTATGGCATGGTCTCCGCCAGCCGGGTGCCGGCCGCCATCGTGGAGCGCGTGGAAGTCCTCAAGGGACCGGGCACGCTGATGAACGGTGTGGGCCCGAGCGGCAGCATCGGCGGCGCCATCAATGTCGTGACCAAGCGCGCGACGAGCGAGCCGATCACGCGACTGACGACCACCTTCCAGAGCAAATCGCAACTCGGTGTCGAAGCCGACGTGGGGCGTCGCTTCGGGGAGAATCAGGAATGGGGCGTGCGTCTGAACGGCGTGTTCCGTGGCGGCAACACCACGATGGACAACGGCAAGCAGAACATCGGCTTCGGCTCGGTCGGCCTCGACTACACCACGCAACGCCTGCGCTGGACGCTCGACGCTTACACGCAACACGAAGGCGACGACAACTTCCGCCCGCAGATCGGCTTCCAGTCGTCGGTCAAGAAGATTCCGGACGCACCGTCCGCCTATCGCAACTTCTACCCCGGCACCGAGCTGCATCTGCACGATACGGCCGTCACCACGCGTCTCGAATACGACGTGCTGAACAACGTCACCGTCTGGGGTGCGGTCGGCTATCACTACGCGAGCGCCTATCAGACGTTCCCGAGCGGCCCGGCGGATGCGCTCGGCAACTTCACGGCGACGAATTCCTACTACGACTCGTACACACGCTCGCGCACGGCAGACGTCGGCGCACGTGCCACGTTCAAGACGTTCGACATCGGTCACACGCTGACGGTGCAGGCCTCGCGCCTGGAGCAGGATTCGGGTAACGCCTATTCGCCGGGCACCACGTCGGTGGCCTCGAACATCTACAACCCAGTGCCGCTGCCGGCTGTGAACGTGCCGCGTGCGGACACGAAGAAGGCCTCGGAATCGACGCTGACGAGCATCGCCGTGACGGACACGCTCTCGTTCCTGAACGACCGCGTGCTGCTCACCGGTGGCCTGCGCCATCAACGTGTCGCGCTCGACAACTTCAGCACCGCCACCGGCGCGCTGACGTCGAACTACGACCAGAGCGCCGTCTCACCGCTCGCCGGTATCGTCGTCAAGCCGTTGCAGAACATCTCGGTCTACGCGAACTTCACCTCGGGTCTGTCGCGCGGTGGCGTTGCACCGGCCACAGCGCGCAACGCCGGGCAGGTGTTCCCCCCGTACAAGTCCAAGCAGTACGAAGCCGGCGTGAAGGCCGATTGGGGTCCGGTGACGACGGTGGTGTCGGTCTTCCAGGTGCAGCGTCCGAACGCGATCACCGATCCGGCCACCAACGTCTACAGCTTCGACGGCGAACAACGCAACCGCGGGCTTGAGTTGTCGGCGTACGGCGAAGTCGTGAAGGGTCTGCGTCTGATGGCCAGCGCCACGTTCTACGACGCGAAGCTCACCAAGACGGCCGGTGGCGTGAACGACGGTAACGACGCCAACGGCGTGCCCAAGCGCGCGTTCAACTTCGGTGTCGACTGGGATACGCCGTGGGTGCAGGGACTCTCGCTCAACGGTCGCATCATCAACACGTCGCGCATGTACTTCAACGCGGCCAACACCCTCGAAATACCGGCCTGGACCCGCTACGATATCGGCGCGCGCTATCGCACCCGCATCGCGGGCAAGTCGGTCGTGTTCCGCGCCAACATCGAGAACCTGTTCAATTCGAACTACTGGCTCATGAGCGGCACTTACGCCACCGTGGCCGCGCCGCGCACGTTCCTGCTGTCGGCGCAGATCGACTTCTGAGGTCAGCCGACGTGTCATCGATCCACCCCCGCAGCATTCGTCATCTCAACAGGTAACTGACTCGCATCATGGCTCAGGTTCGTCGTACCCCCACGGGGACTGCCCGCACTTTGGACACGTATGGCACGCACGGCACGCGGCAAAAGCTCGTCGGTCTCGGCGCGCTCGTCTCCCGCATCGTCGCGGCCATCGGTGGCGGCTACGCCGTCGCAGCGCTCGCGAGCGTTGCGGTGCTTGCCCTGCCGATGAACAAGGTGCAGGCGGTCATCACCGGCGAGCTGGCGAGTTTCGCCATCTATGCCGGAGCGGTTGTGTGGGTGTTCGCGGTGCGCAGCGCGTGGCGCGCCTGGGCCGGTTTGCTGATCGTTGCCGCACCGCTCGCGCTCGCCGCCTGGGCGGTGTCGACGGGCGTGGTGACGGGAGGTGCGGCATGACGCCTGAGCCGACGAACGACGTGCGGACACCGAAGTCGCAAGGTCGTGGCATCCGTCAGACGATGTCCGACCTGCACACCTGGGCGGGACTGCTCGTGGGCTGGCTGCTGTACGCCATGTTCCTCACCGGCACGGTGAGCTACTTCAAGGACGAAATCTCGCAGTGGATGCGCCCCGAAGTGCCGCATCGGCAGACGCTGCCCGACCCGGCCATCGTCGCGCAGAACGTGGCGAACCGGTTGACGACGCTTGCCGCCGGGAGCCCGCAGTGGAGCGTTTATCTGCCGACCGAGCGCAATCCGGTCGCCGGTGTGTTCTGGCGCAATGCCCCCGCGCCCAAAGGGAGCACCAGTGCGCCGCGTCGCACGTTCGAAGAGGCGACGTTCGATCCCACGACGGGCGAGACGCTAAAAGCCCGCGAGACACTGGGCGGCGATTTCTTCTACCGCTTCCATTTCCAGTTCCACCCGTTGCCGGTCATGTGGGGACGCTGGCTGGCGGGCTTCTGTGCGATGTTCATGCTCGTGGCGATCGTCAGCGGCGTGATCACGCACAAGAAAATCTTCATCGACTTCTTCACCTTCCGATGGGGCAAGGGGCAACGCTCATGGCTCGACGCGCACAACGCGCTGTCCGTCTTCGGCCTGCCCTTCCATCTGATGATCACGTACACCGGGCTCGTCACCCTCATGGCGATGTACATGCCGTGGGGCGCACAGACGGCCATCAAGACACCGGTCGAGCGCAGCCAGTTGAACGCGCAGTTGAGCGCGTTTCCGCCGCCGGGCAAGGCCACCGGCGAGAAGATGCCGCTCGCGTCCATCGAAGCGATGGTGCGTGAGGCGCAGGCCCGATGGGGCGCACGCGACGTCGGACGCGTCACCGTCACCAACCCCGGCGACGCCAGCGCACGCGTGGCCGTCACACGCGGCGAATCCACGCGTGTCTCGATGAGTCCGCAATATCTGCTGTTCGAGGGCACGACCGGCAAACTCATCGACGTTCATGACAACGTAGGCGCCGCCGCCGAAACGCGCGGCGTGATGTACGCGCTGCACCTCGGACGGTTCAGCGATCTGCATCTGCGCTGGCTGTACTTCCTCGTCAGTCTCGGCGGCACCGCGATGGTCGGCACCGGGCTGGTGATGTGGACTGTGAAACGTAGCAGCAAGCTGCCCGACCCGGCGCGTCCGCATTTCGGCTTCCATGTGGTCGAGCGGCTGAACATCGCGGCCATTGCCGGCCTCTCCATCGCCATGACCGCATTCCTGTGGAGCAATCGCCTGATGCCGGCCGATGCCGTGCATCGCAGCGCCACCGAAGTCGACGCGTTTTACTGGGTGTGGGCGGCCACGCTGCTCTATGCCCTCGTCAGGCCCGCGAAGCGCGCGTGGATCGAACTGCTCTGGGCCGGCGCGGCCGTGCTCGCGTTGCTGCCGATCGTCAATGCCGTGACGACGTCGCGCGGCTTCTGGCACAGCGTGACGACCGGCGACTGGGTCTACGCGGGGGTCGATGCCATGCTGTGGGCGTTCGCCGCCCTGCACGCGTGGCTTGCCGTGCGCACCGCCCGGCACAAGCCGAAGACGAAACCGGCACGGCGTGCGGACGTCGCCACGACCGCACCATCGGCAATCAACGCGCCATTGAGCGAGGATCGCGCATGATGCACGTCGTCACTTTCTTCATTTGTCTCGTGGGCTTCGCCGCGCTGGCGATGGCGACCGAGCGTCAGCAGGAAACGTTCTTCGGCGGTGCTTCGGTGTCGCGCACGCGCGCCAGCCGAGGGCTCGGATGGACGGCACTGATCGTCGCGCTGGCGGCGACGGTCGTGCATCAGGGATGGGGATTGGGACTGGTGAACTATAGCGGCCAGGCCAGCATGGCAGCCGGTCTGGTATATCTCACGCTCATCATGGCCGAGCGCCGCCGCTCACGCTAGCGGCCGCAGGCCACGCTCATTCGTTCTCTTCGAAGTAGTGCCCGAACTTGGCCTGCTTGGTCCGGATGTAGCGCTCGTTCTCTTCACGCATGGGGATGTCGAGCGCCACGCGCTCGCTCACCGGAATGCCGTGCTTGATGAGCGTATCGAACTTCTTCGGATTGTTGCTCATGAGGCGCACCGAGCCCACGCCGAGAATGCGCAGGATGGCGGCGGCAGAGTCGTATTCGCGGGCGTCGTCGGGCAACCCCAGATCGAGGTTGGCCTCGACCGTATCGCGGCCCTGCTCTTGCAGCAGATACGCCCGGATCTTGTTGCTCAGGCCGATGCCGCGCCCTTCGTGGCCGCGCAAATACAGCATGACGCCGCGCCCTTCTTCGGCGATCTTGCGCATGCCCGCATCGAGCTGTTCACCGCAATCGCAGCGGTAGGAACCGAATACGTCGCCCGTCAAACACTCCGAATGCAGACGTACCAGCGGCGGCAAGATGCCCGACGCGTTGTCCGTCACATCGCCCATGACCAGCGCGAGATGCTCGTTGGCGCTGTCTTTGACGCGAAATGCATGGGAAGTGAAGGTGCCGTAACGGGTCGGCAGGGTTGCCGTGGCGACAAGCTCGACGCATTCGCCTGCGTCGCAGTTGGGCGTGGCAGAGGCAGTACCAGGGGACTTCATGTTGACGTTCAAACCGGCTGAAATTGGGAGGTGCGTGCCACCCGGCTAGGGTGACGTGTACTCGGAGTGTACCGCCATTTGCCAATATCAGCCGACAGCCCTACGCAACACACGGTTGCATAGGGCGGTCCAATCGGCTAGCGCTTTGCCCGGCTTTGGGTTACGGACACGCGACTCGCCGCGTCACAACCTTCAATAGTCCGCACGCAGCGTGAGCATGATGTTGCGACGCTCACCGTAGATACCGTAGAACGTCGACGGCACGCGGGCATAGTAGTCACGGTTGAAGACGTTGTTCACGTTGAGCTGTGCTTCGAGATGGCGGTTCACGCGGTAGGCCAGCATGGCGTCCCACACGGCGTAGCCGCCCTGCGCAAAGCCCGTCGTGCGGTACGTCGAGCTTTGAATACGCACGCCACCGCCCACGCGCAGGCCGTCGAGCACGCCGCCGAACAGGCCATCCGTGAAGCGATACGTCGTGTACAGCTTGAACAAGTGTTGCGGTTCTTCGCCGTCGAGCGCCTGACCGACCTGGTTCGGATCGCTGTTGTAACGCGTATTGAGCAGCGTGTAGCCGGCGTAAACGTTCCAGTTACGCGTGACCTGCCCCGTTACTTCGGCTTCCCAGCCCTGGCTCTGCGCCGAGCCTGCCGCGACCGAGCCGATGGCGTGGAACGGGTCGGCCACCGCACGGTTCGTGTCCGTCATGCGGAAAGCCGCCACGGTGGCGCTCAGGCGACCATCGAGGAACGAGCCCTTCAGGCCCACCTCATATTGCTGCCCTTCGCGCGGCGGCAATCCCTGGCCGTCGAACGTCGTCGCCGTTTGGGGCGCGAAGATCTTCGAGTAGTTGAAGTACGCGTTGATCTGCGGCGTGAGGGCCAGCACCACGCCGCCGTACGGAATGAACTTGTTGTTCGCACGGGCGGTGGTGTTCCACGGGCCTTCGGTCGGCAGCAGATTCTGACTTTGCTGCTGATACCAGGCTTCGCGTCCGCCCAGCACGACGGTGAGCGGGTCGAGCACGCGAACACGCGCCTGTCCGTACACGCCGAACTGCTGCGCTTGCAGCTTGTTGCCGGAGTCGAACGGAATGGTCGGCTCCACCGACGGCGGCGAGAAGATGCTGAAGGTGCCGAGGTTTTCGCCACCCGACAGACTGCGCTGCTGCGTCATCTGGTAGTTCATGCCGACCAGCCATTCATGCTTGCGGCCGAATGCCTCTACCGGGCCGGACAAATGCGAGTCGATCCCCAGCAGGTTGTTCTCGCCGCGTTGCGACTGGCCGAAATAGCGGGCCGTGAGCGTCGCAGCGTTGATGCCCGGGCCGAGATAGGCGTACTTGCTGTTCGAGAGCACGTGACGATAGTTGATGGTCGTCGTCGAGACGATATCGTTATCGAAACGATGCTCCAGCTTGCCGTTGACTTCCTGCATCGACGTCCAGGCGTAGTTCCAGTCCGGCGAGAAGTTCGAGTTGTTGGGGGCGTTCAGGAACGTGCGGTTCGTCAGCAACGACTGACCGTAGTCGAACGCGTGCAGCGGGTTGACCTGATACGAGCCGGAGAGCGACAGCAACGTGCGCGGCGTCAGGTCGAATTCGAGCGCGCCGTAGGCGAGGAAGTTGCTTTCATTGGTCCGCGTGACCGACTTGTTGCCGGTGTCGCCCGTGAGCACGGCGCGTCCGCGAATGGTGCCCGATTCGTTGAGCGGGCCCGTGACGTCGATCATCTGGCGATAGTTCGCCCAGGAGCCGATGGTCGTCTCGCTACGCACAGCGAAGGTGTCGCCCGGGCGCTTGCGCACCAGATTGACCGTGCCGCCCGGCTCGCCCGTGCCGTCGAGCAACCCTGCCGGGCCGCGGAAAACTTCCACACGGTCGTACATCGAGAGATCGAATTGCGGCTGGTACTGGATACCGCTCAGGATCGACACGCCGTCGTATTCGACGCCGACGTTGTAGCCTCGCGAGTTGAAGTAGTAAGTGCCGTCACCGTAGTTGACCGCCGTGATACCGGTGGTGAATTGCAGCGCATCGGCCACGGAGGTCATCGCCTGATCGTCCATGCGCGCACGCGTGACGACCGACACCGAGTTCGGAATGTCCTTGAGTGCCTGCGGCGTCTTGCCGATGGTCGTGGTCGACGTGCCGTACGAGCTCGACCCCTCGGTCTGCGCATCGCGTTGTGCGCTGACGTTTGCCGCCGGCAGTGCTGCCGTCGTGCCCGGTGCCGCCGTCGAGGGCGAAGCCGACTGCGCGTGCGCCGCAGCGGTGCCCAACATCAGCATCGCCACGGCGATGGGTGTACGCGCGAGACGCAGCGGCGACGGGTGCCCGGTCCTCATGCCGTCAGACATGCGGCCCCGTGCCGCGCGGCGAGGTTGCTGGTTCTGATTCTTTTGCATCGTTGACAACACTTCCCCTAGTTCCTTGTTGCCGGGATCTTCCGGCGATCGTGAATCGGTGCCTTGTTTTGTGTGGTGTTTGTGCCTTTAGCGTCACGGTCCAATTCCCGCTACACTGGCGAAAATATCGCAAATGAGACTCATTACTAAATTTGCGCGAGATTCGGCAAACACATTGATAGATCAGGAGAATATCGGGTTCGGAATAGGCAAGGGCGACAATTAATGTCGATTTTTTGACAAATTTCGTCTGCATATCGATACCCGATTACAAACCCCGGCATGAACGATTTTCTGCGCAAGCGATTCCCCAATGCCGTGCGTCCTTTGCCGCGCGATGTCTACTCGCAGATCACGTCGTACCGCCACGGCGAGCGGCTGATCTGGCATCAGCATCGTCACGGTCAACTGGCATTTGCGGTGCGCGGCGTCGTGCGCGTGCTGACGTCGACGGCCATCTGGACGTTGCCGCCCTCGCGTGCCGTGTGGCTGCCTTCCGATGTCGAACACGAGTTGCATGCCGTGGGCGACGCGCAGATCTGCAACGTCTACATGGAACCGCGCATGTTTCCCTGGGATTGGGTGCGGCCGACGGTGATTCTCGTCACCCCGCTGATCCGCGAGCTGGCGGTCACCGTCGGCCGTGACGGCGACAGCTATGGCCCGACGAGCCGGGCGGCACTCTCGGTGCCGCCGCTGCTGGGTGTGCTGCGCGACGCCACCGCCCTGCCCGAGCGCGGCGTGCCGGTCCCGCGCGACACACGGTTGCAGGCGATTTGCGAGCATTTGATGAACGACCCCGCCAGCAAACTGACGCTCGACTTCTGGGGCGAACAGTTCGGGGTCAGCGGACGCACGCTTGCGCGTCACTTTCAGATGGACACCGGCATGACGTTCGTGACGTGGCGTCAGCACCTGCGGGTGTCCGAAGCGATCTCGACATTGGCGCTCGGCTCGTCGGTGGCGGCCACGGCCGATGCCTTCGGTTATGCGAGTCCGAGCGCCTTCATCGCGATGTTCAAACAGGTCACGGGCCGCACCCCGCAACGCTACCTCGCCGACGCCTGAGCTCGCTCAGCGCGCGTAGCTCACCGGCATGCCGCCATCGGGGTTGGGCAGCACCCCCATCGGCACGCCATAGATGGTTTGCAGCGTGTCGGGCGACATCAGTTCGGCGGGGGTGCCCCGAGCGATCGGCCTGCCTTGCTTGAGCGCGAGCAGCGTGTCGCAAAAACGCGCCGCCATGTTCACGTCGTGCAACACGATCACCACGCCCAGTCCGTGCTTGTCGGCCAGTTCGCGCACGAGCTTGAGCACGTCCAGTTGATGGGCGACGTCCAGCGCCGACGTCGGCTCGTCGAGCAACAGACACTGCGCCTGCTGCGCGACGAGCATCGCCAGCCACACGCGCTGACGCTCGCCGCCCGAGAGCGATTCCACCAGACGATCCGCAAAGCCCAGCACATCCGTTTGCGCCATCGCCTGCTGCACGGCCTCGTGATCGTGCACATCGAAGCGCCCGAGCGCGCCGTGCCATGGGTAGCGGCCCAGAGCGACAAGCTCGGACACCGTCATCCCCGCCGCTGCCGGCGGTTGTTGCGGCAGATATGCCACGCGACGCGCAAATTCGCGCGCGCCCCACGACGCCAGCGCGCGTCCCTCGAACTGGATGCTCCCGCTTACCGGCGAGAGCTGGCGCGCAAGCAATTTGATCAGACTCGATTTGCCCGAGCCGTTGTGGCCGATCAGCCCATGCACCTGCCCGCCCGCGAGTTCGAGGGTGAGGGGCGCGAGGAGCGTGCGGCCTTCCACGGCGAAGGAAACGTCTTGCAGCGCGAACATCGGAGTATCAGTCATGGGCTTTCGGTGAAGCAGGTTCGTGGTGCGCCCCGGCATCGGTCTGCGGCGCGCGCAGTTGGCCGTAGTCGAGGCGAATCAGACGATCCGCCAGATCGAAATAGCGGTCGTCGTGCGTAATCACCAGCACGCTCTTGCCGCGCGCCTTGAGCGCAGGGAGCATCTGGCGGTAGAAAACATCCTTGAAAAGCGGGTCCTGATCCGCCGCCCATTCGTCGAAGACGTAGAACGGCCGGTCTTCCAGATACGCCACAAGCAACGCGAGACGCTTGCGCTGCCCTTGCGACAGATCGAGCGTCGAGAAACGGCCGTCTTCGATCGTGACCTTGTGATCGAGCTGCAACGACTTCAGGAGCGCCTTCGCCTGCCCATCGAGTCCATCGGACGGCAAACCGAGCAGATGTTCGAACAGGAAGAAGTCGCTGAACACCACCGAGAACAACTGACGATAGTGGTCGCGCTCGGCATCGCCCACGGGCACACCGTCAAGCAGAATCCGGCCCTGCTCCGGCACATAGAGGCCGACGATGAGCTTGGCGAGCGTCGTCTTGCCGCTGCCGTTGCCGCCGACCAGATAGACGAGTTCGCCCGGGCGGAACGTCAGACCGATCGGGCCCAGCGTAAAGTTTTCGTTCTCCTGTTCGCGGAAATAGCTGTGCGTCACGCCTTCAAGCACGATCTCCTGGAACGTCGGCACTTCCGTTCTGGCGGGCGCCGGGAGCAACTCGCGCGGCAGCTCCTTCTCGACCTGCGCGATGCGCTCCAGCGCCACGCGCGCGCTCCCGAGCGAGGGCATCGCCGAGAGCACGCCCTCGATAGGCATGATCATGTACAGGAACACCAGTGCATAGCCCGACACGACCTGCGGCGGCAGATCGACATGACGCAGCACCACGAACAGCGTGAGCCCGATGAACGCGAAAAGAATGAAGCTGCCCCAGCTTGCCGCCGCCGCATACAGCACATAGCCTCGTGTGCGTTGCACGCGCACCGCTTCGACGTTGCTCGCGAGGCGATCTTCGATGAACGCGTCGCGGCGCGCACGATGCAGCTTGAGTTCCTTCGCGCCGTCGAACAGTGCGCGGAAATCCTTCACCAGCGCTTCCTCACGCTTGCGCGAGCTGCGCAGATGCAGGAGCGCACGCTGGTTTGCGAAACGAAACCCGGCCGCGCCGATGAAGATCGTCACGACCGCGAACAACAGAATCTGCCACGACAGATAGCCGAGATAGATCAGACAGCCCGCGATCACCGCGCCCTGCATGGCGAGCACCGGCAGATTCACGAACAGCACCACGATGGTGTCGAGATCCTGCGTGAGCACCGCGATGGCACGGGCGATGCCATGCCGCTCCAGGCTCGCATACGGCGCCGCGCCGATGCGACGCACGACCTGCATGCGCAACGTCGCTTTGGCCCGCTGACCCAGCGACATGAACAGCGTTTGCGACAGCGCACGCGTGACGAGCACGAGCACACCGAGGCCGAGAAACTGCACGCCGAGCACACCGAGATGCTCGCGCGGTGCGCCGAGCGCCCGGTTGATGAGCGCGACGAGACCGGCGTTGCCAAAACCGCTGATGAGACTACCGGCGAGCGCGATTGCCAAAGGCCATCGCGACGCACGCACCAGTTGCCAGAACAAGGACATAGGAGGCAAACCTCTCTAATATTTTGTGGGGATATTGGGGGACATCAGGCCACTTGACGACGCAAGTGCCACAGCAGATACGGTGCCGCAATCAGCATGGCGAGCACGCCCGCCGGCAACTGTTGCGGGAACAGCAGGTTACGGCCGAGCCAGTCGGCGGCAATCATCAGCAGCGCGCCGGACACGCTCGCCGCCACGGCTTGTGAGCGTCCTTTGCCGAATCCGGCCATGCGGGCGAGATGCGGTGATAGCAAGCCGACGAACGACAGCGGGCCGACGACGAGCGTAGCCACGGCGCTCAGCGTCGCAGCGAGACACCAGAGCCACAGGCGCGCCCGCTTTACATTCACGCCGACTGCCGTGGCTGTCGCGTCGCCCATCGGCAGCAGATCGAGCCAACGCGACGCGAGACACGTCAGCAGCAGCCCCGCGAGCGCCGCCGCGACCGTGACCATCGCAATGCCGGGGCCGACGATGTATGTCAGCCCGAGCATCAGCGAGCGCAGCAGGAAGGCATTGGCCGTACCGCTCGCACTCGCAATCGCCACGAGCGACTGCGCCATGCCGGAGATGGCCACACCGGCGAGCAGCATGCGTGTGGGCGAGAAGCCTCCCTTGCGCGAGAGCGTCAGCATCACGGCGAGACTGATGGCAGCACCCGCGAACGCTGCCAGAAACAGGACGGAAGCGCCCGCACCAACTACGACAAACGTCACGATCAGCACGCCAAGCATCGCCCCGCCGCTCACGCCGAGCAGTTCGGGACTCGCCATCGGGTTGCCGCTGATCCGTTGCAGCAACGTGCCCGAGAGCGCCAGCGCGACACCTGCCGCTGCCGACGCCAGCATGCGCGGCATGCGCCACGGCGACATCGCCGTCCAGACGTCGCCGCTCGCCCATTCCCAGCCATCGAAGGTACGGCCGAGATGCTGCGTCGCCCACACGATCACCACGCCGAGCGCCAGCGTCACCGCCAGCCAGCGCAGCGGGTGACGCACACGCGCAGGCGGCGCGGCATCGGCCGTCGCCACTTCGCCGGCACGCGTGCGACGCAGCAGCCATAGCAGCAGCGGACCGCCGAAGAGCGCTGCGGCAGCCCCTGTCGGCAGCGATGCGCCGTCGAACAGCGGTAGCCACTGCACGATCTGATCCGTCAGCATCAGCATGAGTGCGCCGATAGCCGGCGCCCATACCAGTTGATCTCGCAGACGTCGCGCGCCCGCCAGCCGGACCAGTTGCGGCCCTGCCAGCCCGACGAACCCGATGATGCCGACCGTGCCGATGATGCAGGCGGAAAGCGCAACCGCGACCACGAGGCCAGCCGTACGAATCCAGGCGACGCGCGCACCGAGTTGCGTGATGCTGCGGTCGTCCAGCGTGAACAGGGTCAGCGGTCTGAGCAACAGCGCCGCCGCGACGACCGCCGCGAGCACGCGCGGCAGCAGCCAGCCGAAGTCGTGCCAGCCGTTCTGCACGAGCGAGCCGGCGCCCCAGGCGAACACGCCCACCAGCGCACGCTCGTGGGTCATCGACACCATGATCGACAGGCCGCTGCAATACAGGTTGACGATCATGCCCGCGAGGATCACCGGCACCGGCGCGAAGCGGCTGCGCCAGGTCAGCGCCATCACGATGGCCATGGCCGCCGCCGACCCCGCCATGGCGACGCCGGACTTCCACGCCAGCGCGACCGGCGGCAGCCAGATCGTCGCGGCCGAGAGCGCCAGCGACGCCCCGGAGGCCACGCCCAGCGTCAACGGTTCGGCCAACGGGTTGCGCAGCACCTGCTGAAACATCACGCCGGCGAGCGAGAGGCCCGCACCGGCCAGCAACGACATGGCGAGACGCGGCAGCCAGGCGTAGTTCACGAGCAGCCCCGACATCGCGGCAGGCGACGTCGGCGCGCCTGCGTCGAGCGCCGGATGCACGATCGCGTGCCACACCGCCGCGAGGAACGCGCCGCTGTCGACACCCGCCGGGCGCAGCGCCAGTAGCGTCGCGACAGCGAGGGCCACCGCAGGCAGACCGACAATAAGCGCCAGACGCCACAGATGACGCACTTCGACGGGGGTCGACGCACCACGCGGCGCGCCACTCGTCACGGATGAGAACGGATTGCGTGTGCTCATGCCGCCGCCCCCGTCAGTGCAACGCTCAACGCGTCGGCCAGCTTCACGGCCGTGGGGGTGCCGCCCGTGGGCAACATCATCGGCAGTTGTCCGACGCGCGCACCCCGCACGAACGGCAACGCCTGCCACAGCGGACTCTGGCCCAGCATGCCGAGCAAACCGGGACGCGCCCCGATAAGCATCGCGCTCGCCGCCGTATCGACACCGAGCTGCGTGTAATCGATCTGCGCCATGCCCTCCGTATCACTCGGGCGTCGCCAGGCATTCGTGAGGCCGACGGCAGCGAGCGTCCCGCCGAATACGCTCTCGCGGCCGAAGACGTTCGTCAGACGGGTGTCGATGGGACTCATCAGATAAATCGGACGTTGCGTGGCACCATGCTGCGCCAGCCGGTCTCGCACGGCGCCGAGGCGCGCATCCGTCTGCGCGAGCAGCCGCGCGGTCTCGGCAGGACGCCCGAGGGCATCCCCCAACGCGTGCGCCCGTCGCTGCGCGAGACGGTATCCGTCTTCATGCGGATGCGCGGGCGGCGCGACGAATAGCGGTGCGATGCGCGAAAGCGAATCGGCCAGCGAACCATGAGCGGGCGTGATGACGATCAGATCGGGACGCAACGACTGCACGACCTCGAAATTGGGCTGGAACAGCAGTCCCACGTCGACCACGGAATCCGGCATCTCAGGCGTGCCCGAAAGCAGCCGGTACCAGAACGGACGCGCGACGCCCACCGGGACCACGCCCAGCGCGAGCACCTGCGCAGCGAGTCCCCAGTCGAGCACGACGACACGCGGCGTGCGGCCCGAAGCCACGGCCTCACCCGATACGCCGCCAGATAAGCCGCCAGATAAGCCGTCAGAAGCGGCAAAAGCACGCGAAGCGTGCAGGAACGGTGCCACCGCACCAACGCCAAACGCCGCCAGAAGGCGGCGCCGGACGGCAAACGATTTTCGTTGCATCACCATTGATATCGGGCTGTCCCCAGAACGGTTCGTGTTGCGCCGTAGTAGCAGAGGAACGAGTTCGTGCAATACGAGATGTATTCGCGATTGAACAGGTTACTGACGTTGATGCCGAACCGCCATTGTTGCCAGTCGTAATGCACGGCGGCATCGACCAGCGTCCGACTCGGCACTTCGAACGTATTGGCGGCGTCTCCCGCCGACGAACTCATGTAACGCACCCCGGCACCGAACCCGAGATTGCGCAACACGCCTTCGTGCATCGTGTAGTCGGCCCACAGTGCGAGGTTGTTGCGCGGCGTGATCTGCGGGCGCTTGCCTTGCGCCGTCGTGCTTTGCAGGTTGACCTGATTGACATACGTGTACGAAGCGATGACCTTCAGATCGCGGGTGACGTTGGCACGCGCTTCGGCTTCGAAGCCTCGCGAGCGCACTTCACCGGTCTGCGTGGGGAACGTCGGGTGTGCCGGATCGACCACACTCACGTTTTCCTGACGAAGATCGAAGGCAGACAGACGCAACGAGGCATCGTATTGCTTCGGCTGATAACGCACACCGATTTCGTACTGCTTGCCCTGCGTGGGCTGCAACGCCCCGCCGGAGAAGGTCGTGCCGAGCACCGGCGCGAACGACTTCGCGTAGCTCACGTATGGCGCGATGCCATTATCGAACGCGTAGGCCAGCCCGGTGCGCCACGTGAAGGCGTGGTTGTCGGCCGTCAGCGTATTGCCGTTCGTGCTGGATCGGGTCGTCGCCCAGTCCTCACGCATGCCGAGCGTGAGCACCCAGCGGTTGTACCGCAGTTCGTCCTGCGCATACAGACCGGCCTGACTCAGCGAATAGTCCAGACGCGTATTCTGGTTCACCCCCGCCAACGACGCGTAGTTGGGATTGAACAGATCCAGTTGCCCGACGACGGCGCCGCCGTAGTTATCGCCTTCGAGCACGCGACGATAGTCGAAGCCGAACAGCATTGTGTGCTCGACGGGGCCGGTCGAGAACTTCGCCTGTGCATTCGTATCGATCTGCCACTGGCTGACGTGCTCTTTGTCTGCATTGCCCCACATGTAAACCGAGCGCTGATCCGCGCCGAAGCCGCTCGTGACCGACGTCTGGTAGTAGTTCTGGTCGATATGCAGGTAGCGCGCGTCCTGCGAGACGCGCCACGTATCGTTCAGTTGCTTCGCGAACTGATAGCCGAACCAGTACTGCGTGCGCTGCATGCCGTCGCGGGTCGGGTCGCCGAAGTACTGATCGGAGCCGAGGTGACCGTTCGGGTTCGCGAACAACGTGCCGCTCGCCGGCACCGGGTTGAACAGGCCGCCTTGCGGGTCGCGCTGATAGCCCGCCAGCAGCGTGAGCGACGTGTCGCGGTCCGGCCGGAACGTGATCGACGGGGCGATCGCCAGGCGCTCGTCCTTGATGGCGCTCACCTGCGTCTTGGCGTCACGCGCCAGTCCGACCACGCGATAGAGGATCGTGCCGTCCGGCGTGAGCGATCCGCCCAGATCGAAGCCCGCCTGATAGGTGTCGTGATTGCCGATCTGAAGCGTGACTTCGCGCACCGGCTGATCCGTCGGCAGCTTGCTGCTGTAATTCACCAGACCGCCCGGGTTGCCCTGTCCATAGAGCACGGACGACGGACCGAACATCA
This sequence comes from Pandoraea sp. ISTKB, assembly GCF_001721285.1. Classification (NCBI taxonomy): domain Bacteria; kingdom Pseudomonadati; phylum Pseudomonadota; class Betaproteobacteria; order Burkholderiales; family Burkholderiaceae; genus Pandoraea; species Pandoraea sp. ISTKB. The sequence continues at coordinate 249,299 of NZ_MAOS01000028.1, forward strand.
CGTCGATGCGATCAAGCAGATACGGGTCGACGCGCGCCGTCGCAAAGCGCGGCGACTGGAAGATACTCAGACCGTCGAGGTACGCGTCGATATCGAAACCGCGGGCACGCAACTGGTCGAAGCGCACGTCGGTGCCGTCCTGCGTATTGACGCCGGTGGTGTAGCGCAATGCCTGATCGATGGTGATGGCGCCCTGATCGTCCATTTGCTGACGTGTCACCGTCGAGGTCGCCTGCGGCACGGTCAGCGTCGCGGCGTCGGTCTTCGTCGCGGTCCTCATGCGCTTGGCGACGTAACCGCGTCCCGGCCCGTTCGGGCTCTCGGTGAGCGACGAGTCGTTCACCTGCGTGGCGGGCAGAGCGACCGGAAGAGACGTCGCTGCCACGCCTGCGGTACCGGCCGCCGCCGTATTGTCACTGCTGGCATCGGCAGCCATCGCCGCCTGCTGCCCCAAAACTGTTCCCGCGACCATGGCGGCGAGTATCGTCAGTCGCCGCGATTGGGTCGGCTTCCCCGTGTGATTTCGTTTCACTTTACGTCCGCTTCCCGCGTCAGTGTCATTCTGTCCGAATGAATTAAAATAAATGAGACGCATTACTATTATCACTTGTATCCGCCACCTGAACCCCGATGGCAGTTGGTAGAATACCGGGGATCGTTTTGCTGTGAATCGCAAAAAATGTTGAGAAACGGACATTTTTTGTCCATTTCTCTATGCTTTGGCGCGCTGCGCGTTGTCCTCACGAGGGACATTCGAACGTGCGGCCGTCGTCTGACCGTGTCGAGCGGTCCGGTTGGGAAGTCGTCATGAAGGAATTGCTGCTGCGCCGCTACCCGGAAACGCGCCGACATCTGGCGCGCGACGTCACGCTTGTGGGCATGGAGTGCGAGGATGGCGAACGCCAGCCCTGGCACCAGCATCAGCACGGTCACGTGGTGATGGCGCTGCGTGGCGTGGTGCGTGTGCTCACGCCGGCGCACACCTGGACGCTACCGGCATCGCGAGCGCTGTGGCTGCCGCCCAACACGCCGCACGAACTGCACGCCGTCGGGCGCATGCACTTCTGCACGATCAGCGTCGAGCCGGGCACCGTGTCGTGGTTGTGGCCGAACGCGCTCGCGCTCACCGTCGGCCCGCTGCTGCGCGAGCTCGCCGTCGACATCCTCCCCGACGGCATCCACTACGCCCCGGACAGCCGCACAGCGCTGTCCGTCCCCCTGCTGCTTCGTCTGCTGCGTGAAGCCGCCGCGCCCGGCGAGCACGGCTTGCCGTTGCCCAGCTCGGCGAAGCTATTGGCGATCTGCGAGCACATGATGATGGAGCCCGCGACCGATTACTCGCTGGAGCGATGGGGCGAAGAACTGGGCGCGAGCGGCAAGACGCTGGCGCGCCGCTTCAAGGACGAGACGGGCATGACGTTCGGACGCTGGTGTCAGCACATGCGCGCGTCGGAGGCGATCACGCGACTGGCGCTGGGCGCGTCCGTCGGCGATGTCGCGCTCGCGCTCGGCTATCAAAGTCCGAGCGCGTTCATCGTGATGTTCAAGCGATTGTTCGGCCGTGCGCCGCAACAATATCTGGCGGTAGCGGATCGTTGAGGGCGCCCTGCCCTGCCGACCCTCCGCACGGGCGGATGTCGGCGACTTGAGGAGATGAAGCCGCGCCCTCGGTACGATCCGTGCCTCAAAGCACGCCGAGTGGCGAAGCCTTGGACGCGAAGGTGTCGCGAATCGACGCAATCGCCGCGATCGTCTCATCGATATCGTCATCGCCGATGTGACGATGCGTGACGAGCCGCAGCATCGACGTGCCGCTCGCCCGCGCCAGAATTCCGTACTCCGCCAGCGCCGCCTCCCACGCACGAGGATTCGCCTCGCGTTGCTCGCCGACACGCAGGCGCACGATATTGCTCCTCGACGGCACGGCATCGACCAGTTGCGCATCGATCTGCGCCAAGCCTGCCCACAGACGTTGCGCACGCTGGTTGTCGTCGGCCAGTCGCGTGACCATCGTCTCCAGCGCTACCTTCCCCGCCGCCGCCATGATGCCCGCCTGACGCAGACCGCCGCCCGTCATGCGACGGAACGTGCGCGCCTGCTCGATCATCGCGTGCGAGCCGACGAGCATCGCGCCCATCGGCGCCGAGAGTCCCTTCGACAGACAGAACGTCAGGCTGTCGCAATGCGCGGTGATCTGCGAGACGTCCACGCCGAGCGCCGCCGCCGCGTTGAACACGCGTGCGCCGTCCATGTGGACCGGCACACCGGCGCGCCCCGCGAGCGCATGCACATCCGCCAGATACGACAGCGACGGCACGTAGCCGCCCGAGTGATTGTGTGTCGACTCGACCGCGACCATCGCCGTCGGTTGGCCGTAACGCGAAAAGCCGGGACGCAACGCCCCGGCCAGTTGATCGAGATCCATCTCGCCACGGACTGACGGAATCAGCATCGGGAACAGATGCGCGAGCCGCGACATGCCGCCCGCTTCCGACTTCGCCATGTGGGCCTGCACGTCGAGCACCGCTTCACCGCCGTGCGTGGCGTGACACAGCGAGGCGATCAGATTGCCCATCGTGCCGGAGACGACATACATCGCCTCCTCCTTGCCGGTCATGACCGCCGCGAGATGTTCCAGTGCGCGTACGGTCGGATCGCCTTCGAGCGTGTCGTCACCCAGCGATGCAGTCTGCATCGCCTCCCACATCAACGCGGTGGGACGGGTGACGGTATCGCTGCGCAGATCGACGGCGCGTTCGGTATGGCCTGAGGTCATGCAAACTCCTGACCGTGGGCATGGCTGCCTGCGCCTGCCTGCGCGCCTTGCGACGATTCGGCCGCGAGCGCCGCCTGCACGGCCTCGGGCGATTCGTACGGAATGCCGGCGAGCTTCATGACGAGCTTGATGGCCACGGTATTGCTGAAAACGTTGATGGCGGTACGGCCCATGTCGAGGAAAGCGTCGACACCGGCGATGATGGCGAGGGCTTCGATAGGTACCCCGATGGTGGTGAGCACCATGGCGATGGCCACGAGCCCGCCCGACGGCACGTTCGCGCTGCCCTTGCTGGCGAGCGTCGTGACAAGCACGATGGACAGCAGTGTCGGCATGTCGAGCGGCACGTGATACGCATCGGCCAGGAAGCCCACGGCCAGCGCAAAGTACATGATCGAGCCGTCGCGGTTGAAGGCGTAGCCCAGCGGCAGCACGACCGAGGCGATGGCCTTCGGCACGCCCATCGCGATGAGCTTCTCCATATGCAGCGGCAGCGTTGCTTCCGACGAGCGCGTGGCGAAGGCGAGAATCACCGGCTCGCTGATCGCACGCGTGGTCGCCATCGGCTTTTCGCCGATCGCCTTGAGCACGATCCAGAACAGCACGAGCAGCACGCCGAGGCCGAGGTACATCGTGCCGACGAGCTTCACGAGCGACAGAATCGTGCCGATGCCTTGCGTAGCGAACAGCCACGAAATGATCGCGAAGATCGCCACCGGCGAGAGCGAGATGATCCAGTCGGTCAGTTTGAACACGGCGCCCATGAGCGCGTCGAGCACGCCGACGAGCGGCTTGGCGCGCTCGCCGATGGCCGACAGCGCCATGCCCAGCAGCACCGCGAAGACAAGCACCGGCAGCAGATTGCTGCCGCTCATTGCCGCCACGATGTTCGACGGGATCATGTCCAGGAAGAACTTGGTCCAGTCGACCGACGCCGCAATCGGCTTGGCCGAAGCGTGCGCCGCCGCGAGATTCGCGCCGAGGCCCGGGTGGAAGATCGCGTTCAGGCCGAGGCCGATCATGATCGAGACGAGCGTCGCGACGAAGAAGTAGATCATGCTGATCGCGGAGACGCGTCCGAGCGAGCGCGCGTTGTGCCCCATCTGATAGATGCCGAGCGTAATCGCCGTAAAGACGAGCGGCACGACGATCATCTTCACGGCCTGCACGAACGCCGTGCCCACGGGCATGAGCTTCGTGGCCAGCCCCGGGGCGACCATGCCGCAACCGATACCCAGCGCCAGACCGATCAGCATCTGGATGGGCAACGGAATGAGGCGCTTCTTCTTGCTGGCAGTACTTGACGACATGACGACAATCTCCGGATTTAACGAGACGACACCGCTCGCGCTCGACGTAGGCAGTACCCGGGCCTTCCGGGTAGCGCAGACGGTCAGCGCTTGCGACCCGGCGCCGCTTTCGCAGCGGGCGGAACAGCCGGGGGGACGAGTGCCTGCAAGCGAGCCTGCATGGCGTGCGTGAGGTGGTCCCAGACACGACGCTGGGCCTCCTCGGGACGCCCGGCGGCAATGGCCTCGAAGATCGCGAGATGCTCGCGAACGGCGGTGCGGGTGCGCTCGGCGTCGTAATGCGGAATGCGTTGCAGCGCCAGACCGTTCTGGGTGCGCAACGCGTGATAGGTCTCGGTGAGGCGCACGTTGTCGGCAGCGGCGAACATCGCCTCGTGGAACTGCCAGCCCACGCGTTGCGTGATGTCGACGTCGAGTTCGATGCCCTCGGCGCCCTGCGCATCGAGCGCGCGCAGTCGCACGGCCACTTCTTCGAGCGCGGGCGTCACGCCCTTTTGCGCGGCCAGCCATGCGGCCATGCCTTCGAGGGCGAGGCGCACCTCGTGAATCTCGCTCAGATCCCGCACCGACAACTGACGCACGAAGGTGCCGCGCATCGGCACGATCTCCAGCAGGCCGTCGTTCGCGAGGGCACGAATCGCCTCGCGCACGGGCGTACGGCTGATGCCGAAGCGCTCCGAGAGCCCGCGCTCGGACAGCGCTTCGCCTGCACGGATCTCGCCGGAAACGATGAGGTTGCGAATGGCGTTGTAAGCCGAATCGCTCAGGGCCGGGGTGCGTTGGGTCTGGTTCATAACTGGTATACCAGCAAAAAACAATTTGCCGGTCAACGGCAAAAGCTGTGGGACGGGAGAATTTGCGGGTAAACGATGACGCGGGATGGCGCAGGATGACGTCGAGATAACGTCGGCGAATGCCGCAAGGCGGCGGAACGACGCGAGCGAGACAGCGTGGAAGGCGCGGGGCCAGCTCACCCGTTCTCGCCCGTTCTCGCCGGGTGGCGAAAATGGGCGGACGGGCGAACGGGCGTCAGGTAGATCGACGGCTAGCGGCGCGGCTCAGTTGTCGAGGAAGTGCGTGATCGCGTAGTTGAACATCTTCGGATCCTGGATGAAGGCGAAGTGGCTCACGCCCGGCAGGATCATCAGTTGTGCGCCCGGGATCGTGTGTGCCATGTAGATGTTGTGTTCGAGCTTGATCCCTTCGTCGTGCTCGCCGTCGAGGATCAGCACCTTCGACTTGATGGTCTTCAGTTGCGCGTCGGTCCAGTTCGGCTGGCTGTCCCACATCTTGCCGATCTGCGCGAGGAAGGCGTCGTACTCCTTCGGCGTCGACGACAGTTGGGCGTATTCACCGGCGGCGCGCTTGATGTATGCGGCGAACACCGGGTTCTTGTCGAAGTCCGGCTTCAAGCCGTCCGTGTTGGTATTCACGCCGAACGCCACGATCTTGCCCACGCGATCCGGATAGCGGATGGCAAGGTCGATGCCCTGAATCGCACCATCGCTCCAGCCCACGACATCGGCCTTCTTGATGTGCAACTGGTCGAGCAACGCGACCACGTCGTCGGCCATCAGGTCGTAGCCATAGGGACGGTCGTCGCGCGTGCTGCGGCCATGACCGCGCGTGTCGACGGCGATCACCAGATGGTGTGCCTTGAGCGCATCGACCTGCTTGGCCAGATAGTTCGAGTTGGCCAGACCGCCATGCAGCAGCAGCACCGGGCTGCCCTTGCCCACTTCGGCGTTGTACAGACGAATGCCGTTGACGTTCGCGAAGCCGGTGCGGTCGAACTTGGCCGGAGCGGGCGTCGGCGGCAGCGTCTGCCACAGTTCAGCAGCGCTGGCGGGCGCGGCATGCAAAGCGGCCGCAATGCCCATGGCGCCAGTCATGGCCAGCAAAGGCTTCAGCGGAGATTTGAAGAGTTTCATAGTTCGGACTTGAGTGTGAGATATGTGCGGCGAGCCGTCGCAACGCGCCGGGGGGAACGCGTGGGCATTGGGACGACGCTCGCCGCCCGGCCACTGTATCCCCGATTTCGGCAGTTGAGACGCGAACCACGGATGCCTGACATTCAACGCCGCATTGCGATGCCACTTGAGAGTTGAGCATTCGCCGGGGGACGCAGGCATGCGAACGCAAATCGCTCGGACGCACTGGCCTTATGCCCTACTGGAAAGCACTCCCGTAATCCCGATGCAACGTTTCCCAAAGACCAGCGGTGTTAGGATTCGCACGGCACGCCCCCCGAACTTTCTTAGAAACCTCCGGAATGATCGACCTTCACGTACTGCCGTTCTTTCTCGCCACCGTCGCGGTGCTCGTTGCGATTCCCGGCCCGACCACGATCTATATCTCGACGACCAGCGCAAGCCAGGGCTTCCGCTTCGGCCTCGCGTCGTGCTTCGGCGTGATGCTCGCCACGCTCGTCCATGTGAGCTTCGCCGCCGTCGGCCTCACCGCGCTGCTGCTCGCCTCACCGGTCCTGTTCAACGTCATCAAGCTGCTTGGCGCGGGGTATCTGGTCTATCTGGGCATCAAAGTCATTCGCAGCAGGCCCGCGACGCAGGAAGCCGCGCCGCAAGCCCCGGCACGCGCACTGAGCGCGACAGTGAGAAAGGGCTTTCTCGTCAATCTGCTCAATCCGAAGACGGGACTCTTCATCGCCGCCTTTCTGCCGCAGTTCGTCACGCCGTCGCTCGGCCATGTGCCGTTGCAGATCGTAACGCTGGGCCTGCTGCTGGTGCTCGTGGGGGGCGTGAGCGACACGACGTACGCCGCACTCGCGCGCACGATCGGCCGAGCGCTCGCACGGCGCAGCCAGAAGCCGGGCATCGGCAAGTACATCGCAGGCCTACTTTATATGGCCTTGGGCATCGCGGCCCTCGCAACGTCGAACGGCACGTCGAAATAGACGACGCTCCCCCCACTTTCGCGCCCTCTCAACCCGCTTCGGCGGGTTTTTTCTTATTTGTCACCTGCGGGCGGCCCCGTCCGTCCCGACGACACGGGGTACGACCGCTCTCAGGGTTTCCACGCATCAAAAAATAAACATATGTACTATACGCTTACAAAAATTAAACATTTGTTCAATTCGTACCCGCGCATACCGCCCCCTGTTCAAAATGAGTCAAGCCACTTCGAGCCGCGTTTTCCATCGACACCTCCGCCATCAGCCCCCGATCGCCGCCGGCGGTCAGGGCGTCTATCTGACGGACATTCAGGGCCGTCAGTACATCGACGCCTCCGGCGGTGCCGCCGTCTCCTGCCTGGGTCACGGGCATCCCGACGTGATTGCGGCCATGCACGCGCAGATCGACAAGCTGGCTTACGCCCACACGGGCTTCTTCAGTTCAGAGGTCGCAGAAGCGCTGGCGGATAACCTGATCCGCAATACGCCCGCCGACTCGGGCCTGAGCCACGTGTACTACGTGAGCGGCGGTTCCGAGGCGATCGAAGCCGCGCTCAAGATGGCGCGTCAGTACTTCGTGGAGATCGGTCAGCCGCAGCGTCGTCGCTTCATTGCACGCCGTCAGAGCTATCACGGCAACACGCTCGGCGCCCTGGCCATCGGCGGCAATCGCTGGCGTCGTGAACAGTTCGAGCCGCTGCTGATCGACGTCACGCACGTCTCGCCCTGCTATGCCTATCGCGACCAGCGTGCGCAGGAGACGGAACTCGAGTACGGCCAGCGTCTGGCCAGGGAACTCGAAGCGACGATTCTCGAACAGGGTGCCGACTCGATCATCGCCTTCGTGGCAGAGACGATCGGTGGCGCAACGGCCGGTGTCATCACACCGGTGACCGGCTATTTCAAGGCCGTGCGCGAAGTCTGCGACCGCTACGGCATTCTGCTGATTCTCGATGAGGTCATGTGCGGCATGGGCCGCAGCGGCACGTTGCACGCCTGGGAACAGGAAGGCGTGGCGCCGGACATTCAGACCATCGCCAAGGGGCTTGGCGGCGGCTATCAGCCGATCGGCGCCGTGCTGGCCAGCCAGCGTATCGTCGATACGATGAGCGCCGGCAGCGGCTTCTTCCATCACGGTCACACCTATCTCGCGCACCCGACGGCGTGCGCGGCTGCGCTGGCCGTGCAGCAGGTCATCGAACGCGACGGCCTGCTCGCACAGGTGCGCGATCGCGGGCAATACCTGATGCAGCAACTGAACGAGCGCTTCGCGCAGAACCCGTACATCGGCGATGTGCGCGGCCGCGGTCTGTTCGTGGGCATCGAACTCGTTGCCGACCGGGCGACGAAAGACCCGTTCGATCCGCGCTTTGCGGTCCATGCCGCCGTGAAGCGCGAAGCGATGGCGCGCGGTCTCGCCTGCTATCCGGCGATGGGCACCATCGACGGCAAGCATGGCGACCACATCATGCTGGCCCCGCCGTTCGTCATCAGCGAAGCCGAAATCGATCTCGTGGTCGAGCGACTCGACGGCGCCATTCAGGCCGCTATCGAACCCGCCATCCGCTGATCTCCCCCCGCGCGACGCGAGGCACCGGCCGAGACACCGGCGCCTCGCCAACGGCGCTGCACCACCCGCGCTGTCGCGCCACCGTCGTCCCCCAACACCTTACACAACAGGGAATCCGACCATGCAGCAGAACTCGCTGAGTCAAAGCCTCAAGCAGCGACACATCACCATGATTGCCCTTGGTGGTGTCATCGGCGCCGGCCTCTTTGTCGGCTCCGGCGCCATCATCGCCACCGCCGGCCCGGCCGCCATCCTCTCCTACCTCGTGGGCGGGCTGATCGTCACGTTCGTGATGTTCATGCTCGGCGAGATGGCCTCGCGCAACCCGGATGCGGGCTCGTTCTCCACTTACGCCAGCACCTACCTCGGCGAGTGGGCCGGCTTCGCCGTCGGCTGGCTGTACTGGTTCAAGTCGCTCATGACGATCACCATCGAGGCGATTCTGCTCGGCGCGATTCTCAACGAGTTTCTGCCGTGGCTGCCGGTCTGGGGCGGCGCGGTCGTCATGCTCATGACGCTGATCGTGAGCAACGCCTATTCGGTGCGCTCGTTCGGCGAAGCGGAGTACTGGTTGTCGTTCGCCAAGGTCGCCACCATCGTGATCTTCATGCTGTTCGGGCTGTCGATCCTGTTCGGTCTGCAAGCGAAGATTCCCGCCCCCGGCTTCGCTAACCTGACGGGCAACGGCGGCTTCATGCCCAACGGCCTCTCGCCGGTGATCGCGGGCATCATGGTCGTGATCTTCTCGCTGGGCGGCAGTGAAATCGCAGCGGTTGCGGCCGGAGAATCGGAAAACCCGCGCAAGAACGTGGTGCGGGCGATCCGCAGCGTGATCTTCCGCGTGCTGGTGTTCTATATCGGCTCGGTGTCGATCATCATTCTGTGCCTGCCCTGGACGGACAAGGCCAACCTCGCCTCGCCGTACGTCTCGCTGTTCAGCATGGCCGGATTCCCGAACGCCGCGCTGGCGATGAAAGCGGTGCTGTTCGTCTCGTTCATGTCGGTGATGAACTCGTTCCTGTTCTCGAACTCGCGCATGCTGTACTCGCTGAGCCAGCGCGGTTACGCGCCGCCGATGTTCGCCCGTACGAATGCGCGTGGTGTGCCGATCAACGCGCTGGCCTTCAGCTTCGCGATCTGTCTGGGCATTCTGGCGGTGCACTTCGTGAGCGGCGGCGATCTGTTCCTCATGCTGGCCAAGAGCAGCGGTGCGTTCGTCATGACCGTGTGGATCTTCATCATCGTGGCGCACTTCGTCATGCGTCGCAAAATGGCGCGTCTGCCGGCACAACAACGCGAGGAATCGACCTTCAAGGCTTGGTTCTATCCGTTCTCCAACATCATTGCGTTCCTCACACTAGTGGCCGTGCTGCTCTCGCAAGCCTTCAACCCTGATTCGCGCTTCCAGTTCTGGTTCATGGTCGCGACTGCCGTGATGATCGTCGGTCTGTATTTCGTGCTGCGTCGGCGCCCGAACTTCGGACTGGTCAAAGCGGAAATGAGCTGAGATGGGCTGAGTCCGCGCAAGGTGTCTGCATAGACGTTGCGACGGGACTCCCCCGTCGCTGCGCATCAAAAAAGCCCGTCGAGTGCCGTGAGGCCTCGACGGGCTTTTGCGTTGTGCGGGGAAAGTTGCGGCGTCGGTCATCGCGACGCGCCATGCAACGTCAGTCGCCGGACGTATAGATGTTGAATTCGTGAAGCTGTGCCGCGCTGTTCGCCACTTCGGCCAGCGTCTCCTCACCGCCGTGCGCGATGAGCAATTGCGCGAGCGTTTGTGCGACGGCCAGTGCGGGCAGGATCGACGGGAACAGAGACAAGCTCGTGTTCGGCGCGACGATGCACGTGTGCGCCTGCGCCGCCACGGGCGAGAGCGTGCTGTCGCTGACCGCGATGACCGTGGCGCCTCGCTCACGTGCGAAGCGGGTCGTCTCCACGCTGGCCACCGTGTACGGACGCGCCGTGAAGCACAGCAGCACGTCGGTCTTGCCGATGCGACGCATGTCGTCGATCAGCGCACCGCCCTCACCAGAGATGAGCGTGACGTTGTCCTGAAACGTCGAGAGCACGTAATGCAGATAGAACGCCGGCGGATAGAGGCTGCGCAGGCCCAGCACGTAGATGCGGCTCGCGCCTCGCAGGCGCTCCACGGCTTCGACGAAGCTTTTCCCATTGCGCGGGCTCAGCGTAGCTTCCAGATTGCCGTACTCGTTGGCAAGCGACTCAGCCAGCAGTTGCTCGTCGCCCGAAGCCCGCGAGTGCTCCCGGACCTGTTCGGCACGTTCGAGTAACCCCGACGGGCCCGACGGCCCCGCCGAGAGCCAGTCAATATAGACCGCGCGAAAGTCCTCGTAGCTCGCAAACCCCAACTCACGCGCCAGTCGCAGCATCGACGCCGGCTGCAATTGCGCCCGCGCGGCGACCGTGCGCATGGATTGCAGTGCGACTTCCTTGGGAGAGTCGAGCACATACCGGGCAGCCTGACGAAGCTTTGGCGGCATCTCCTGAAAACGCGTCGAGATTGCCTTTTCCAGTTCGTCTTTGGTCATCGTTATGACTCGGCGTGGGAATCGAAAAGTGGACGAGGTGAGTTCCGTGCGTCACCCCTGCGCGCTGCCTTCCGGCCAAAGCACAGAAGGAATTTCCGATTTTATCGCTATCTTCGGCATCGCTGCGTACTCTTTCCCTACCGCACCAGACGATCGACGAAATCGAGCAACGCGCGGGTTTTCGCCGGGACATGGTGACGCGTCGGATAGTAGACGTAGAGGGGAAAGCGATAATCGGACCAGTCGGGAAACAACGGCACCAGTTGCTTCGACGCGATGTATGGCGCCATGCCCAGCTCGAACATTTGTGCGATGCCCATCCCCGCGATGCATGTGCTCAGGACCACGCTCGGGTCGTTCACCATCAAGCTCCCACGCGGGTGCACCGTCAGTTTCTTGCGTCCCTGATGAAACTCCCACGAGAACGGTTTCCCCGACAGCGGCTCGCGGAACAGCAGGCAACGATGCCCGCCGGTCTCCAGCGCCTTCGGATCTTTGGGATGTCCGTGCCGTTTCAGATACGCGGGCGAGGCCATGGCCAACACGCGCGTATCGAACAGCTTTCGCGCGATCAGCGAGGACGCTGGCGGATGTCCAAAACGCAGCGCCAGGTCGTACCCCTCGCCGACCAGATCCCCCAGTTCGTCGCGGCAGCGCAATTCGATCTCGAGATCGGGATGGCGATCCATGAAGTCACCCAGTCGCGGCCCAAGGACGAGACTGGCGAAGAGCGGGTCGACGTTCACTCGCAGGCGTCCCTGCACTTTCGACGCGTTGCCGGCCGCGTTGTTGGTCACCTCGGCCAGCGCACCGACGAGCGGCATCACCTGCTCGTAGAAGTCACGCCCCGCCTCGGTCAGCCGGACGTTGCGAGTCGTGCGCTCGAACACGCGAATGCCCAGACGTGCCTCCAGCCGGGCAATCACACGACTCACCCCGGACTGCGACATGTCGAGCGCCTCGGCGGCACGACCGAAGCTCTTCGTATCGACGACCGCTGCGAGCACGTCGACGCCTTCGAGTAGTTGCGAGTTGAGTGTTTTCATTGATGACGTGGCTGCAAGAATCATATGCGTTCCATGCTATCGCATTCATGAACGCCCGGCGTCAGAATCCGATCCGTCTCCACTTGTTTCTTCTCGGATCGATCTATGGAACCTGCCATAACCTCTTCCGCCGGCACGCCGGACGCTGCCGCCCGCTGGCCCGGGGCATCCCGGGCGAAAAGCGCCGCCGCCGTGCTGGCGCTCAGCCTCGGCTGCTTCTCGTTCGTCAGCACCGAACTCATGCCGGTCGGCGTGCTGCCCGCCATGGCCGACGGCCTCCACGTCTCGTTAGGTGCCGCGGGCTATCTCGTCTCCAGCTTCGCATTCGTCGTCGCACTCACCGCCACACCGCTGACCGGCTGGCTCGGACGATGGAACCGCAAGCTGTTGATGGCGGCGTTGCTGGCCGTGTGCTGTCTCGGCAACGTCGTCACCTTCCTGGCGCCCAGCTACGGCGTGGTGCTGGCAGGCCGCCTTCTCGTCGCCGCCGCCATCGGCGTGTTCTGGTCGACGGCGGTGGTCACGGCGGTCCATCTGGTCTCGCCACGCAACGCGGTCAGGGCGACATCGATCGTGTTCGGTGGTGTGTCACTCGCGACGGTGCTCGGTGTGCCGGCCGGCACCCTGCTCGGCGAGCATGCCGGATGGCAGGCCGTCTTCGGGGCGTTGGCGATATTGAGCTTTGCGGTGTTCGCCGTCATCGCCTGGTCGGTACCGGCCGTCAGCATTGCCCGGACGGCAAAGCGCGGCACGACGTCCACCGTACTCAAGAGCCGCCCGCTGCTCGGCGTGCTGCTGACGACCGGACTGGTGGTCACCGGCAATTTCCTGGCCTACACGTACATCTCGCCGTATCTCTCGCAGGTCGGCGGCCAGTCTGCGGAGCACATCAGCGTGTTGCTCCTGACGTATGGCGCGGCGGGCGTTGTCGCCAACTTCGCGATCACACCGATTGCCGCAAAGTCGCTGCGTAGCGGTTTTATCGGGGTGACGGCCCTGCTCGCGCTCAGCCTCCTGGGTATGTATCTCGCAGGCTCGGGTTACGTCGCGACGTTACTGGCAATGGCCGTGTGGGGCGCCGCTTATGGCGCGCTTCCGGTGTTGTTGCAGACGTCGGTGTTCAACCTCACGTCGAAGATGGAGGACTGCGTGGACGCCGCAACATCGGTCAACGTTGCCGTCTTCAACGCGGCGGTGGGCATGGGGGCATGGGTCGGCGGGATGATCGTCAACCAGTCCGGTCCCGCCTCGATTCCGGCCGTAGCGGCAGGTTTCGTGATGCTGGGTCTGATCGTCGTCCTCCTGAACCGCAACGGCAGCCGCCAGGCGCAGTGAGCCGCGCCATGTTCGTGTGCCGCGACTCGATCTATCCGAATTTCAGTTTTCGTCAGAGAAAGACCATGACAACCATTGCATTTCTTGGCCTCGGCAACATGGGGCGACGCATGTGCGCACGACTGATCGGCGCGGGCTACCGCGTCACGGTCTGGAACCGTACGCGCCCCGCTCAGCCCGACGCAGCGCTCGATGGCGCCACATGGGCAGACACGCCCAAGATGGCCGCCCGAGGCGCCGACTTCGTGATCACCATGCTCACGGACGATCAGGCGTCGAAACATGTCTGGCTGGACGACGAGCATGGCGCGCTTTCCGGCATGTCGGCGAATGCCATCGCCATCGAAAGCTCGACCCTCTCCCCCGACTGGGTCTGCCAGCTAGGACGTATCGCAGCCGAGCGCGGCATCCGCTTCATCGAAGCGCCGGTGTCGGGCAGCTTGCCACAGGCCGACGCCGGTCAACTCGTCTACCTGATCGGCGGGGACGACGCGACACTGGACGCCGCCCGCCCGGTCCTCACGCCGATGGGCGCCATGATCCGGCACGTCGGCCCGATTGGCTGCGGCGCATTGGCCAAGCTTGCGACCAATACCCTGCTGGGCGTGCAAGTAACGGCGCTGGCAGAGGTGTTTGGGCTGTTCGCGAGGTACGGGGTCGACGCCGCGCCGATTGTCGAGGCGATGGCATCGACGACCGTCTGGAGTCCGGCTGCCACGTTAGTCGCCCGATCGATCGGCGCCAGAGATTTCGCACCGCGCTTTCCTGTCCGGCTGATTCACAAAGATTTCGGCTACATGGCATCGGCCTGCGGAGATCCGGCATCGGCACCGACGATTTCGGCGGCCTACGGCGTGTTCGATCGAGCCCTGCATGCTGGCATGGGCGAGCTTCATATGACCGGTGTCGCGCAATTGTTCACCGACGTCTGAAAGTCTGAGCCTGCGCGAACCCTGCATGCGGTCGGCGACGCATTATCGCCGCCGACCGTGTACCCCTCACGTCAGAACTGGAACGTCTTTCCGAAGACCGACACGGTGATCGGCTGAGTCAGATCGAAGTTGCCGGTGTGAAAGAGCGTGATCATCGCGTCAGCGCGGCCGACCGACTTTCGCCACTCTTCGGCGGAACTCGTATTGGCCGGCGCCAGCAGATCGTCACGGCGCATCTCGAGGAACGTGAGTAACCACGTCTTTTCGTCGGCCCCGGCCGCCGGCGTGCTGCCGACCTGCGCCGTCGCACGCGCGGCGATCTGTTTGACGGAGTCCGGATCGTCGCCATACCCGTGCTGAATGCCCGCTTCGTACAAGGCCGCACGCGACAGCGGCAGCACGAGGCCGAGCTTGTTCGCCAGCTTGCGCGACGGCACGCGGTACAACTGGTCGTTGACGGCGTCCTGCGCCGCGATCATCTGCGGGTCGGTGGCAGCGGCGCGCCACGCTTCCGGAAAGCCGCCAAGGCCCGCCGTCGAATCGGTGCCGTTCACGGCTCGCAAAGCCGGCAGGTATGACGCAAGCGCGTTGCCGGGCTTGCGCGCCGTGTACTCCTGCACCACTTGCAACAGGTCATCCGTTCCCGACGTGAAGCCCGCGCGGCCTGCCGTGAAGCCTCGCCCGTCGTTCAGGTTCTGAATGTACTCATAGCGAATCCTGAGCGTCAGATTCTCGAAGATGCTGACCAGCGAATCTTCGACCTGCGTCTGACGATCGACGGCGGCGTCTGCCGCCACACCTGCCCCCGCCTCAACCTCCCCCTGAGCGGCATCCACCACGCCACTTACCGCCGCGCCGGCCAACGCCATCGCGACGAGGCACATTACGGTCAACTTCTTCATCGTCTACCTTCCTTACCGACAGTTCGATTCGATTGAATTTCGATGCGCCCGCCATCACCCGAAATGATTTGTAAGCATTCCTTATCAAATGATCGATAAGGAGGCGGCGCAGAAAATTCTGATCGAACACGACGAATTCGCGCAATCGTGCGAATTGAGTAAGTTGAGGAAGTCGCGTGTGACTCGCCGGCGTTTCACACTGTCACAATCCGTGAACGCCGCGCGGGCGAAGGGTCAGCGCGATGTTAGGACAATGCCGTTTCGGCAAACGAAATCACCAGCCCGTTGAGGCAGGGAAAAACTTGCGTCGTGCAACCCGGTCGCCGCGCGCGGCGACGAAGACATCGCTCGCGCGCCAACACCGATGACTTGCCGATGACTTGCCGATGACTTGCCGATGATTTGCAGATTACTTGCCGGATGCCGCCGCGTCGGCCATGGCGTCGGCCTCCCGCCCCGTCAGATAAAGATCGCCAAAGCGGTCACCGACCTTCTCCCACATCAGACGTGAAAACGTGAGCGCTGCGCCCAGCGGACGATGATTGATCACGACCGAGTCCGCAAGGCCTTCGGCGTTGTAGTGCACGACCACCATGTTTTCGATCGGCTGCCCCGCGACCGTCGACCGATAGGACTCGAGAAACAGGTCGTCCATCTGCCGCAGATAACGAAAATCCATCCCCCCCTCATAGACGCCGATAGCGACCTTAATCAGCGCGATGATGTTTTCGCGTCCATGCACCGGGCGCTTGAGCACAGCCGCTTCGAGCGTGGCGTCGTCCGCCAGTTTTTCGAACCACGGCGGCGGGCCAGCCGGTTTGGGGAGCGTCGGTGCGGTGTCGTTGAAGAGCATCTCGATATCTCGCTTTCGTGAAGAAACGGGCGAATCGCCCACAAGTTTAAATTTGCAACTCATGGACAGCCTAAGCATTTAGGTTTATTTTTGCAACTGCTTTATTGGCAAGTCGGGGATAGGCAAAGCGATGAAAGGCAAGAAAACGGATCTGAGTCAGGTGGAGTGCGGGATTGCGCGGGCGCTGGGGGTGATCGGCGACTGGTGGTCGTTGCTGATCGTGCGAGACGCCATGCGTGGCATGACGCGCTTCGGCGAATTTCAGACGAATCTGGGCCTCGCGCGCAACATTCTGTCGACGCGTCTCAAGAAGCTTGTGGAGGATGGCATTCTCGACATCACGCCGGACCCGGAAGGCTCGGTCTACAAGATCTACGTCCTGACACCGCGCGGCAGAGCGCTCGGCACGGTACTGGTCGCGCTGTGGCAATGGGGGGAGACGTATTGTTTCGACGACGACGAACTGTCGCTGACGCTCGTCGACCGGGCATCCGGCACCCCGATCGCGCCCATCGCCCTGACAACGGTCGACGGTCAACCCGTCGCGCCGGACGGCTATATGAGCGCACCCCGGCCAAAACGTCGCGCCACGCGCAAGGCAACCCAGCGAGCGCCGGCCTAGGGCCGTCGCTATGGGCAAACCTCAGTCCTCGCGTGCCGCGACCGTTTCCTGGAGCAACATCTCGAGAAACGCCAGCGGCGCAGGGTCCAGTGGCGGCACTGCATCTTCCGACGCGGCAGGCAGATGCGTGACGACCAGTTCCCAGCAGAGCGTCTTGCCTTTGAGCGGCACCTGCACCAGCCGCTCGGCGCGCCGCGACACCAGATCGGCCGGCAGAAGCGCCACGCCGAGCCCCTGTTCCACCAGACTCATCAGCGTATCGAGATCGCCGATCTCGAACGCCACGCGGCGCCGTACGTCCGCCTCGGCGAACCCGCGATCCACCAGACGCCGCGTGCCATGTCCCGGGACGAAGTCCACGAATGACTCGTCCGCGAGCTGTGCGAGCTGGACATTTCGTCTGGCCGCCAGCGAATGGCGGTGCCCGCAGGCCAGCACCATGTCGTCGCACGCGACGATGTGCGACGTGAGTTTCTCGCTGCGCTCCTCGATCGGGAGAATTGCCAGATCGATTTCACGCGCCGCGATCTTGTCGTTCAGATCGTGAGCACCGCCCTGCACCAGACGAATTTCAATCTGCGGATAGCGCTCGTAAAAGCGCGACATCAGGTTCGACAGGTCGAGAAACGGCGGCAGGCTTTGCACCGTGCCGATGGACAGGCGGCCCTTGCGAATGGCGTGGATATCGGCGACGTCGCCCGAGGCCCGGTCCAGCACATCGAGTGCACGTCTGACCTGGTCGAGAAACGCCTGCCCGGCCGCCGACAGACTCACGTGGCGGGTCGTGCGCACAAACAGCTTCGCGCCGAGTTCGTCCTCCAGTGAACGAATGGACGTCGAGAGCGCCGACTGCACGATATGACACCGTTGCGCCGCGCGCGTGAAGTTGCCCTCCTCCGCCACGGCGATGAAATGGCGCAACTGTCTCAATTCCATTCGCGACTCCCGTGATCCATCGGTCCGATAGATAAATTCTGCCAATTAGCGAAACTTATCAGATCAAACGAATCGCCGCATCGACGGGGATTTCATCGGTGTCTTGTCACGCTTTCATGCCGGAAACCTCTCCCATGCGTGCCCGCCAGCCGTAGTCGGCTGACGGGCATGACAGCGGGTTCGGCATCCAGCGTCGGCGTCACTCGATCTGCGACGAGACCTTCCAGAGATCCACATCGCCGTCTTGCGCATATCGATCGATCTGCGCAAGTTCGTCGGCGGTGAAGTCCAGACGTTTCACGGCATCGAGCGAGTCGTCTAGCTGCGCCACGGTGCGTGCACCGATGAGCGCCGACGTGACGCGTTCGTCGCGAAGCGCCCACGCAATCGCCATCTGGGCCAGCGTCTGACCACGCCCCTGCGCGATGTCGTTGAGCGCGCGAATACGGGCCAGATTGTCTTCGCTGAGCATGCTCTGGCGGAACGAGGTGCCTCGTGTGACACGGCTGCCCTCAGCGCTGGAAGTCGACAGGTACTTGGACGTCAGCAGCCCCTGCGCCAACGGCGAGAACGCAATGCAGCCGGTGCCGAGATCGTCCAGCGTGCTCAGCAGCCCTTTCTCGATACGGCGATTGAGCATCGAGTAGTTCGGTTGATGGATGAACAGCGGCACGCGCTCGTCGGCCAGAATCTGCGCGGCTTTGCGCGTGAGTTCCGGCGAGTACGACGAAATGCCCACGTACAGCGCCTTGCCCTGACGATGCAGTTGCACGAGCGCGCCCATCGTCTCTTCCAGCGGCGTGTCCGGGTCCACCCGGTGCGAATAGAAGATGTCGACGTAATCCAGCCCCATGCGCTTGAGGCTCTGCTCGCAACTGGCGATCAGGTGCTTGCGCGAGCCGTTCGGGCCGCCGTAGGGCCCCGGCCACATCTGCCAGCCAGCCTTGGACGAGATGATCAGTTCGTCACGAAACGGCTTGAAGTCCTGCGCCATCCAGCGGCCGAAGTTCTCTTCTGCCGAGCCGGCGGGCGGGCCGTAGTTGTTGGCGAGATCGAAGTGCGTCACGCCACGGTCGAAGGCGCGACGCAGCATCGCACGCCCCGTTTCATACACGTCGACGCCACCGAAGTTTTGCCACAGGCCCAGCGAGATCGCCGGCAATTTGATGCCGCTGCGGCCGACGCGGCGATAAGGCATCTGGCCGTCGTAGCGCGTGCTTTCGGGTTGATACAGCATGGAATTCTCCTTGGAGGAAACGCTGAAGCGAGAATGCCTCGCGTGCTGCGCCTGACACGCCGCACGCGAGGCCAATGCGGGAAGCGCGGCTGCCGTCAGGCGCGCCTCCGGAGACGGGGAGCGGCCCGCCGGCCCCGGTTGAGTTGCCTCAACCGATCATGAGCCTAGTTTGACGATTGTCGATTGATTTTTTAAGTTCTAATTTTCGATGCCATCAATCTATCCGATAGATGAATCGGTGGAAGGACTCGCGGGACGTCCCCTCACGCGTCCTTCAGCAACCCCAGCCGGATCAGGCTTTCCGCCGTCGCGACAATAGCCTCCTCTCGCGGACGCGGTGTCCAGCCCAACAGTCGCCGCGCTTTCTCGCCCGTGGCGTTCATGTCCACGCCTAGCAATGGCACGACACCGCGCATGGTCGGGTCTTTCAGCGCACCAAGACGCACGACCCAGTTGGGCAGCACGCGCGTAGGTACCTTGCTCGCGGCGGCGCCCATCCGATCGCGCAGCACCTTGGCGACATCGGCGATCCACATGCTGTCCCCGGAAATCGCCAGGAAGCGTTCTCCCTTCGCCGCCGGGGACGTCATGGCCCGCACGTGCAAATCGGCGACATCGCGCACGTCGACGAAACCGCAATTCACTTTCGGGCTGCCGGGCTGTCCGTCCATCAGGTTCTTGATGAGGCGAATCGAGTGCGAGTAATCCTTGCCGAGCGCCGGGCCGACGACGGCGACCGGGTTGACGGCGGACAGCTCGAGATCACCGCCCTCGCGGGCAATGAAGTTCCACGCGGCGCGCTCCGAGAGCGTTTTCGACTTTTGGTAAAGCCACACGTCCCCCGACAGATCGGTCCAGTCCGTCTCATCGAACGGTCGATTTTTCGGCTTCTTGTGCCCGGCGCAGATGGCCCCGAAGGCCGAGGTCAGCACCACGCGTTTGACGCCTGCGGCACGCGCCGCACGCAGAACGCGCAGGTTACCGTCGACCGCCGGTTTGACCCAGTCGTCCTCGCCGGCCTTTTCGCCGGTCGGCGTGGGCGACGCGCCATGCAGCACATACGTGCACCCCGCCGCCGCCTCATGCCAGCCGTCGTCAGACGCCAGATCGGCAGCGACGAACGACAGACGGTCGCCCGCGTCGACACCGCCGGTCTTCAGTTGCTCGCGCACTTCGGCTTCGCGCGAGAGGGAGCGCACGGTGGTCCGCACGCGGTAGCCATCGCCCAGCAGCGCGATGATGCAGTGTTGGGCAATGAATCCCGTGCCGCCGGTGACCAAAACCAGTTCGTTTTTCATCATGAATCTCTGAAATTTCTGAATCGCCGGGGAATCACGGCGAGAGGAAAGGCTGTCTGCCGACACATCGCGGCGAGAAAGTGGGATGTCCCAATGTCTGAACATGCGAGAAGATTACGGCCCGGCACTCGGACTGTGAATGCTCTATAGTTCGACTTACTTGCGCAATCGTACGAACATGAGCTCAGACCCCTTCTCCGACATCCTGAAATTCACGAACGCGGAATCGATCGTGACCGGCGGTTTCAACGCAGGCGGACCGTGGGCGCTGCGCTTTCCCGCGCCCGACAAGATCAAGTTCTTTGCCGTGCTCAAAGGCGAGTGCTGGGTCGTGATCGACGGCGAGTCCGAGCCGACACACTTCCGAACCGGTGACGTGGGACTGCTGACGGCCAAGCGCTCGTTCGTGCTGGCGGGCGATCTGGAGACGGCGCCGGTCGATGCGATGAGCGTCTTTACCGGCGTGCGCAGTGGCATCACGACGCTTGGCGACGGCAAGGACTTCTCGCAGCTTGGTGGACACGTGCTATTGGATCCGACGAGTGGCCGCCTGTTGGCGGACGTCCTGCCGCCGTGGATTCACGTGCCCGCGGCGTCGCCTCAGGCGACGAGCTTCCGGTGGCTGCTCACGCAATTGGTCGAGGAGCGGGCGAACGATCTGCCCGGCGCCTCGCTCGTGGCGGGGCAACTGGCGCAAATGCTCTTCATCCAGATTCTGCGGGCGCATCTGGAGACGTCGAGCCCGATGCCCGCGGGGTGGCTCCGCGCACTGGCAAATCCCCGCCTCGCACCCGCGTTGCGGCTCATGCACGACGATCCGGCGCGTGACTGGCATCTCGAAGATCTGGCGCAAGCCTGCGCAATGTCGCGCACGACCTTCGCGTTCCACTTCAAGAAGATTGCGGGCGTCGCGCCCCTCACCTATCTCACCGAATGGCGCATGCGGCTTGCGGAGAAGACGTTGCGCGAAGGCAAGACACCGGTGGCAACGCTCGCCCAATCGCTGGGGTACGCCTCGGAAAGCGCCTTCAGCAATGCGTTCAAGCGGGTCACCGGGAGCTCACCGAAAGCGTTCAGAAATGCGGGGGCATGAAGCCCGCATGCAAGGCCGAATGCAGGCCGTATGAAGCCTCCCTCATGTGCCCCGGTAGTCGATGACCGGCGCCTGCGCACTTGCGTCGCGACGCACGCCCGCCAGCACACGGCCGATCGCGATGGCGATCGCGCCAACCACGAGCCCCATGATGACGTCCCAGACGTAATGTCCGCCGTGCGTCGGCGTGGACACGATCATGAGGGCGTTCCACCCGAAAACGAAAGGGAACAGGCGCTCGACCTTACGCGTTGCGTAGGTGAACAGCACGCCCAGCACTGCGTGAAACGACGGAAAGGAGATCAGTCCCTGCGCGGTCCAGATCGAGAGTTCCCGCATCTTGCCGGTTCGAAAGTCCATGAAATCCGATACCGTCGAAACCGTATTCGGATCCTGAATGTGGAAATGAACGAAGGCGCTCTCCGCCGGAAACAGCGTCGCAATCAACATCACCACGGCGCTGGCCACCATGAATTGCACGACGAACTCGGCATAACTGGCGATGTTTCGGGTGTAAATCAATACCAACGGCAATAACGCCAATTGCGGAAACACCGATTGGTAGGCAAGGGAAAGCGTGACATCCAGCCATGGCCGCGCGCGCATCGCGTGATAAAGCGATGGCCAGTCGATGCCAAGACGCGCGTCGGCGGACACCAGCCAGTTGGCGATATCGGGGGCGGAAACGGAGACCGACAGGTATTGGAAAAACATGGCCGCGCCGCTAAAGCACGCCAGCGTCGTCACCCACAACACGCCAACCCCGGCTTCCCCATAAGCATCGCCGCGCGTCGTCGCCAGCAACCGACGGGAAACCGCTGCACGCATTAGCACCGACGCCAGCAATACGCCCAGACCGCAGCGCACGATCATCCATTCGATATCACTTCGTAGAACGGACAGTCCCGCACGTCCGCCCCACGTAACATCCACAACAATCAACGAAATATTGGCGAGCCACGTGGCCCAATAGAGACGCCAGAGATTGGGGGACATGCATTTCGCTCACTCTTGTTATATTAATTAAACGAAACATGACACGCAAACGACGTCTCTAAATATATCTAAGTTTTCGAGATTTTTGTGAATGACCCGATAATTTAGTAGTTAACTTTTAATCACCGTTTAAAAGCGACGCGCACCAACGCATCGAAGACATCGCGTCCGGCGCCGAATGCCGGATCGAATTGCAGCGCATCGCGCGCGCATTTCTCCGTAATTTCCGGCGCAATAGCCAACGACGGCCCCATCATGCTCGTGGCAAGCTGAATTTCACAGGCGCGATTTAACGTCCAGAGATAGGTGAAGGCTTCGGGAATGCTGCCGCCCCAGGAAAGCAGACCGTGGTTTCTCAGAATGACGGCCTTTTTTCCGTCGATGCTGCGAATCAGCCGTGGCCCCTCCTCCGGGTTGACCGTCACCCCTTCGAAATCGTGATACGCGACACGTGTCTGCAATTGCGCGCTGTAGAAATTGTCGCTGCGCAACCCGGCAGCGGAACAGGCCACCGCCACGCCCGCTGTCGTATGCGTGTGCATCACGCAGTGCGCCCCGGGCAACCCATGATGCAACGCGGCATGCACCGTAAAACCGGCCGGATTGATCGGATAGTCGCGATTGCCGAGGATATTGCCGTCGCCATCCACCTTGACGAGATTGAGGGGCGTGACCTCGGAATAATGCAGACCGAACGGATTGATGAGAAAGGCAGGCGGGGTGGCGTCGACCAAGCGAAGCGTGATGTGGTTGTAAATCAGCTCCGTCCAGCCGAGATCGTCGAAAACACGATAACAGGCGGCGAGTTCGCATCGCGCCGCCCATTCGCTATCACTCATCCCC
This sequence comes from Pandoraea sp. ISTKB, assembly GCF_001721285.1. Taxonomy (NCBI): domain Bacteria; kingdom Pseudomonadati; phylum Pseudomonadota; class Betaproteobacteria; order Burkholderiales; family Burkholderiaceae; genus Pandoraea; species Pandoraea sp. ISTKB. The sequence goes on from NZ_MAOS01000028.1 coordinate 272,508, forward strand.
TCGGGCTGGGTGAAGTCATCAAATACGTGGCATCCGGAAATTGTTGTCATGTTGCGTGTCTCCTCATTACCCGAAAGAGTCTACGCGGCCCGGCGTGTCACATCGCGACTTCTGCTAATCGATTCCTAAAGAACGCTTACGAATACCGTCGCCACCTCATGCCCCCAACGTCCGATACCAATCGCCGACCCATTGCTCCAGAAAGGCATGAAACCCTGCGGCCGCCGGCGACAATGCTCGCTCTCTGGCGTGATAAAGGCAAATCTGGCGAATCGTCTCCGGCTTTCCGGTGCGGCGCATCACGAGCCCCTGACTGCGCGCGAAGCCCTGCACATAGTCGGGCGCCAGCGTCACGGCAAGCCCGGCGCGGGCGAGACCGAACGCCGTGGTGACGTTCTCGACAATTTCGACGGGCAGCACGCGGTGCCCTTCCGGCTGGTCGCTGAGCATGCGCGTGACGCTGTATTCGTGATCGCGCCCGGTGGCGACGATGGACGCCTCACGCAACGCTTCCCACGGCACGACGTCATATCGCGCGAGCGCGTGCTGCGGCGAACACCAGACGACCCACGGACTATCGAACAGGGGCGTCGCGCCCACTCGCTCACCCAGCGGCTGGTCCGGCCCGAGCGCGATGTCGATCTGCCCGTCCGCGACCGACGCCACGAGCTTTTCGACTTCGACGTCCGACGGGCGGATCGTCACGTTCGGATGGTGCTGACGGTAAGCGGCAATGGCGTCGGGCAACACGGCGGCGCAGAGCACGAGCGGTGCGCCCACGCGGATCACCCCCGAGGCCCGCTCGCGAATGTGCCTGGCCGACCGTTCGGCGGCATGGAGTTGCGTCATCGCAGCAGTCGCCGCCGGCAGGAAATCCGCTCCGGCCACGGTGAGCGCAACGCGACGCGTGGTCCGGTCGAAGAGACGGAATCCCACTTCCCGCTCCAGCTCGCTGAGCAACTGGCTCACGGCAGACGGCGTGAGACACACCCGGTCAGCTGCGCGCGCAATGCTCCCGCAGTCCGCAATCGCGAGAAACGTCTCCAGTTGTCGGGCATTCAATCGGCTCAGTGCCATAGCGGTTTGCGGTTCGCGGTTCGATAGTTAAGCCCGCAGCTCGCTCAGGATCTGCTCGGCCAGAAAGTCGCAGGGCGGACGATTGGACGTGGCGCTGCGTGCCAGCACGACTTCCAGGTCATCGAGCGGGGGCAGGCCGTCGCTCTGAGAGAGCTGCAAAAGATGTGACGGTACGCTGCATCGCGCCAGTGGCGCAACCGCCAATCCTGCCTCCACCATGCTGATGAGCCCCAGCAGGCTCGGGCTCTCGTAAGACATGCGATACGGGATGTTCTCACGCTGGAGCGCGCTGATCGCCCGCGCTCGCGCGTTGCTCCCCGGCGCGAACAGCGCCACCGGCAACGGACGCTCCTTCCACACGGGGCGCGTCGACGTGCCGACCCACACCATCGGCTCCACGCGAATGAACGTCCCCGTCACGCCTTTCGACTTCGTGAGGCAGGCGAGATCAAGCGTGTTGTCCTTGAGCAGTGGCGCGAGTGCGCTGCTGGGCAGTCCCAACACACGGATCTCGACACGCGGATGCGCCACCGCGAACTTGCGCAGCACCTGCGGCAGCAGCGTCGAGGCGTAGTCGTCAGGGATGCCGATCGTTACGCGCCCGGTCATCTCCGGGCGCACGATCGACGCCCACGCTTCGGCCCGCATCTCCAGCATCCGCCGCCCGTAATCGAGCAGCGTCTGCCCCTCCGGCGTGATGACCAAGTGGCGCGTGCTGCGCACGAACAGCGGCTTGCCGAGATCGTCCTCCAGCGCCTTGATCTGCATGCTCAGCGCGGAAGGAGAGCGATGCACGACTTCCGCCCCGCGCGCAAACGAGCCGGTCTCGGCGACCGCCACGACCATCTCGAGCACATCGAAATCGAGTCTTTTCATTTACTCAGAAATTCTGATGAATTGACTCAGATTATATTGCTTTACCGACGACAGGTGCCGCCGGATACTGGTGCAAACCTCCGCCACATCGAGCACCAACATGCCTGACCCCGCCCTGACTTCCGCCGCCAGCGCCTCCTCGTTTTATGCCTTCCTCGCGGTGTGCAGCCTGCTCGCCATCACCCCGGGGCCGAACATGGTCTACATCATGTCGCGCTCGATTGCGCAGGGCCGCACGGCGGGTCTCACGTCGCTCGCGGGCGTCATGGTCGGCTATCTGTTCTACATGTTTGCCGCAGCGTTCGGGATCACGGCACTCTTTGTCAAAATGCCTTTCGCGATGCTTGGACTGAGCATCGCGGGAGCGGCCTATATCGCGTATCTCGCCTGGCAGGCGCTGAAGCCGGGCGGGCGGTCACCGTTCGAAGTGAGGGCGCTCACATACGAACCGCCCCGGCGATTGTTCATGATGGGGGCGACGACAAGCCTGCTGAACCCCAAGCTCGCCATGATCTTCCTGACCCTCGTGCCGCAGTTTGCGCGCGATCAGGGCGGCAGCATTCTGGAAACGTCGATGCGACTCGGGTCGATCATGATTCTGGCGTTCGCGCTGGTGAACGGAACCGTCGCCATCGGTGCGGGCAGCACCGCGAAATTCCTCGCCACCCGCCCTCACCTCATGACGTTGCAACGATGGTTCATGGGATCGGTATTGCTGGCGCTTGCGGCGCGCATGGTGGTGGAGGCGTTCGCCTGAACGCGGAAAACGACGGTAGCGGGCGCTTGCCGACGTTCAGACCGGCAGGGCCTGCCACGCCAGACAGGCCTGACACCCCGGCACGTCGTCGATCCACAGGAAGTTCAACTGCCCGGCGGCCTGAAAGCGCAGGGCATCAGCGACATCAGCGACGACCGGGCGTTGCACGGCAAGATGGCCGACATCGACTCGCAGGCACAACAGCCCCTCGGTAATCCCCAGGCCAATCGTCTTCAGAATAGCTTCCTTGGCGGTCCAGCACCGAAGGAAGGCGTCGCACCGGGCCGATGAAGGCAGCGCGTCGATGGCAGCACGTTCCTGCGCCGTGCACACCAGCGGCGCAAGCTCCTGCCAATCGAGCGCACGCAGCTTCACCTCTAGGTCGATACCGACGCTGCGCGTTCGGGAAATGGCGATCAGCGCATCGTCTCCCGTATGGGAAACGTTGAAAGACAGGCTGGCACCGGGTTCCGCACCCACCGGCGCCAGTTCCGGGCGGCCAAATTCGCCCTGCGTGAAGCCAATCGACTCGGGTGGCATTCCGGTGTACCCGCTCAACAGCACCCGCAACGCCGAGCGGGTTTTCGCGAAGCGCTCCCGGTCGATGTCGTAGCGAAACCGTCGCGCGCGCGCCAGTTCATCGGCATCGAGATAACGGTAGATGTCCTGCGTCGCGTCAGCCGCTCCCGCTTCCCCTGTCTGCGCTGCATGAGCCGCCTGCGCGTCGGCCAGCGGCACGTGCCAGACGTCGATGTCCGCAGGCCACCTGCCAGCACCTTGCAGTTGTCGTGCAGGCGCCGTCATGCGGCGACCTCAGCCCCACTGCCTGCTGTGCCGACACTATCGCGAGGCGTCATGTAAATGAGAATCATTTTGATTTTTGAGAAAAAATCGCCGATCATTGGGATTCAGAAAACTGGAGGAATTCCCGATGGGTTCGAACACTGATTTTGTCGCTCCTGCCAACGCTACGCGCCAGCTCGCGCTGGACGCTCTGCTCAGTCGCCAGTCGCACTGGCCGCTCGTCGAGCCCGCGCCGGGCGACGCAGAACTCAATCTTGCCTTCGACGCCGCCTTGCGTGCACCGGATCATGGTCGTCTGCGCCCGTGGCGCTTCGTGGTGATCCGCGACGAGGCGCGCGACGAACTGGGTCAGGTGCTCGTGGAGATCGCCGCCAAACGTGCCCCCGATCAGCCGGCCGAGACGCACGAACAACGGCGCCAGAAGGCATTCGCAGCGCCGGTGATCGTGGTCATCGCGGCGTCGGTCTCGACCCAAACCAGCGTGCCGGAAGGCGAGCAACTGCTGTCCGTGGGCGCTGCCACCATGAACGTGCTCAATGCGCTGCACATTCTCGGCTACGGCGGCTTCTGGGCCACCGGGCCCGATGCCTACGACCGCGATCTGCACGAGGCACTGGATTTCGAACCGCATGAGCGCATTCTCGGCTTCCTGTTCGTCGGCACGCCTCCGGAAAATACCGAAGTGTCGCCTCGCGCCGAACGCGGCGACCACGTGCGTGAATGGCTCGGCCGTTCCAGCATCTGACATCACGGCGGACTCTCGCGCCGCCGCCCTCACCCACAGGTTCGACCTGACCGGGGCCGCCGTTTCGGCGGCCCCTTTTTCATGCCATCGCCGCAGCGCGGTTCACTCCACCGGCGCACTCACCGGCGCATCCACATTCGGCTCGTAGGCGAACGTACTGCCGTCGGCTTCCTCGACGATGCGCCCCTGATGCAGACGCACCACGCGATCGGCCAAGCCGAAATACCGATCGTCGTGCGAGATGACGATCAGCGTTTTGCCCTGACGCTTGAAGTCCGGCAGCATCTCCTGATAGAAGTAGCGGCGGAACGTCGGGTCCTGGTCTGCCGCCCATTCGTCGAGCACCATCCACGGACGGTTCTCCAGGTACGCATGCACCAGCGCCAGACGCTTGCGCTGACCGGCCGACAAATCGATGGTGGAGAACGCCCGGTCGACGATGCTCACCTTGTGCGCCAACCCGAGTTGCTCCAGATAGGCCTGCGCGTGCGCCAGCGTTTGCGGATCGCTCGCCACGAGATCGTCGAACAGATGATAGTCGGAGAACACCGCCGAGAACTGCTGACGAAAATCGTCGAGCCGCTCGGCCGGCACCGGCTTGCCGTCGACGAGCAATTCGCCGTCTCCCGGGTTATAGAGCGAGAGCAGTGTCTTGATCAGCGTGGTCTTGCCGCAACCGTTCTCGCCCACGATAAACAGCGTTTCGCCGCGACGGATCTCGAGATCGACGGGGCCAAGCTGGAACTGCGTGCTGTCGCCCACGGCAGGAAACACGTGCGTCGCCTTTTTCAGCGCGAGCGTCTGCATCGAGGGAAAGGCCGGTTCGCCGGGCGCCGGGCCGTCGATCAGACGCGGTTCCTGGTTACGGAACTGACTCGTGAGTTCGGCAATGCGCTGGAACGAGACACGCGCCTGAATCAAGGTCGGCAGGCCGCCGGCAATCATTTCGATGGGTCCGCGAATATAGAGCAGCACGATCACGAAGCCGCTGACCGCGCGCGAATCCACGCCAAGACTCGACTGCAACAGAAGAATCAACCCGATCACGACGAAGAACAGCATGCTGCCCATCGCGTTGGCCGCGTAGTAAAGACGCATGGCGCGGCTCTTTAGCTCGCTGATCAGATCGGCGGCGCCCGAGAGTTGCTCGCCGTACACGCGTTGACGGCGGGCGCGGTTCAGGCGCAATTCTTTGGCGCCTTCGGTAATCGCGCGGTACTGCTTCTGAAGGTCGTCCTGTGCGCCGCGCACTCCCTGATAGTGGAAGTCCCAGCGCAGCGACGCGTAATGATTGATCCCCAGACCAATCAGGATGGCGGCCAGCGCGAAGAGGAACAACAGCGGCGAGAGCACCAGCATATAGACCACGCATCCGAGCGCGATCGCCACGGCCACCATGAAGCCGGGGAAATTGAAGGTCACGGCGCTGACGGTGTCGACGTCGCTGTTGAGCGTGGCGAGCAACCGGTGCACGCGATAGCGCTCGACTTCGGCGATAGGCGCGCAGACGATACGGGCCGAGATGTCCTTGCGCAGCGCTGCAATGATCTTCTGGCCGATCACGCTGTTGCCCACGCCGGAAATCGCATTGCCGGCGAGCGTGACGGCGCAAAGCACGACGAACGTCACGACTGTCTTGCCGGTGATGCCGTCGGGCGCATGCAGGCCGTCGTTAATCGTCGCGAGCAGCCACGCCGTGGTGAGACCTGCGACCACGCCCATGACCGTAGAGAACAGGCTCATCGGGAGGAAGGGCCGGAACAGCCGGAACAACTCGTGCCCGATGCGCGTCTTGTCAGGCGATTGACCAGTGGAACGGTCGGTCATGGCAATTTTCCCCAATCGTGAAACTTAACGGACGACGCAAACCGGCTCACCGGTTTGCGGATGCGACATCACCACCATGGCGATGTCGTAGATCTCTTCCAGACGCTCACTCGTCATCAGCTCGGCCGGCGTGCCCCGGGCACACAGACGCCCGCCGCGCAACGCCACGATCTCGTCGCAAAACCGTGCGGCCATGTTGATGTCGTGAAGCACCACCACGACACCCAGCCCGCGCGTGCGTGAGAGCGACTGCACGAGCGAGAGCACTTCCACCTGATGCGCGACGTCCAGCGCGGCAATGGGTTCGTCGAGCAGAAGGCAGTCGGCATCCTGCGCGACGAGCATGGCCAGCCAAACGCGCTGACGCTCGCCGCCTGAGAGCGTATCGACCAGCCGGTCGGCGAATCGCGCGACGCCGGTCAGTTCCATTGCCTCATCGACTCGCGCCAGATCCTGCGCGGAAAAACGACCCAGCGGCCCATGCCACGGATACCGGCCGAAGCGCACCAGTTCCCGCACCCGCAGACCTGCCGCAGGCGGCGTGTGCTGCGGCAGATAGGCAATCTTGCGTGCCAGCGCCCGGCCCTGCCAGTCGTCCAGCCGCTTGTTTTCGAAGCGAATCTCTCCCCCGGCGGGCGCCTGCTGACGAGCGAGCAGCTTGATCAGCGTCGATTTGCCCGAACCGTTGTGCCCGATCAGCCCGATCACGCGGCGTGGCGCGAGCGTGAGCGTAAGCGGCTGCAACAAGGTGCGATCCCCCACCTTGAACGACACGTCGCGCAGGTCGTACATCGGCGAGGGCACATCGTGGGCGGCATGCGCTGCGTGCGGGTCAGTCCCGGTTCCAGCCGCCGCCGCAGGTGTGGCGGCGAATTCTGTGTCTTCCATCATCGTGTCACTCGGTCTTGCAGTGTGTTGTGTCATCGCTGTCGCTCCGGCCTGTCAGGTCCGATCGCGCCAGATCAGCATCAGGAAATACGGGCCGCCGACGAACGTCGCCAGCAGCCCCGCCGGCATCTGGTCAGGGAATAGCGCATTGCGCCCGATCCAGTCCGCCAGCACCAGCATGGCCGCGCCCACAAACGCGCCGCCGAAAATTTGCGACACCGGACGTTGCAGGCCCAGCAGTCGTGCGATATGTGGCCCCATCAGGCCCACGAACGAGATCGGGCCGATGATGAGCGTGGCCGCAGCGCTGAGCACGGCGGCGGCGAGCAGCAGCCCGAAGCGGGCACGTCCGACGTTCACGCCGACCGACCGGGCGACGGCTTCCCCCAGCGGCAGGATGTCGAGCGCACGTGCGGCGAAGAGCACCAAGGGCAACAGCACCACCGCGATCATCAACGCCACGCTCGCCTGCGTCACCCCGACGCCGTAAGTCGACCCCGCCATCCACGCCAGCAGCATCGCCATGCGCGGGTCGCCGCTGGCCATCATCAATGACGCCAGGCCGCTGAACACGGTGCTGATACCGATGCCGGTGAGAATCAGGCGCTCCGGCGAGAAGCCGCTCCGGCGCGCGAGCAGGAACATCGCGCCGAGCGCGAGAAACGACCCGGCCGAGGCGGCCGCAAGCTGCATGGTCTGCGACGGCGAATTCACCGCGAACAGCAGCACGATCAATCCGAGCGACGCGCCCGACGAAATCCCCAGCACTTCCGGACTCGCCATCGGATTGGCCGTCAGACGCTGAATCAGAATGCCCGCGACCGAGAGCATGGCCCCCGCCGCCAGCGCTCCGACCACACGCGGCACACGCAGCGACGTCAATTGGCCGAGCGACGCAAACGTGTCCACCCGCCATCCCGACAACCCTTGCGAGACGAGAACGGCGGCCACCGTCATGGCGACGAGCACGACGAGCGCGCCGATGACCACGACCCAGAGATTGCGCGGCTCGCGCTGCACGATCGGCCCTTCGGGTCGATGCATATGCGCGCTGTCGTGCAATTGCGGCAGCAGCCACAGCAACAGGGGCGCCCCGAGCAGCGCTGTCGCGATCCCCGTGGGAATCTCCGGAATCCACTGACCGAGCCACTGCACCAGTTGATCCGCCAGCCACAGCAGCAATGCGCCGATGATCGCGCCCCAGGTCAGACGCCGGCCGAGCGTACGCGCGCCAGCCAGACGCGCGAGCGCAGGCCCGGCCAGTCCCACGAAGCCGATCACGCCCAGTGCGCTGACGATCCATGCACACAACAATGTGCCGACGAAAAGCGCGCACAGACGCAACCCGCGCAGCGATACCCCGAGGGCACGCGAGGCCTCGTCCCCCACGGACATGACCGAGAGCGGGCGCACCAGCAACGCCGTCGCCACCGCACCGAGCGCAATGCGTGGCAGCAACTGCTGTGCGATCGTCCAGCTATTCTGGTTGAGCGCGCCGGATTGCCAGACGAACACGCCGAGCAATCCTTCGTGGAAGAACAACGACAGCACCGAGCCGATGGACCCCGCGCAAAGTGTGACGACCAGCCCGCACAGAATCAGCACCAGCGGCGAGAGCGAGTGCGCCCACGCGATGACGAACACCAACGTGAATGCGGCGACGGCACCGCCGAGCGCGACAGCGTCGCGATGCTCGATGAGCAGCGACGGCATCCACAGTGTCGTGAGCGTCATCGCCAGATTGGCCCCGGCGGCCACGCCCAGCGTCGTGGGCTCGGCGAGCGGGTTACGCAGGACATGCTGAAACAGCCCGCCGGCCAGCGACAACGCCACGCCCGCCAGCAGCGAGACCGCCAGACGCGGCGCAAACGAATACTCGATCACCACGCGCTTCATGTCGTCGGGATCGGCGGCGGGCAGCAAGCCGCGCCAGCCCGTGGCGGGCAGCGCATTGTGCAGATTGAGCCACGTGAGTCCGAGCGCCAGCACGAACAGAAGCAGAACGAACGACAGCGGCGACGTCTCGCGCGGCGGCATCGGCGTCGGAATGACCGCGCTAGACATGGCGAAAATCCTCACGGCGAACGAGTCCGTCAAGCCCGCTCAGCAGCGTCATGGCAGAAGGATACGAATTGAAAAGATCGATGAGCGGAATTCGGTAGACACGCCCTGCACGGACGGAGGCGAGCCGGTTCCAGAATGGGCTGACGGCGAGTTGACGCAGCGCGGCCGTCGTCGACGCACCGAAGTCGACGACCACGATGTCGGCATCCGGCGCTTCTGCCAGCAATTCCACACCGCCGACGCTGAATCCATACTCGTTGGTGCTGCGCGTCCATGCATTGCGAAGCCCCACACGCGTCATCACGTCCCACATGATGCTGTTGCGGCCATACGCGACCATGGAGCGTCCGCCATCGTTGAGCGTGACAAGATACGTCTGACGTTGCGGCGGACGGCCACTCTGCGCGAGCGTGCGTGCGACCTCGGCCATGCGCGCTTCGACCTGCCCGATATAGGCAGCGGCCTGTGCTTCACGACCGGTCAGGCGCGCCAGCGTGCGCAGACCGTCGGCCGCCCGGTCGAGCGCGCCGATCTGGCCGGTAAAGATGTCCAGATGGGTGACCGGGGCGACCACGCTCATGCGCTCGCGGGCGATCTGCGGCGTAGTGACGGTCACGCACCAGTTGATGCCTAGCTCGATCATCAGTTCGAGGTTCGGCTCGATGGGATCGCCACTGTTGACGATATTCATGCCCGGCGGCATGCGAGGCTCCGCGCCCATCGAGTCGTAGAAAGCGCGATCGGCACCGGCAATGGGTTCGACCCCGAGCGCGAGCAGCGACGACACTGCGCCGCGATCGGGCGCAAGAATGCGCAGCGCGGACCCCGTCGGCGGGCGTCCGGCCGCCTGGACCAGAGAACCGGCCCCCGCCAGCATGGCGGCGGCACCGGCACAAAAACTACGACGTTTCATGCAACTTTCCGAGGGTTCTCGCCCGCGCGTCGCCAGTGTCGGCGCACGCGAGCGGTAAGGTCGTCAGGGAGATCGGCGCGACACCGCCAGCGCAGATGCATCGCCCTTTTGCCACATGGCGAGCCAGCGCTCACGTTGTTGCGCGTTCGCTTGCGGTGCAAGCGCCAGCGAGACGACCGACGAGCCGTGGCTGTCCAGCCACGTGATGTCTTCCGATTGACGGTGCGCGTCGTCCGGCGCACCGATGTCGGCGCACTGCGCGGCGATACCCGATGCCCGCACATGCAGGGTGAAGTGACGGATCTGCACGCTGAGCCATCCGCCGCCGATATTCTCGATCTTCTCGATGCGCCCGTCCTGCGCCAGCGACGCCGCGCCGTTGTTCACGCCAATGCGCACCGGCCAGCCGTTCGTTCGGGCGGTGTCCAATGCATCGGCCAGCGCCAGGCGAGCGCGACGTCCGTCATCGCTAGCCATCACACAGCGGCCTTGCGTTACCGGCACCTGTGCAGCCACTGGCGTGGGCGTCGCATCGGTTACCGAAGCGATGTCCTGCTGTCCCGCGCGATATGACGCGACAAATGCATCGTAGTCCATCACATGCGCCGCCGGTTTCGAGTCCAGGACCGTCATCTTAGCGATATTCCGACCCTGTGCGTCGAAGAACTGCAACTGGCGGTACGGTTCGCGCTTCGGGCCGTAGTATCGGGTGACGGCATACGCGGACTGCCAGCGCGAGACGTCCAGCGACATGCCCAGCGCCGGGGTCGCGTGGCCGTTCGCATCGAAGAGCGGTTTGGACGACCGCACGATTTTTTCGCCGATGCCCTGCTCTGTTCGCACCATCACCTCGAGACCTCCCAACCGGTGAAGGTTGGCAAGCATCGCCGGGAAGTCCTCGCGCCCCATGCGCAGCGGCACGATCACGCTGCCCTGCTCCGATGCCACGAGCGCCGCCTCGGACGTGCCCAGCAGTTCGCTGGCCTCGCGTGCCGGGAGGCCTTGCGACGCCAACGCCTGCCACCGGGCCGGGAGCGTCGGCGAAGCGCCGACATCGGACAGCACGGACGGCGTCGCCTGCGCACTGTCGAGCCACGCGCCGCCACTATCCGGCTTCGCTGACGTTGCCGAGGTGACTGCATCGAGCGGACGCGCCACCCACGCCTGCTTGCCGTAGCGCAGCGTGCCGTCGGCAAAATGCGGCGACGCCGGATCGTCGGCCTGCGAACCGGCCATGAGCGTACGTGCGTCGACGGGTCCGCCGTTCGCCCCGAACGTCACGACCTGCATGTAGCTGTTCGAGAACGCGTGGGCATCGATCTTCAATGCGCCGTCCTCGATACGGGCTTCACTATTGCATCCCGAGGTGAAGTAGCCTTCGTCGTCGCATCCGCCGAACCACGGGATTCTGACGCCGTTGCGCGTGGCGTACATGGCCGAGCCTGTTTCGACGTCCGGCGTAAATCCGCCTTCACGCAGGCGCAGCACGGCGACACCCAGCCCATTGACGAGCGTCTTGCCGTCGAGCTTCAGCGTCGCAGGCGTGTCCAGCGGACGTTGCGGATCGAACGGCACGGCAAAGCGCTTGTCTTCCGGCACGGCTTTGATCTGCGCCCACCAGGCATTCCACAGCACCGCCCCCTGCGCAAAGGTGCCGCCCGTGTTATCCCATTTTTTCAACACCGCGCATGCCGGTGCAATGTCGACGTCGCGCGGCGCGGCGGTCTTGACCGGCTGACTGCCCTTCTGGTCGCCGGACGGATCCACCGTCACGATCTGCCGACGACCGTCGGCACGACAGGCGCTCGCCAGCGCTTGCGACTTGAACAGCAAGGCGGACATCGTTCTGGCATCGAGCGCAGCGCGCGCGACCGTATCGACGCTCGCGCCCGGCGCACCGAGGCCGTCGCTGCCCTGCATGCGCTGCTCGGCGATACGAAAGCCCAGACGCGGCCGCAACCCCATCTCCGTGCGCTCCTGCCCCGTCACTGCGGCGAAGCCGGTGAGCGGCTGCGCCGGATTGACGATCCAATGCGTGTTGTTCATGTTCGCGACGTAATCGTTGCGAAACATCTGCGGCATGGCGTCGGCAGGCAACGCGCCGGCCTGTGCCGCGCCCGGACTGGTCTGCCAGTCGCACGTCGAGCGCGAGCCGTCGAGGAAGGGCACGCCCGGCACCTGCGAGGCGAGCGCCTTGCCCAGCGGCGGCGTGCATCGGGCGGCCAGCGAGTCCGGCACGTTGGGCATGGCGCCGACGTCACCGAACCACACGCGCGGATCGTCGCGACCGATCGCGACCGTGTTCACCCAGGGGGTCGCCGCCTCGCGGCGCGCGATGCCGACGAATTCGTCCAGTGACGACGCCCGGCCCCACGCGAGGAAGTTCGCGAAGACCCGGTAGTTATCGGCGTTGATGTCCCGGATCACGAACGCCTGCCCCGGCTTGCCCGGCGCCGTGGCACGCCATTGCAACGCGGGTGAGAGCGATGCGAGATTCACGACCGGCCCCAGCGCCGTGCGATACAACGTGCGGGTATGCGGGCGCACCGTGCCGTCGCTCTCGCGTACGGGCACCGAGACGACGACCGGCGCCATCGCCACCGGCTTGCCGTCGACCAGATACGTGGTGTCGCTATCGGGGGCGAGGGACAACTGAAACAGACCGAATCGACGCGCCGCCGACACGGTGTGCGTCCACGCGACATTGTGGTTGAAGCCGATCATGACGACCGGCACGCCGAGGAACGACACGCCACTGACGTCGAGCTGGCCGGGCAACGTCAGGCGCATCTGATAGAAGCGATCAGGTCCTTCGAGAAACCAGTGCGGATTGCCGAGCAACACCGACGTGCCGCCTTGACCGGAAGCCCCACGAGCGCTGCCTTGCGCACCGAACGCCAGTGCGTTGCTGCCGATACCCCGCCCGCCGCCCACGTCGAATGCGCCGGGGCGCAACGCAAGCTTGTCCATCGACGCCGCACCGCCTTGCGCTTGGGGCGCAGCGGGCGCGTTGCCGGGCGGTTTTGCGCTCACGACACGTCCGGCGAAGCGGGCCATGCCCCCGGCAAGGTTGGCTGCGAAAAGACGTCGATAGACATCCTCCGGCGAGATCGTCGTCACCCACGGTGCGTTGCGGCACGCGGCGTGCGCCGGATCGACACCGCTCGCCCCGCCGCGCTGCCAGTCGTTCACGTAGCGGTTGTAACCGGCGACAAACCCGTCGACGAGCGCACGAAACTGCGGCGTCTGCGCGTCGCGATAGGCTTGCAGCCGAGCATCGTCAGCGACGAAGCGGAAGAAAAAGTCGGAATCGAGATTGTCGAGTTCGCCAAGCGTGCTGGCCGTCGGCTGCTGGCCCTGCGCACCGAAGTAGCGCGAGCGCTCGCCACGGTACGTGACAAACGCCTGCGCCATGGTGCACAGGTCGTCCTGCGCCTGCACGTACGCGGCGCCCCAGCCGAGGCTGCCCCAATCGTTGGCGACCACATGCGGCACGCCGTCGGTGGTCCGTTCGATTCGGGCGCGATAGGACTGCGCGCTGCCCTCGCTGGCGCTGCCGGGCGAGCGAGACGTATCCGTCGCGCAAGCGCCGAGTATCGCCAGACACAAGGCGCCGGACACGGAGAGGGTGAGGAATTTACGAGGGTTCACGGTACGTGGAATACGAAGTGTCATGAGTCGTCACCCTGCCGGGTGTCTTCGGCACCCGCGATATCATCCGGTTCGCGCAGCGCGCTGAGGGCACGATGCAGCGCCGCCATGAAATCCGGATGACGCACGATGCCGGTGTGATCCGTGTCGAAGCTCTCGACCGCGACACTGCCCGCATGCGCGCGCCATGCCCGGGTCGCGGCAATTGCATCGAGTGCCACAGTCGTATCGCCATCGCGACGGGCCAGCCACAGGTGCATCGACACCGGCAACAGGTCCGCGTCGCCCGCGTTGGACGACACGGCGTCGAAGTGCTTGCCGATGCGCAGCGCGGTCGCAAACCACTGACGCCCGTCGTCGCCCTCGGGGATCACCCCCTGCCAGCGCCCGGCATCGGCCTGCATCGCGGCTTGCAGAAAGTCGATTTCCGCGTCGGTGACGGTCATCGCCTGCGCAATATCCGACGCGCCGTCGCGGGTTTCGTCATCCGATGCGGCACGCTCGGGCGCCGCACCGTCCACGCTGCCGAGGAAGTCGACAACGTCGCCGTCTGCCACGAGCACCCCGGCGACATGGCGGGCCATTGCCGCGCCGCTCGACCAGCCCAGCAGACGATAAGGCCCTCGCGGCTGGACACGACGGATCGCCGCCGCATAGTCGCGAGCCATTGCGTCGAGCGACGTCGGCGCCCAGTCGGCATCGGTGTACATCGGCGACTGCACGCCGTGAACCTGCGCCACATCCTCCAACGCACTCGCGAGCGCCCGGTACTCGCCGACAAGACCGTAGCCGGGATGGATCGCAAACAGTTGCCGTGCCGCCGTTGCCCCGCCGAGCGTGACGATGTTCGCCGGACGCCCCTGCGACGCCTCATCCAGCCACGTCGCCAGACCGGCCACCGTCGGATGCGAGAACAGGCCTTCCAGCGAGAAATGCGTCACGCCGCTGCGCTGGGCACGGGCCGCCACCCTGAGCGCCGCGAGCGAATCGCCGCCGATGGCAAAGAAATTGTCGTGACGGCCGAAGCCATCGCGACCCAGCGTGTCACACCAGATGTCGAACAGCAGCGCTTCAGTCGGTGTCGCAGGCCCCTGCGCGGCGTCGCCCGGCGTCGGCGCGGACGGCTCAGGCAAGGCCGCACGGTTGAGTTTGCCGTTGGGCATGAGCGGCAGCGCATCGAGCTGCACGAAGGCGCCCGGGATCATGAACGCAGGCAAGCGCGTCTGCAACGCATCTCGAAGGTGGCTGGCGTCGATCAGCGTTGCATCGCCCGTGACGTAACCGACAAGTTGTCGGTCGTCGCCCTGCCCGCGCAGCTCCGCCACCGCTTCACGCACGCCGGGAACGCTTCGCAACGCCGATTCGACTTCGCCCAGCTCGATACGGAAGCCGCGCAGCTTGACCTGCTGGTCCATCCGACCGAGGAAATCGATGGTGCCGTCCGGGCGTTTGCGGCAAAGGTCGCCGGATCGATACATGCGACCGCCGTCGTTACGGTGCGGATCGGGCACGAACTTTTCCGCCGTCAGGGCAGCGCGGCCAAGGTAGCCGCGCGCCAGCGTTTCGCCGCCGATGCACAGCTCGCCAAGCGCCCCGACCGGCAACACGTTGCCAGCGTCGTCGCACACATAGACGTCGCGCGACGGATACGGCCCGCCGATGGACACGATGGGCTGGGCACAATCGGCGTCCTGCGTCGGACGATACATGCAGGCGACCGTGGTTTCCGTCGGCCCATAGAGGTTGTCCAGACGAATGTGAGCGAGCGGCCCGCTGCGCCATTGCCGCAAGGCGTCGCCGGGCAACCCCTCGCCGCCGACCGTGATCTGCCGCAGCGCGAGCGATGCCGGTTCCGGCGGCTCGTGCAGCCATTGTTGCCAGTACGCGGTCGGAATCCGCGCGAACGTCACCTGCTCCGCGACCAGTTGACGGTTGGTCGTCGCCAGATCCCACGCCTTCGCGCCACGCATTTCGATGCTGCCGCCCTGCATGAGCGAAGGCAGCATTTCGTGCAACGCCACGTCGAAATTGATCGTCGACGACTGCAACTGCCGGTCGGTTGCCGAGATGCCGTACGTCGCGATGAAGTCGTTCAGATGCAGCGCAAGACTGCGATGGCTCACCGCGACGCCCTTCGGGCGGCCCGTCGAACCGGAGGTGTAGATGACGTAGGCGAGTTGATCGCCATGAACATCGGTATCGTCAGATGCGTCGCCTGTGGTCACGGCCGCTTGCCCATCAGCCGACGGGCGAAGCGTGTCGATGTCGATCGCCTCACGTTGCGTGAACAGCGTAGCGAGCGCTTCACGCGTCGTGGCATCGGTCAGCAGACGCGTCACGCCGGCATCTTCCATCATGTAGGCCAGACGATCGGCCGGATACTCGGGATCGAGCGGCACGAACGCCGCACCGGCGCGCAACACGCCGATCAGCGCGGGAACCAGTGCCACCGAGCGGCGCAGACAGAGTCCTACCCGCTCCTCCGGCCGCACCCCCGACGCCTTGAGCGCCGCCGCGACGCGCCCGGACCATGCGTCGAGATCCGCATACGTGAGATGTTCGCCTTCGCAGTGCACCGCGCGCTGGACGGCATGCGCCCGGGCTGATTCGATCAGCGTCTGTGCGACCGGCCGCCATGGCTTGGCCGTCACGCTGCCGCTGCCAGATACCTCATTGACATCGACGGGGGCGTCGACGAGGCGAACGTCCCCAAGCGCAACGTCGGGCGGCGCGACCATCGCTTCATCGCGCACCAGACGGTCGATCACCTGACGGTAACGTCCGAGCATCGCTTCGATGGCATCGCGCTCGAAGATATCGCAGGCGTACGTCAGCGACAGCCCGAACGCGTCGTCGTCGAACACGTTGAGTACGAGGTCGAAGCGCGCGGTGGCGGCCTCGCTGGCCAACAGCCCGAACTGCACGCCCGGGAGTGCGGTCGGCTTGTCCGGCCGCACGCCGTAGTTGAACATCACCTGGAACAGCGGCGTGTGGCTCAGGCTGCGCGGCACCTTCAGCGCATCGACGACGCGGGCGAACGGCACATCCTGATTCGCCTGCGCCTCAATCATGCGCTCGCGGGTGTGCGCCAGCAGGTCGCCGAGCGTCTGCAAACCATCAAACTCCGCGCGAATCACCAGCGTATTGACGAAGAAGCCGACGAGATCGTCTGTGGCCGGATGCACGCGACCGGCCACCGGCACGCCCACGCGAACGTCCTTCTGCGCGGCATAACGAGACAGCGTGAGTTGCCAGGCGCTGAGCAGGACGGTGAACGGCGTCGTGCCGTAACGGCGGGCAAGTGCGCGCACGCCGTGGCTAATAGCGTCGGGCAGCTCGGCGGTAATCCGTGCGCCGAGATCCGCGCGCAGCCCGGCGCGCTTGCGGGCGACAGGCAATTCCAGCACCGGATGCTCGTCGCCGAGTCGGGCGTGCCAGTAGGCCAGTTGCGACGTTTCGCGTGCCTCGTCGAGCCATTCGCGGTGCCATTCGGCGAAGTCTCCGTAATGGGCCTGAAGCGGCGCGAACGCCGGAGCGTCGCCCGCCAGCCGCGCCGTGTAGGCCGTTCCGAAATCGTGGGCGAGCACCCCGACCGACCATTCGTCGGCCACGATGTGATGCGTCACGAAATGCAGGACGTGCGACGTCGGGCCGACCCGCAACAGCGTCACACGCAGGATCGGGCCGCGCGCCAGATCGATCGGCGCAGACGACAACGAACGCAGACGTGCCTGCAAGGCTGCGCCCTTGTCGTCGCCTTCCCCATCCTCGACATCCTCGACCGACCAACCGAACGCGTCGGGGGCGTCGATCATCTGCCACGGCATGTCGTCGATGGACGCAAAGCGGCTATGCAGCACTTCGTGTCGGGCCACGACATCGGCCACGGCAAGCTGCAATGCTTGCGGATCGAGTTGTCCGTCGAAGCGGAATGCGCCCGTCATGTGATACGCGGCGCTCGTCGGGTCCATCTGCCAGAGGAACCAGAGGCGCGCCTGACCGTGCGTAAGCCGTGCACGACGTGCGTCCCCACGCCGGGGAATCGGTGCGATAACGCTGGCGTCCTGCGGCGCGTTCGACACCATGCACTGCGCAAGCGTCGACAGCGTGGCCGCGGCGAACACGTCGCGCAAGGCGAGCGCCTTGCCGTGCTTCGTCGCCAACTGCGAGACGATCTGCATCGCCTGCAACGAATGCCCGCCCAGCGCGAAGAAATTGTCGTCCCGGCTGACGGATGCGACGCCCAGCACGTCACGCCAGACCTCGGCGAGCGTCGCTTCATCGCCCGCTTCAGGCGCA
Source organism: Pandoraea sp. ISTKB (assembly GCF_001721285.1). Classification (NCBI taxonomy): domain Bacteria; kingdom Pseudomonadati; phylum Pseudomonadota; class Betaproteobacteria; order Burkholderiales; family Burkholderiaceae; genus Pandoraea; species Pandoraea sp. ISTKB. Next base: position 290,409 of record NZ_MAOS01000028.1, read on the forward strand.
ACGAAGTGGCGCGGGGCGACGTCCGGGGCCGGCAAGGCCTTACGGTCGATCTTGCCGTTGGGCGTGAGCGGCAGCGCGGGCAACACGAGGATGACCGCCGGGACCATGTAGTCGGGCAACTGCGCGGCCAGCTCGCTGCGCAGCGCGTTCGCGTCAGGGGCATCGGCCGGGCTGGCCGGGCTGACGTAGCCCACCAGTTGCGTGCCGGATGCCCCGTCATGCGCCACCACGACAGCGGCACCGACACCCGCCGACGCCGCCAGCCGGGCCTCGATCTCGCCGAGTTCGATCCGGTGTCCGCGAATCTTGACCTGATGATCCGTACGGCCGAGGAATTCGAGCGTACCGTCGTGCTTCCACCGGGCCAGATCGCCCGTGCGGTACAGGCGCTGACCTTGCGACGAGAACGGATCGGGGACGAAGCGCTCGGCGCTCAGGTCGGCACGTCCGAAGTAACCGCGCGCCAGACCGCTGCCCCCGAGGTACAGTTCGCCGGCCACGCCCGGCGGCACCGGCGCAAGCCGCGTGTCTAGCACGCGTGCCTGCGTGCCCGCGATGACCTGCCCCAGCACCGGCTTGCCGACAACGCGCCCCAACATCGACCAGATCGTCGTCTCGGTCGGTCCGTACAGGTTCCAGAGTTCACAGCCGCGCGCACGCAGCGCGTCGGCCAGATCCGGCGGCAGCGCTTCACCGCCGCACAACGCCCGCAGCGCCGGCCACGGTTGCCCGGACGCCAGCAGCATGCGCCACGTGGCGGGTGTCGATTGCAATACGGTCGCCTCGCTGGTGCGCAGCAATTCCGCCAGCGCGAAGCCGTCGCGTGCCGTGTCTCGTGACGCCACGATCACCTGCGCGCCCAGCGTGAGCGGCAAGAAAAGCTCCAGCGCGGCAATATCGAACGACAACGACGTGACGGCAACCCATCGATCGCTCGCCGACAGCCCCGGACGCCGCGCAAGTCCCGAAAGGAAGTTCGACAGGCCGCCGTGGCGCACCATCACGCCCTTGGGCTTGCCAGTCGAGCCGGAGGTGTAGATCACGTAAGCCAGATGTTCCGGGCCGACGGGCACGTTCGGTGCCTCGTCGATGCCGTCGGGATCGCTCCCTGAAGTCCCGACATCGAAGCGATCCAGCAGCAGACACGTCGAGCCTGCGGGCAACGGCAACGTCGCCTGAAGCGACGACTGCGTGATGAGGCGCGTCACGCCGCTGTGTTCCAGCATGTACTGCAGACGCTGCGCCGGATAAGCCGGATCGAGCGGCACGTAGCAACCGCCCGCCTTGAGCACGCCGAGCAGCGCCACGAGCATGCCTGCGCCTCGCTCCAGTGCGATGGCGACGGGCACGTCTGCCCCGACACCCTGTGCGATCAGCGCGTGCGCCAATCGATTGCTGCGACGCTCCAGTTCAGCGTAGGTCAGGCAATCGTCATCGGCGCGCACGGCCATCGCGTCGGGGGTCAGTCGCGCCTGCGCCGTCACGCGGACATGCACCGGCGCGTCGGTCGAAAAGTCCTCCGTCGCAACGCCCCAGGCGTCGAGTTGTGCCGCCGCCTGCGCGTCGACAAGGGGAATGTCGCCGATGATCGCGTCGTCCGAGGCGCACAGTACCGTCAGCAGCGTCTCAAACTGGCGCGACAGACGCGCCATCGTCGAGGCTTCGAACAATTCGCGCGCATAGGTGAAACTCCCGGCGATCGCGCCGTCGGAAGCTTCGCCGACGTTGAGCGTCAGTTCGAATTGCGCGGCCTCGCCGCCGGTGTCGAAATGACGCGTCGCGAGCCCCGGCAGATCGCGCAGCACGCGGTAATCCTCGCGCTGATGATTGAACATGACCTGGAAGAGCGGTGTGTGGCTCACGCTGCGTGTCGGGGACAACGCATCGACAAGCGTGTCGAACGGCAACGTCTGATGATCCATCGCCGCCTGCGTGCGCTCGGCGACGTTACGCACCAGCGCCGCCGCACGCAGGCGCTCTGGGAAGTCAGCACGCATGACGAGCGTATTGATGAACACGCCGATCAGGTTGCCGAGTTCGGGATGGTCACGGCCCGACACGGGCACGCCAACGCGAATTTCGCGCTGCATGCACCAGCGATGCAGCAATGCCTGGAAGGCCGAAAGCAGCACGACATAAGGCGTCACGCCGTGACGACGGGCCGCGTTGCGCACCGACACGACTGTCGCGTCGTCCAGCTTGAACGGTTGACGGCCCGCCTTGTACACGCCGACCGGATGACGCGGATGATCGTGCGGCAGATCTAGCACGGGATGCGCATCAGCGCCTTCGCCGAGCAGCGAACGCCAATACGAAAGTTGCCGGTCACGCTCCGCGCCGTCGAACGTCTCGCGCTGCCATGCGGCGTAGTCGCCGTACTGAATCGGCAGTTCGGCTCGCGTCGGGGCAGACGGCGCGTCCGACGCGCCGACCTGCGCCGTGTAGGCCGCCACGAACTCGTCGAGCAGCACGCCCACGGACCAGCCGTCGGCGACGATATGATGCATGGCGATGAGCAGCACATGGTCCGGCTGTGCCTGCGTGCCCTGCCCGTTCAGCCGCATCACGCCGACACGCAACAGCGGTCCGCGCTGCAAATCGAACGGTGCGTCGGCGAACGCCTGCGCTCGGGCCGACGCCTCGTCGGCGGACACATCGAATGCCTGCCAGTCGAAGTCCGGTGCGTCGTGCACGACCTGCACCGCCTCGGTCTCACCCGCCGGAATCTCGAAGGTCGTGCGAAGCACTTCGTGCCGCGCCACGATCCGTGCGAACGCGTGACGCACGGCTTGCTCGTCCAACGCGCCGCGTAAGCCGATGCCGCCCGCCACGTGGTAGGCGCCGCTCTCCGGTTGCAGATGCCACAGGAACCACAGTCGCCGTTGTGCATGCGACATGGGCAATGCCTGACGCGAACGGAGGCTTCGGGGAATCGGCGCTGTCATCGGCCCGCTCGCCTGCATCGAGGCGGCGGCCAGCGCCGCCAGCGATCGATGGACGAACAACTGACGGGGCGTAAGTGAGATGCCTCGTGCGGCCGCACGCGCGACCACCTTCAGCACCAGAATCGAGTCGCCGCCGAGCGAGAAGAAATTGTCGTTGCGACCCACGCGCGCGAGGCCGAGCACGTCCGCCCAAACCTCTGCCAGCGCAATTTCGCGCTCACCGTCAGGCGCTTCATATTCGCTTTGCCCGAAGGACGGTGCCGGCAACGCACGGCGGTCGAGCTTGCCGCCCGGCGTCATGGGCAGCGCATCCAGCACGACGATGGCCGACGGCACGAGCGGCGCCGGAAGCGACGCTTCGAGCGCGGCACGCAACGCGATCGCATCCGGCTGACACGCCGGCTGCCCTGTGACGTAAGCGGCCAGCCGCGTGCCCGCGTCGCTGTCGAACGCACTCACGACGGCTTCGCGCACGCCCGGCTGGGCGAGCAACGCGGCTTCGATTTCACCGAGTTCGACCCGGAAACCCCGGATCTTGACCTGAAAGTCGACGCGGCCGAGGTATTCCAGCTCGCCGTCGGCACGCCAGCGCACGAGATCGCCGGTGCGATACGCACGGCTGCCCGGGGCCCCGAACGGATCGGGCACGAAGCGCTCCGCCGTCTGCGCGGCCCGGTCGAGATAGCCACGCGCAAGCAGATCGCCACCGATGAGCAACTCACCGACAGCGCCCTGCGGCGCCAGCGTCATGTCAGGCGTGACGACGTACAGTTGACGACCTTCGAGCGCCCGCCCGATCGGCACGCTCGCCGTGGCATCGGTTGGCGTATCGGAAGCGGTCCATGCAGACGCGGTGACGACCGCCTCCGTAGGACCGTAGGTATTGAGCAAACGGATATGTCCGAGGTTGGCGTGCTCGCGCCAGCGACGCCACCCTTGCGCCGACATCGCTTCACCGCCCACATGCAGTTGCCTGACACCCGCGAGCGGTGCGCCCTGCGTCGACGTACCGTCGAGCGTCTGTGCCAGCACGTTCCAGTACGCCGTGGGCAAGTCGACGACCGTCACGCCGTCTCTCGCGACGTTCGCCACGAATTCGTCCGCGCTCCACAATTGCGGCCCGCGCAGCACCACGGCCGCGCCGACGTGAAGCGCCGGGAAAAGCTGTTCGACGAAGCCGTCGAAGTTCATGGTCGAGAACTGCAACACGCGGTCGTCGCGTGTCAGCCGACACAGCGATGCCCACACGCGCGCATGCGCCGCAAGCCCGCCATGGCTGACCGCCACGCCCTTGGGCTTGCCCGTCGACCCCGACGTATAGATCACGTAAGCGAGATGCCCCGGCAGCAGTGCCACCCGAGGGGCGCTGTCGAGCGCGTCGAAGCCATCGACCGTGTCATGCGAGGCATCGATATCGACGCGAAGCACCCCGTCAGGCAATGCCACGTGAGCGCTTGCTTCATGACCGAGAACCAGCGTCGCACCGCAGTCGTCGAGCATGTCGGCGAGTCGCTGCGGCGGATAGTCCGGATCGAGCGGCACGTAAGCGCCCCCCGCCTTGAGGACAGCCAGAATCCCGACGATCATGTCGATCGATCGCGACAACGCCACGCCCACACGCGTGTCGGGCGTCACCCCCAACGCGATCAGACGATGCGCCAGACGTTTCGCTCGCCGGTCGAGCATGGCGCGCGTAAGCGACACGCCATCGTGGCGCAACGCCAGCGCCTCGGGGTCCTGCGCAGCATTCGCCTCAAACTGGCAGTGCACCGGCAGGAACGGGGCGGCGGCCTGCAAGGTCCGTCCGTGCGCCAACAGATGGTCGTGCGCTTGCGGCGTGTGCAGCGTCAGTTCCCCCAGCGGCGAATCCGGAGTCGCGACGAACGCCGTGAGCAGCACCACGAACTGTTCGCACATCCGTGCCATCGTCTCTGGCGCAAACAACTCTCGGGCGTAATCGAAGCTGCCGGTGATCCCGCCGGACGCCAGTTCGTTCGCACTCAGCGTCAATTCGAACTGCGCAGCACGCTCGCGTGGCAAGTAGCGCTCCACATGCAGCCCATCGAGCGCCTGCACGGGACTTGCATCATCGCGCTGGTAGTTGAGCAACACCTGGAACAACGGTGTATGCGTGAGGCTGCGCTCCGGCGCCATGGTCTCCACGAGCGCCTCGAACGGCAACGCCTGATGGGCGGCCGCTTCCAGCACCTGGGTGCGAGTCCGGTCAAGCAGTTGCGCCACGGTCTGCGACGCATCGAGCTGTGCGCGCATCACCTGCGTGTTCATGAACAGACCGATCAGCGGCGCGCTCTCGGGTAACTCGCGTCCGGCAATCGGCACGCCCACCCGTACATCGCGCAGGCCGCTGTGTCGCGAGAGCAACCACTGGAACGCCGCCAGCACGATCATGAACGGCGTGGCGCGATGCGCGGCGGCAAGCGCGCGAATCCCGCCCGTCAATGCCGGGGAAAGCGAGAACGGCGCGGCGGCTTCCGTGTACTGCGCCAACGGTTCGCGCGGATGATCCGACGGCAGCAGCAACACGGGGGCTGCCTCGCCGTCGCCCAGCGTCGCGCGCCACCAGTCGAGTTGGCGCTGCCGCTCGCCGGCCGCCAGCCGGTCACGCTGCCATTGCGCAATGTCCGCGTATTGCAAAGACAGCAGCGCAAGCGTTGCGGTCTGTCCGGTGAGCGCTGCCTGATAGCCCGCGACGAACTCACGCAGCACGATGTCGATGGACCACCCGTCCGCCACGATGTGATGCATCGCGACGAGCAGGATATGGTGATGCGAGGCCCGTGCCGAAACCTTTCCTTCCGCCTGTTCCTGCACTGGCGCCGCATCGGCGGGCAACGCCAGCAAGGCCACGCGCAACAGCGGTCCGGCGCGCAGGTCGAACGGCGTGTCGTTGAATTCCTGTGCGCGCGCGTGAGCCTCGTCTTCCGATGCGACGTCCACCCACTGCCACGAGAATGGCAGATCGGCATGCACGATCTGTTGCAGCTCGCCGTCGGTATCGGTATCGACAACGGTATCGCTGAACGTGGTGCGAAGCACTTCGTGCCGGGCGACCATAGCAGCGAAGGCACGCCGCACGGCGTCGACGTCCAGCGCCCCTTTCAGGCGCATCGCCCCGGTGATGTGATACGCCGAACTCTCCGGCTGCAACGACCAGAGAAACCACTGGCGCTGCTGCGCATGCGACGCCGCGGCACGCAATTCCGCCCCCTCGCGAACGAGGACTTCGGGGCGACTTTGCGGCTCGTCGTCTCGCGCGACCGCTTCGGCCAGCGCACGCAGCGTTGCCGCTTCAAACCATTGACGCGGGGTGGAAGCGACGCCCGCGCGCGCGGCATGTGCCACACCTCGCAGCGTCAGGATCGAGTCGCCGCCGAGCGCGTAGAAGTTGTCGTCGCGGCCGACGCGTGCCCCGTCATCCAGGCGCAGCGCCGAACGCCATGCCTCGGCGAGCGTGATTTCCACGTCGCCGTGCGGGGCTTCGTAGACAGTGTCACCTTGCTGGGGGACCGGCAACGCACGCCGGTCGATCTTGCCGTTGGGCGTGAGCGGCATCGCGGGCAGCACGATCACGCGGCCCGGCACCATGTAATCGGGCAGCGTACGGCCGATGGCACGGCGAAGCGCCGCCTCGTCCAGCGAGGCGCCCGGCGAAGCCGTCACGTAACCGACGAGACGCGCGCCACCCGGCCCGGTGTGCGCCGTCACTACCGCTTCGCGCACCCCTTCGCATGCGGACAGTCCCGCCTCGATTTCGCCCAGTTCGATACGAAAACCACGAATCTTGACCTGCTGGTCGATACGCCCGATGAACTCGATGTCGCCATCGGCGCGGCGTCGCACGAGGTCGCCTGTGCGATATAGACGCTCACCGAGCCGCGCACCGTCTGCCGCAAACGGATGCGGGACGAAGCGCTCGGCCGTCAGCGAAGCGCGCTGCCAGTAGCCACGCGCCAGCCCTTCACCGCCCAGATAAAGCTCGCCGGGCACACCGACGGGCGTCTCTTCGAGTCGGGTATCGAGCACCCATGCCTGCGTGGCACGGATCGGGGCGCCGAGCGTGGTCTTTTGACCGTCCACGCGTCCGACGAGCGACCAGATCGTGGTCTCGGTCGGACCGTACATGTTCCAGAGCACCACGCCGTTTGCCAGCAGCGACTGCGCCAGGTCCGGCGGCAATGCCTCTCCCCCGCAAAGGCCCTTCAGCCCCCGAAGCGCCGCCTGCGTCTCATGCGCCTCAAGGTCGAGCAACATGCGCCAGGTCGCCGGGGTCGCCTGAAGCACCGTGGCCTGTGTTTGCGTCAGCAACCGCGCAAGCGCTGCGCCATCACGCGTGGTGTCCTTGTCGGCGACGATCAGTTGCGCGCCCGTCACGAGCGGCAGATACAGCTCCAGCGCCGCGATGTCGAACGAAAGCGACGTCACCGCGACCCAGCGGTCGTCGGCGCCAAGCCCGGGACGCTCGCCCAGACTCGCAATAAAGCTCGACAGCGCCGCATGGCGCACCATCACGCCCTTCGGTCGCCCCGTCGAGCCCGACGTGTAGATCACATAGGCCAGATGCTCCGGATGCACGTCCACGCGCAACGTCGGCACGACCCGCTGCCCATCGTCGGGCAGCACCTCGAACGTCCGGATGTCTGCGCCAAACCCGAGTCGCGCGGCGACTTCCGGACACGTGACGATGCGCTGCAAACCGGCATCCGCCACGATATAGGCCAGACGCTCGGCCGGATATTCGGGGTCAAGCGGCACATACGCCGCGCCCGAGCGCAGCACGGCAAGCACGGCGACGACCATGTCGACGGAGCGCTCCAGCGCCACGCCGATGCACACGTCGGGACCGGCGCCATCCTCGACGAGACGCTGTGCCAGCAGGTCCGCACGGCGCATCAGTTCGCCATACGTCACACGCGCATCGCCGCAGACGACAGCGACACGCGACGGATCGAGCGCCGCGCGCGACGCGATGCGCACCGGCAAGGGATCGAGCCGTGCATCGTGGACGTCGGCCGTCGTCTCGTCGGGCAGGCAATCCGCCGACAGATGGGCCGACGTACGCGGCGCAAGCGCGACGGCGCCCGTGGCGCGATCCGGCGTGCTCACCAATGCATCGAGCCACGCCACGAAATCGTCGATCAGGGCGCGAGCGAGCGTGCCATCGACGCGCTCGCGGTCGTATTCGAGGTCGAGATCCGCACCGAGGCTATGCCAGTCGACCGCCAAAGTCAGATCAAACTGGGGCGTGTCGTTGGACAGCGTGAGCACGTCCACCTGCACGTCGCCGACGCGCAACTGCGGCGCCGCGTCCGACTGGCTGAAGTTGAACATCGTCTGGAAGAGGCTGCCGCCATTGCGCCGGGCGGCATCGAGCGCCAGCTCGAACGGCACGTCGAGCCGGTCGAGATTGGCAATACGCGCCCGATTCACCGCCTCGACGACGGCGCGCAACGTTTGCGCAGGACGGTGATGCGCCCGGTAGACCTGCGTACCGACGAAGCAGCCGATCAAGTCCGGTGTCCCCGGAACGTGACGGCCGTCGACGGGCACGCCGACCAGGAAATCGCCGTCGCCGTGGTAGCGACGCAAGGTCAGTTGCCAAAGGCCGAGCAGCGCCACGAACGGCGTCACGCCCGCTTGTCGGCACCACTCGCTCAGCGCCGCGTGGCGAGAGACATCGAGTGCGTGACGCAATACGCCACGCCGAACGCCGGCTTCGCGCACCAGCGGCGCAGGGAGTTGCAACGGACCGTATTCGTCAGCCAGATCCCGTTGCCAGCCATCGAGCGCCGCCTGCCATCTTCCGCTGACGAGCCCCGCGTGTTGGCGTTGGGCATAGTCGGCGTACTGGATCGCAAGCGAGGGCAGCGTGAGCGCCGGGTCGGCGCCTTGCACTCCCGCGAGATAGGCCTGCGCGAACTCGCGCGCCCACACGTCGTTCGACGCGGCGTCCGAGATCAGGTGATGCATGGTGACGGCCAGCACGTACTGCTGTGCGGGCAAGGCGATCCACGTCACGCGCAGCATGGGCGCGGTGGCCGGATCGAACGGGATTCGGGCGCTCTGCGCCGCCAGCGCGGCCACGCGTGCGTCGATATCGGCGACCGGCAGTTCGCGCCAGTCGAGGCGTGTCATGGCGAACGGTACTTCGGACAGTACCGTTTGCGATGGCTCGCCGTCATGCAGGGAAAAACACGTCCTCAGTACGTCATGCCGGGCAATGACCGTGCGAATCGCCTGCTCGATGGCGTTCGCGTCGATATCGGCGCCTTGCAGACGGAACACGCGGGAGATGTGATAGGCATCGTCGTGCGGTGCGAATTGCTGCGCCATCCAGAGACGGCGTTGCGCAAACGACAGCGGCACGGCGCCCGGCAAGGCGGCCGACGCCTCAGCATGCGGCGTTGCCTGCGCGTCGTCGCCACTGGCATCGCCCCTCGCCCCCAGCGACGCCTGCATGTCGCTCATCAGCAATTCCAGCAGCGCGGGGTCGAGATCATCCATGGCCATACCAGCTTCCTCCGATGAAACGGCCCGCGCATTTGCCCGGGCCGGAAAACAATCTGGCGCACGGTGGCGCGCGCCAGAGGTCATACACGCCTTCGGATCGAACCGATCAGTAGGCCGTACGCAACGTCAACATCACGGTACGCGGCTGTCCGCGTGCGTACGCCGCGGCAAAGTAGTCGCGATCGAACAGGTTGTTGGCGTTGAGCGAGAGCGACGTCTTCTTCGTGAAGGCATAGCTGATCGACGCATCGACCACCGCGTAGAAGCCCTGCGTGGCGGTATAGCCGTTACGCGAGGCCGACGTTTCGCTCACCGCCGTGACGCCACCGCCCAGCGTGAGGCCATGCAACATGCCCGGCAGGCGATAGCTGGTCCAGAGCTTGAAGATGTTGTGCGGCGAGATCGACGAGAACGGCGACGCGATCGTGTCGAAGCTGTTCGAATCTTCCAACTGGCTGTTGTTGTACGTGTAGCTGCCGAACAACTTCCAGCCCGGCGTCAGTTCCCCGGTCCCCGACAGTTCGAAGCCACGCGTGCGCGCCTTGCCCAGTCCGATGTAGTGCGACGAGGTCGGATCGTTCGGATCGACCATGGCGCGATTCTTCTGGTTGATCTGATACACCGCGAACGCCGTCGTGAAACGGCCGTCCATGAACTCGCCCTTGATCCCCGCCTCGTACTGATCGCCCGTGATCGGCTTGATCAGCGTGCCGGAGGTCGTGAGCAGGTTGTCCTGCGGCTGGAAGATGCTCGTGTAGCTCGTGTAGACCGACCAGGTCTTGTTCAGGTCGTACACCAGACCGGCGTAGCCCGTGAACTTGCCGGAATTGCCCACCGAATTCCCCGTCAGGCCGAAGACGTTGTACGTCGGATCGACCGCGAAGCGCGACTGATACCAGCTCACGCGCCCGCCGAGAATCAGGGTCAACTGATCGAGCAGCGAGAGACGCGTCTGACCGTAGAAGCCATACTGCTTGGCGTACGTGTTGTTACGGCTGGTGGTGTCCGGGGTGCCCGGGAACACCGGCATCGGATACAGAATGTCCAGCAAGTTGACGTTCGTCACGCTGAACAGATTGCTCGGGTCGCCGTAATACTGCGACTGGTGTTCGACCATGCGCATGTAGTTCGCGCCGATGGTCGCCTGATGCGTGCGGCCGAACAACGTGAACGGGCCCGTTGCCGACACGTCGATGTTCGTCTTGCCTTCGCTCACCACGTTGTTCGTTGCGCTGATGTCGCCCGTGTACGTCGCCGGGTCCCAGGCGTTGAACTGGCTGGCTTGCAGCGTGGTCGAGCGCGAGTAGACGTAATCGAGCACGGCCTTGGCAGTCCAGCCGCCGCCCAGCTTCTGGTGCAGTTCGGCGAACAGGTCCGTCGTGCGGAACGTGTCCCGGTTCCAGCCCGCGCCGTAGTAATGGCCACGCGGCAGGTCACCGTAGGTGCCGTTGGTGTAGATGCCCCAGATCCACGGCTCGTTGGAGGTGTACTCGCTGTAGCTCGCCCCCACGCGCAGCAGGGTCGTGGACGTCAGATCGGCTTCCAGCGTGCCGTACAGCACCTTGTTACGCGTATTCGTGGTGTCCTGAATGCCATTGGCGCCGGTGTACGACACGACCGCGCGACCGCGCAGCGAGCCCGACGGATTGAGCGGGCCGCCCACGTCGAGGGTCGCGCCGCTGTTGCCGCGCGTGCCGCCCGAGAGCGTTGCGCTCGCTTCGAACTCTTTCTGCGCGTGCTTGCGCACGAGATTCACGGCACCGCCCGGTGCGCCGAAACCGTTGAGCAGCCCGCTCGGGCCGGTCAGCACTTCCACACGGTCGTAGATCGCGAGGCTCGGCTGGAAGGTGTCGGCCGTCACCGAAATACTGCTGTTCACGAAGGACGGTGTGCCGTCCACGAGGAATGACGTGATCGGGAAGCCGCGCGCATAGTACTGCACACGGTCCGAATCGCTTTGCAGCGTCGTGATGCCCGGTGCGTACTGCATCGCATCCTTGAGCGTCTGGAAGTTCTGCTCCCTGATCTGTTCCTGCGTGATCACCGACACGCTCTGCGGGATTTCGCGCGCCGTCATCGGGATCTTCGAGCCGACCGTGGTAGCCGGATTGAGGGCCTCGGCCACCGGATCACGGCGGTCTTCGACATTCGTCGCGGGTAGCGATGCGGCTTGTGTGCCGGCCGCCGGAGATGACGTAGCGTCACCGCCGGCATTGTTCTGGGCGGTCTGCGACTGCGACTGCGCTGCGGCGGCCTGCCCAAGGACCAACAGCATGACCGCCAGACTCATGCGACTCGGTGTGAGTACGCCCCTCCTTTTTGACCGGCACTGCCCGTGAATCGACTTCATGTGCAACCTTCCCCTATGACGTGTAATGGCGCGCTCTCAGCGGCGCATGCTGCATCGGGATTCGGAGATACGCCCGATGTATGAATCCGAAGAAAATCTTGGAAATAATAACCGTTCTCATTACCATTCACAATTGAAAAGACGAATCGGTGATGACAACTAAGCGATTTCAGCAACATCCCGGGAGATTGCGTCGTCAATCTCACCGGGATGCGGCCGAAATGTCGGTGTGCGATGGTTCAGGACGCCGCGCTGCTCGCCTGACGCGCCCGTGCCAGCAGCGCCGCCTGCGCCTCTGGTGGCAAAGCGTCGAATGTGAGTCGCGCCTGTGCGCGCCGCACCAGCGCCTCGCCCCCGTCGGGGCGCGCCAGCAGGGCGTTCGCCAGCGCCCGCACCGTGGGGTTGGCAAAGACCAGTCCGGGCAGCACTTCGATGTGCAGCCCTTCGCCGATTCGGGCAACGAAACGAATCACCGTGAGCGAATCCCCGCCGAGGTCGAACAGGCTTCGCGTCACGCCGACCGGCGCACGCCCCAGCAAGTCTTCGAGACGCTTCGCGAGCCAGGTCTCGAGCGGGGTCTGCGGGGCGACGTCGACCGCACCGCCCTCGCCCGCCATGGCGCCGTCTCTCGGGTCCGGCAATGCCTGACGGTCGACCTTGCCGTTCGCCAGACGCGGAATCGACGCCAGCGTGAGCACGAACGCGGGGATCCATGCGGCGGGCAGACGCTCGACCAGCGCGTCACGCACCTGCCTCTGCGCATCGGCCATTCCGGGCGCCACCACATACGCGGCGAGTTGCACCTGCGTGCCGCTGCCCCATGGGCGCACCGCCGCCTGCGTCACCCCTCGAATGTCGCGGCACGCGGCTTCGATTTCCGCCGGCTCCACCCGGTGGCCGCGAATCTTGACCTGTTCGTCGGCGCGGCCGAGCCATTGAACACCGCCCTGCGGCAACCAGCGCGCGACGTCGCCGGTGCGGTAGAGCCTTACTCCCGGCTGGAACGGATCGTCGACGAACCCTTCGCGGGCGTCGCGTCCGAGGTAGCCCTGTGTGAGTTGCTCACCGCCGATGTAGAGCATGCCGCGCGCCCCGACCGGCGTGAACGACAGGTCATCGTCGAGCACCCGCACGTAGCAGTTGGCGAGCGGCTGTGTCAGCGGCAGCGCGCCGTTGTCATCGCCACCGTCATCGTTGCTGTCATGACTACCACCTGCTGCCTCGCAGACATGGGTCAGCACCCCCACGGTCGTCTCCGTCGGCCCGTAGTGATTGACGATACGGACGTCCGGGCGAATGCGGCGCAATGCGTCCACCAGCGACGGCTGCGTCGCCTCCCCGCCGAGCACGACGGTGCCGGGCAGGATCGCAGACGGCACCTGCACCAGCGCGTCGAGATGCGACGGCGTGATCTTCACGATATCGATGGCATTGCTGCCGACGAAACGGGCAAACGCCGCGCCGTCCGCCATGTCGGCCTCGTTGGCGACCACCAGACAGGCCCCGGCGGCCATTGCGCCGAATAGCGCCGTATTGCCGAGATCGGCCGCCACCGTCGAGGTCAGCGCGACCCGATGCCCAGGCGAGAGCGACAGCACATTCGAGATGGCATGCGCGTAATTAGCCAACTGACGATGACCAATCGGCACCCCCTTGGGCGTGCCGGTCGAGCCTGAGGTGAAGACGACGTACGCGCGATCCGTCGCTCGCGGCGCCGGCAGGGTCGCGTCGCCGACCATCGGCTGCATCAGTTCGGAAAACGATACGAGCGGCACCGACGGCACCGGCGCCGATGCATCGAACGGCGGGGCCACGATCGCCAGCACGGGGGTAGCCTGCGACAGCACGGCATGCACGCGCGACACCGGCCACGACGGATCGAGCGGCACATAGGCCGCCCCCGCGCGCATCGTCGCCAGCAGGGCGATCACCATGTCCACGCTGCGCGGCATGGCAAGCGCGACCGTGTCGCCCGTGCGTACGCCCTTCGCTTGCAGATGCGCCGAGACCTTCAACACCTCGCTCGTCAGCTCCGACCACGTGAAACGTTTGCCGTCGCCGTCCAGCGCCGGGGCATCGGGCCGCTCCTGCGCATGACGCAACAACGCGTGGACGACCGTCTCGTCGGCCACCGTCAGCGCCGGTCCCGCCCAGCCCAGATAGCGCGACTTCTGGAGATCGGACGTCACCTCGATCTGACGCCACGGCCTGTCGGCGCTGGCCGGCACCGTGAGCGATGCCAGCAACGTCAGATACTGATCCGCGAGCACGTCGAGCGCATCGACCGGATAGGCGCAAGCGTCGCCCGTCAACGCGAGTTGGGTGACGGCGCCGCGGGCATCCGTGACCAGATCCAGATGGCATTCCGCTTTGCCCAGCGGTGCCGTCACGCCGACCAGACGCGTGCGCGCAGCCGGCGAATCCCACACGACGATGCGCACCGATGTCAGGACATGATTGCCGATGTCGGCCGGCACGGATTCCTGCCAGTTGCGATGTTCGTCGATGGCCTCGCCCAGCCGGCAGGCGATATCGACGAGCGAGAGCGTGTCGTCGAGGAACACACGCACCGGCATGCGCCGCTCGAACACGCCGAGCGAGCCGGCGAGCGGGCCGTAGTCCGCGCGACAGTCGTGGCAGACGGTGCCATCGACCGGCGACTGCCCGCCGATGCGGGCCAGCAGCGCCCACCACGCCGCCTGCAACAACAGGTCCGGTGCAATGCCGCGCGCCTGCGCCATGGCGACGAGCGCCGAGCCGGTCTCGCCGGGCACGACGCGTCGCACCCCATGCGCCACCGTCTCCTGTGCCGCCTCGCCACTGCCGGGCAGCCGACGGTGCGCCGCGAGACGCACGCCCGTGCGTGGCGAGCCGGCTTCGTCGAGGTACCGACGCCAGTAGGCCTTGCCGTCGAGTCCTTCGGTACCTTCGACGAGACTGTCGCGCCACGAAGCGAAGTCCTCGTATCGCAACGGCGCATCGTCATCGACGCCGACCTGCCCCGGCACATCCGATGCCAACGCGATCAGTTCCTGCGCGAGCGCGACGAGGCTGGCTTCGTCGAACAGCCAGGCCCGCGCCATGAGGATCAGACGGGTGTCGCCTTGCGCGGCATCGACCACGCCATCGCAGGTGAGCCAGATCGCACAGGCGTTGGCGCGTTGCGAGGCGGCGTCTTCGGGCATCGGGCCGGCGGCTTCGGCCAGCGCAGCGGCGTCTGCCGACGTGTGGTTCACCCGTCGCGCAATCCACGGCAAGCCCAGCGCAGGCGCCTGCGGGAGGTGCCGCACGCCGCGAAAGCCTTCGACCTGCCCGGTCGCCATCGTGAGCAGTTCATGGCGTTCGGACAGCATCGCCCATGCCTGACGCACCGCGTCCGGGGAAAGCACCGCATCGGGCGCCACCACGACGGCCACACTGGCCGCCTCCATGCCGAGAGCCACGCGCGTGCGTTGCTCCGGCGTCAATGCAAATCCGGTATCGGTCATCGTTTGAGGCTCTGTCGGGTGAGACGATGCGTCACGCATGGTCGTCGTTCTGTGTCATCGGACCCGCAACCGGGTCGGCGGCCTGTGAGGCAGACGGTGATGCGGGCTGCACGAGCGGCACGCTGTCGCGCGACATCATCTGCGCCATGGCCACCACGATCTTGCGCGGCTCCTGATAGGGGTCACGCGCGTGGGCGACGAGCAGGTTGTCGAGCATGACCACGTCGCCACGCTGCCAGTCGAAGCGGAACGCGCAGGCGTCGTACGCGCGACCGACCAGAGCCATCGTTTCGTCGTCGATCGGCGTGCCGTCGCCGTACAGCACATTGCGCGGCAGACGGTCTTCGCCGGCGATGTCGAGCAAGTGTTGCCGCACGTCCGGCGCCAGGAAATACGGGTGATGCAGTTGCACCTGATTGAAGAACGCCATGTCGCCCGTTGCCGGATGCCGGATCACGCCGGGGCCGCGAGAGACGGTCTGCAAGGTATCGCCGAACCAGCGCACTTCGGTGCCCACCGCCCGGCAACGCGCCTCGACTTCCTCACGGCTGTCGGTATGGAAGAACTGCCGCCACGGCACGTCGAGCCCTTCGATGAACGTGCGGACGTAACACAGCCCCAGACGTGCGAAGCGATCCACGACCTCGGCAGGCAACCGGCGCAGCATCTCGCGGCCGTCGACGATCGGCGTTGCGCCGCCGACCTGCGAAGGCAACTCGCAGAAGAACCACTGTTTGCGCGGCCATTGCTCCAGATGCGAGCTTTCATTGTGGAAGAGGATCATTTCCTTTTCGGGATAGGGCGTGGAGCGGTACGTCCTCTCACCCTCCTCCTTCTTCGGCAGATCGCCGTAATCGCCGTAAAGCTCCGGCACGATCGCCTCGACGAAGCGCTCGAACTGACGCGGCCCCTCGATGGCGAAGCCACGCAGCAACAGACCGCCGTGTCGGGCGAGCCAGACGTCGATCTGTTCGCGATGGCGTGCCGCCCAGACGAACGGATCGAGATCGGCGTGCAGCGGTTCGATCAGCGCCGGGAAGCCCGTACCCGCCTGCATCGGCGTGACGCGGACCTGAAAGTCCGGTGCGGCGGTATTGCCGTCCGGGCTGCCTGAAGCATCGGATGCCGCACGAGCCGTGCGGCGTGCGCCGCCGAGGGCGCCCAGCTTGTCGAGTTTTTCCAGCTTCGCAGCGCGGGCAGCGTCTCGCGTGCGCGCCGCATCAGACACCGGGGTGGTCTCGTTCGTCGGATTGTCGGGTTCCATGAGATAGGTCTCCAGAAGCTTGAGCCAGGTGGCAACGAAGCGTTCGATGCTTGCGTGCACGAACAGATCGGTTGCGAACACCCATTCGCCGGCAAAGCCGAGCGGGGTTTCATGCATGAACAGCGCCATGTCGAATTTCGACGACGCGGTAGGCTGGCCGATCGGGTCGATACGCAGACCGTCGATAGCGAGCGCGCCGCGCGGCGTGTTCTGCATGACGAAGAGGGTTTGCACCAGCGGACTACGGCCCGGCTCGCGCGCCACGCCGCTGGCCTCGACGATTCGCTCGAACGGCAGCGCCTCGTGAGCGATGGCGCCGAGCATGGCGTCATGCGCGCGGCGGGTGAGCGCGGGGAACGACGCGCCATTCGCCGCAAAACGCGAGCGCACCGGCAGCACGTTGACGAAGAAGCCCAGCATCGATTCGAGCGCGACATCGTTTCGCCCCGCCGAATCCACGCCCACCACCAGATCGTCCATGCCGGTCAGTCGATGCAGGAACGCCTGATAGCTCGCGAGCAGCACGCTCGACGCCGTCGTCCCGTGACGCTGTGCGAAGGTCCGCAACGGCGCGTCGAGATGCTTCGGCAGGGTGAACGGCACGCCCGCGCCTGCGGTGGACGTCGCCTCAGGGCGCACGTGATCGGTGTCCAGACGGAGCGCCGCTGGTGCATCGCGCAGTGCATCGCGCCAGTACGTGCGCAACGCGTCACCCGAGGCGCCGTCCAGTGCCTTGCGCTGCCAGTCCGCGTAGTCCACGTACTCCACGCGATCCGTCTGCGGCGCGGACAGCTCCGACGTCGTCGAGAAGACCGGTGCTTGCCCAGATACATGCCCCTCACGCACCGCCGAGTAAGCGGAGGCGAACTCGCTCACCAGCACGCTCATGGCCCAGCCGTCGGCAATGATGTGATGCACGGCAAAGAGCACGACATGGTCGTCCGACGACAGGCGCAGCACGCGAATCCTGGCAAGCGGGCCGCTCGCGAGTCCAAAGCGATGCCGTGACTGCGCGGCGATGGCCTCGGCCACAGCGGCTTCCTGCGCCGATGCGGTTTGTCCTTCCAGATCGACGACATCGATGTCCGCTTCACCCTGCGACGCGATGCATGCATACGGCACGCCGTCGTCGTCCGGATAGCAGGTGCGCAGCACCTCATGGCGAGCGACGAGCCACGCCATGGCGGCACGCGCCGTGTCGACATCGAACGCCCCCTGCACCCGCATGGCCGTCGCCAGCGTGTACGACGCCGCGTCGTCCGGGCTGGCGAGCTTGTCGGCCAGCCACAGACGGTATTGCGTGGGCGACAGCGGCATGCGCGACGTGCGCGGCACACGAACCAGCGTCGGGGCCTCAGCCGCCATACGCGGCGCCTGCGCCAACTGTTGCGCGAGCGCGCTGAGCGTCGGCGCGGTGAAGACGTCGCGCAGCGCCATCTCACGACCCAGCGTCGACTTCACACGCGAGACAAGCTGCAACGCCTTGAGCGAGTGACCGCCGAGCGCGAAGAAGTTGTCGTCGCGTCCCACCGCCGGCACATCGAGCAGCGATTGCCACAGCGCCGCCAGCGCGATTTCCGTCTCGCCCACGGGCGCCGCGACGTGCGCCGCCTGAGCCGCCTGCGCGGCTTCAGCCGACGGCAGCACCAGCGCCCGGCGATCGACCTTGCCGCCCGGTGTCATGGGCAGCGCGTCGAGAACGACAAGCACCTCCGGCACCATGTAGGCCGGCAGCGTGGCGGCGAGGGCCGCACGCAACGCGGGCACGTCCAGCGCTGCACCGGTCTCCGCCCTAACCCATGCCACGAGTCGCTTGTCTTCGCCCCCTGGGGTTGCGAGCGCCGACGCCACCGCCTCGCGAACCCCCGCGAGCGCCAGCAAGGCGGCTTCCACTTCGCCGAGTTCAATGCGCAGGCCGCGAATCTTGACCTGCTGATCGATACGTCCCAGATAGTCGAGCTGACCGTCGGCGCGCCAGCGCACTAGGTCGCCCGTTCGATAGCAGCGGCCCCCGTCGGTACGCGACGGGTCCGGCACGAAGCGCTCGGCCGTCAACGCCGCACGGCCCAGATAACCGCGCGCCAGCAGATCGCCGCCAATGACCAGTTCGCCGACAGCGCCCTGCGGCACGGCCGTCATGTCAGGTGCGACGACCTGCACGCTGCGCCCCGGCAACGGACGCCCGATCGGCACCGTGCCCGGGAACGTCGCGGCAGTCGCTTCCGCCACCGACGTTGCGTCGTAGACGGTTGCGGTAATGGTCGCTTCGGTCGGCCCATAGGTGTTGATCAGCGTGACCGGGGCGAGCGCCGGGCTTGCCTGCGTGCGCCGCCAGCCCTGTGCCGACATCGCCTCACCGCCCGCGTGGAACTCCCGCAACGGTGCAAGCGAGGCGCCGCGCTCGGCCAGATCCTGCGTGAGTACGTGCCAGTAGGCCGTAGGCAAGTGCGCCACCGTCAGACCATGGCGAGCCACCCGGGCGACGAATTCGTCCGTCGTCCAGAGGTCGGGGCCCCGCATGACCACCGTCGCGCCCAGACACAGCGGCGGGAAAAGCTGCTCCACGAAACCGTCGAAGTTCACGGTCGAGAATTGCAGCACGCGATCCGACGGCGTCAGACGCGCGTAGCGAATCGTCGCGTCAATATGGCCGGAAAGCGCTGCGTGCGCGATACCCACGCCCTTCGGCTGCCCGGTCGACCCCGACGTGTAGATCACATATGCGAGACGCTGCGGCAGGTCCGGCACCGACGGTGCGTCCGATGTCACAGCGCTTGCCGACGGCTCAGCGATATCGACGTTCACCACCGCGACACCCGGCAACTGCGTCAGTGCGGGCAACTTGTCTGCGACGGCGGCGTCGGTCACCAGCAGGCGGATGCCGCTGTCTTCGATCATGTACGTCAGGCGCGCCAGCGGGTAATCCGGGTCCAGCGGCACATACGCCGCACCGGCCTTGAGGATGGCCAGCATGGCGACGATCATGTCGAGCGAGCGCGTCATGGCGATGCCGACGCACGTGTCGGACTTCACGCCCGCGTGGCCCAGACGTTGCGCAAGACGGTTCGCCCTGACGTCCAGCTCGGCATAGGTCAGGTGCGCGTCGTCGAGCACCAGCGCCAGCGCCGACGGCGTGCGCGCGGCCTGCGCGGCGATGGCGACGTGCACGGCCGTCTGCGCGAACGCGCCCGATGTCGTGCTGTCGCCTTCGCCCCAACGACGCAGGCGTTCGATTTCCGCGTCGTCGGCCAGCGTGATGTCGCCCACCGCCGCGCCCATCGACGTGACGAACGCCGTCAGCACCCCGAGGTAATGCGTCATGAAGCGCGCGACGCTTGCCTCGTCGAACAACTCCCGGGCGTACTGGAAGCTGCCGTCGATGACGCCGTCCGGCGTGCTGCGCAAGTTCAGCGTCAGATCGAACTGCGCGGCCTGCTCGACCGCGTCGAAGCGCTCCGTGACCAGCCCCGGCAGCGATTGCAGCGCACGGCGGCTCTCCTGCTCGAAGTTGAACATCACCTGGAACAGCGGCGCGTGCACGAGGCTGCGCTCCGGTTGCAGCGCCTCGACCAGTACGTCGAAAGGCAGATCGCGATGCTGTTGCGCACCGCTCACGCGCTCACGCGCCTGCACCAGCAGCGCTTCGAGCGTCATGCGCGGGTCGATCTGCACGCCCAGCACCTGCGTGTTGACGAACAGACCGATGAGGCCTTGCACTTCGGCGTGTTCCCGATTCGCCACCGGCACCCCGACCCGAATCGCTTCCTGGCCGGTATAGCGATGCAGCATCGTCTGGAACGCCGCCAGCAGCACCGTGAACACTGTCGTCTCATGGCGACGCGCCAACGCGGCGACCTGCGTAGCGAGTGCCGGCGGCAATGCCACAGGCAAACGCGCCGCGCGATAGCGGCCGCTCGTGTTTCGCGGACGATCGGTCGGCAACGCCAGCACCTGCGCGCGGTCGTCGAGCGCTTCACGCCAGTAAGCCAGTTGGCGCTCGCGCTCGGTGTCGTTCAACACGTCGTGCTGCCACGTCGCATAGTCGGCGTACTGCA
The DNA here is from genome assembly GCF_001721285.1 of Pandoraea sp. ISTKB. Lineage (NCBI taxonomy): Bacteria > Pseudomonadati > Pseudomonadota > Betaproteobacteria > Burkholderiales > Burkholderiaceae > Pandoraea > Pandoraea sp. ISTKB. The sequence continues at coordinate 311,039 of NZ_MAOS01000028.1, forward strand.
CCGGCAAGGCGCGCCACGCCGGGGCGCCGCCTGCGAGCGCAGCGGCATAGCCCGTCGTGAACTCGTCGAGCATGACGTCAACCGACCAGCCGTCCGAGACGATGTGATGCATCGCCACGACCAGCAGATGATCCTGCTCGCCGAGCGAGACCAGCGCGAGACGCAGCAACGGCCCCCGCGTGAGATCGAACGGTTGCGCCATGAACGCCGCCGCCCACTCGCGCGCCGCGTCCACGTCGAGCGTCGTGCGCTCGATCGTCACGGGCGTGGCCGCGTGCACGATTTGGAGGACATCGTCCCCTGCCCCCTGCCCGAACGTCGTTCGCAGGCTCTCGTGGCGTGCCACGATGGCGTCGAACGTCGTCTGAAGCGCCGCCATGTCGAGCGCGCCGCGAATCCGGACCGTGTCGGCAATGTGATACGCGCTGCTTTGCGGATCGAGATGCCAGAGCACCCACATGCGACGTTGTGCATGCGAAGCGGGAAGCGGAAGGGGCAACGACGAGCGGTCTGCGAGTGGCGCAAGCGGCCTGACCGGAGACAGTATGCCGCCCTGCATGCTCGATACGGACGTCGCCAGCGCCGCTACCGTCTGCGACTCGAACATCTGACGCGGGGAAAGCGAGATCCCGCGCCCTGCCGCACGTGCCACGATCTTCAGGATCTGAATCGAATCGCCGCCGATGGCGAAGAAGTTGTCGTGACGGCCTACGCGCACTGCGCTCGCGGTGTCGGCACGCCCTTCGGAGAGCACCTCCTGCCAGAGATCCGCCAACGTTTGTTCGAGCGCCGTTTGCGGCACTTCAAATGCCTGTGCTGCGAACGACGGCACCGGCAACCGATGACGGTCGAGCTTGCCGTTGGGCAACTGCGGCAGGGTCTCCAGCACCATCAGGGCGGACGGCACCATATAGTCCGGGAGCGTCGTGCCCAATGCCAGACGCAGCGCCTCGGCGTCGAGCGCCGGTCCCGTATCCGTATGACCAGCCACCGGCGTGACATAGCCGATCAGGCGCGTCACACCGTCGACGTCGCGCGCCAGCACCACGGCCTGACCGACACCGGGCTGCGCGAGCAGCGCCGCTTCGATCTCGCCCGGCTCGATCCGGAACCCGCGAATCTTGATCTGGTGATCGGTGCGCCCCAGGTATTCAAGCTGACCATCGGCGCGCCAGCGCACCCGGTCGCCGGTGCGATACAGCCTTGCACCGTTCTCACCGAACGGATCGGGCACGAAACGATCGGCCGTCAGATCCGGACGATTCAGGTAGCCACGCGCCAGCAGGTCGCCCCCGATCATCAGTTCGCCGATGGCGCCGGCCGGCACCAGTTGGAAATCGGCGTCGACCACATACAACGCGCGTTGGCCCAGCGGCACGCCGATCGGCACCAGCGCAGGCAGCGAATCGATCTCGGCGGCAGACGCGTCGAAGAGCGTCGCCGTCACCGCCGCTTCCGTAGGGCCATAGGTGTTAAGCAGACGCACGCCACCGAACGCGCGGCTCGCGCGCCATTGCCGCAATGCCTCCAGCGGCATGGCCTCGCCCATCGCATGCACTTCGCGAAGCCCGGCAAACGCCTCGTCATCGCCCAGTTCCCGCGTGACCATCTGCCAGTAGGCCGTCGGCAGATCGGCCACGGTGATGCCGTGCTGCCGGACCTGCGCGCGGAACTCCGCAGCGCTCCATACGGAAGGCCCGCGCAGCACCACCGTCCCGCCCAGACAGAGCGAGGGCAGCAGTTGCTCCACGAACGGATCGAAGTTGATCGTCGAGAACTGGAGCACACGGTCGGCTGCCGTGATCCCGGCAAAGCGCGCGGAGACGTCCACGTGACGCGCAAGCACGCCGTGCGAAATCGCCACGCCCTTCGGCTTGCCCGTCGATCCCGACGTGTGAATCACGTAGGCCAGTTGCGCCGGATGGATGCGCACGTCCGGCGCGCTTGTCGCTACGCCGTCGCGCACCTCGAGATCCAGCGTGTCGACGCACAGCACCGGCAATGCGAGATCCGCAGGCAGCCGGTCGAGCACATCGGCATGCGCCAGAATCGCCGCGAGACGGCTGTCCGTGACGATGTCCGCCAGTCGCGACGCCGGATAGTCGGGGTCGAGCGGTACATAAGCCGCCCCAGACTTGAACACTGCAAGGACCGCGACCACGAGGTCGAGCGAGCGACGCATGGCAATGCCCACACGCGCTTCGCCCCGGCCCTGATGCGCGGCGATCAGATGCTGCGCGAGACGGTTCGCTCTCGCGTCCAGCTCGCCGTACGTCAGACGCGCGTCGTCCAGAATGACGGCGACCGCATGCGGCGTTGCCGCCGCCTGACGGGCAATCGTTTCGTGCACCGGTGCCGCGTGCGTCTGGCCGTCGTCGTTACGCCCCCAGCCGATCAGCGCGTCAAGACCCTGCGCATCGTGCAGCGCGATCTCGCCGATGGCGCAATCCGGGGTCAGGACAAAGCCGGACACCAGTCGCGCGTATTGGTCGGCCAGTCGCTGCGCGCTCGCCGCGTCGAACAGCTCACGCACGTAGTCGAGGTCGGCGTGGATCGCCCCTTCGGGCGACTCGCTGGTCGTGAGCGAGAGTTCGAACTGCGCCTCGCCCATGTCCAGCGCAAACGGCTCCACCCGCACGCCCGGCAGTTGCGCCAGTGCCCGTCGGTCGTCGCGTTCGTGGTTGAACATGACCTGGAACAGCGGCGTGTGCGACAGACTGCGTTCCGGCTGAAGCGCGTCGACCAGCGCATCGAACGGCAGATCCTGATGCAGGCGTGCCTGACGGGCACGCTCGTCGATCTGCGCAATCAGTTCGGCCGCCGTGACGCGCGGGCCGAGTTGCGCACGCAGCACCTGCGTGTTGACGAACAACCCGATCACGCCGGACATCTCGGTGCGCTCACGGTTGGCGACCGGCACACCGACACGAATGTCGTTCTGCTGGGTATGGCGATGCAGCAACGCCTGGAACGCGGCGAGCAACACCACATACGGCGTGGTGCCGAAGCGCCGGGCCAGTGCCCGCACCCCCGTCGATACGTCCGCAGGCAACGCGAACGACACACGCGCCGCGTGATAGTCGCCAAGCGTGCGACGCGCGCGATCGGTCGGCAGATCGAGCACCGGCTGCGGCTTGCCGGGCGCGGCGTCGAGCGCATCGCGCCACCAGGCCAGTTGGGCCTCACGCGCGCCATGGTCGAGCCAGCCGCGCTGCCAGACGGCATAGTCGGTGTACTGCACCGGCAACGGCGTCCAGTCAGGCGTCTCGCCCGCGAGGGCGGCACGATAGGCGTCGACGAACTCGCCGAGCAGGATGTCCATCGACCAGCCGTCGGACACGATGTGATGCATGCCCACGACGAGCACGTGCGCGTCTTGCGCCATGCTCACCACACCCACGCGAAGCAGCGGGCCATTGACGAGATCGAACGGCGTGCTCATCCATTGCAAGGCGAATTCGCGAGCACCGGCTTCGTCGCCGGTGCGATGCTCGAATGCACAGGCCAGCGTGCCGTGCACGACCTGCGTGGCCTCGCCGCGCGGCGACATGGCGAACGTCGTCCGCAAGGCTTCATGCCGTTCGACGAGCGAACCAAACGCCTGGCGCGCCGCCTCGGCGTCGAACGCGCCACGCATGAGCAATGCCCCGCCCACGTGATACGCCGTGCTTTGCGGCTGCAACTGCCACAGGAACCACAGGCGCTGTTGCGCATGTGACAGCGGCAGATGGCCACGATCCGTCAGACGAACGATCGGCGCGAGCGCGGTATCGCCCGCCGACCGGGCTGACGCCTCTGAACCGTCCGTCGCATCGGCCGCAGCGGCAAGTGCCGCAAGCGTCGTGGCCTCGAAGCACTGGCGCGCCGTGAGGGCGATTCCCGCCTGTGCGGCGCGTGCCGCGACCTTGAGCACCAGAATCGAATCGCCACCGAGATCGAAGAAGTTGTCGTCGCGACCGACCGTCGGCACGCCGAGCAGATCGGCCCAGATCTCGGCCAGCGCCAGCTCGGTCCGGCCCTGCGGCGCGGGTCCGCCCGCGTGCTGTGCCTCGGGCGCAGGCAGCGCCGCGCGATCGAGCTTGCCGTTGGTGGTGAGCGGCAGCGTGGCGAGCACGCTCACGCTCGCTGGCACCATGTAGTCCGGCAGATGTTGCGCCAGCGCCGTGCGGACCGCCGCCCCGTCGAGCGCCGAGGAGCCGCACACGTAAGCGTGCAGACGCGCGTCCGCCGTGCCGCCCACGGCAATCACCGCCGCGTCCGTCACGCCCGGCACGCGCAGCAGTTGTGCTTCGATCTCGCCAAGCTCGATGCGATAGCCGCGAATCTTGACCTGCTGGTCGATACGACCGAGGTAGACGAGTTCGCCCTCGTCGGTCCAGCTTGCCAGATCGCCCGTGCGGTAGAGGCGTTCGCCGTCCTGTGCAAACGGATTCGGCACGAAGCGCTCGGCCGTGAGGGCTGCACGGCCCAGATAGCCGCGCGCCAGCCCTTCCCCACTGACATGCAGCTCGCCCGGCACACCGACCGGCGCGAGTTCGCCCCAGGCGTCGAGCACGTACAGCCCGAGGTCGTCGATCGGACGCCCCACAGGACTGCGTTCGACACCGAGGTCCCGCGACGTAATCTCACGGGCCGTGACGTGCACCGTCGTCTCGGTAATGCCGTACATGTTGACCATGGCCGGACCGTGATCGCCGTAGTGCGCGAACCACGGCGCGAGCGCGCGCACTTCCAGCGCCTCGCCCCCGAAGATGACCGTGCGCAGGCGCAGGCCGTCCTCATACATCGACGGCACTTGCAGCAGTTGACGGAACGCCGACGGGGTCTGGTTCAGCACCGTCACACCGGTCTCGCGCAACAACGTCGCGAACTCGGCGGGCGAGCGTGACACCGCGTGCGGCACGATGACCAGCGTGCCGCCGTAGCACAGCGCACCGAAGATTTCCCACACCGAGAAGTCGAAGGCGAACGAGTGGAACAGCGTCCAGACGTCCTGCTCACCGAAGCCGAAGCGCGCGTGCGTGCGATCGAGCAAGCGCATGACGTTGGCATGCGTGAGTTGCGCCCCCTTCGGCTTGCCGGTCGAGCCCGACGTGTAGATTACGTAGGCAAGCTGCCGCGCATCGACCTTGATCGTCGGGGCTTCTGCCGCTTCCACGGCGTCCGTGTCGCCCAACTCGTGACCGATGTCGACCACAGGCAAGCCGTCCGGCACCGGCAACAGCTCGCGGTCGCCCGCGCGGGTCAGCAGGCAGCGCATGCCCGAGTCCGCCATCAGATACGACAGCCGCTCGGCCGGATAGGCCGGATCGACCGGCACATAGGCCGCGCCGGCTTTGAGCGTTGCGAGCATGGCCACGATCATCTGCGGCGAGCGTGTCATGCCGATACCGACGCGCGACTCCGCGCCGATGCCCATGGCGAGCAGACGGTGCGCGAGGCGATTCGCCTGCGCGTCGAGTTCGCCGTAGGTGACGACTGTCTCACCGTCACGCAGCGCCGGGGCCTGCGGTGCACGACGCGCGTTCGCCGCGATACGTTCATGCAGACACAACGCCTGCTGTGCCACCGGCGACGCGGCTTGCGACTGCGGCGCACCGAGGGCCGCGATCTGCAAGGCCGTATCGGCGCTCAGGCGCAGCGCATGGGCCGCCGCCTGCGAACCCTCGCCGGCCAGCGCGCGCAACGTGCGGGCGAAGCGTGTCGCAAGCGTCAGCACCTCCTCGCGCGAGAACGACTGCGTGCGGTAACTCCAGCGAATGCGCCACGCCGCGCCCGGCACGACCGTGACGGCGAGCGGGTAATGCGTCGATTCGTCGGTGCTTGCCCCCGAGAGCGTCAGACCGTGCGAAGACGCCTGCGCAAGCGCGCCGTCGACCGGGAAGTTTTCGAAGACGAACAGCGTGTCGAACAACGAACCGCTCAGCGGCGCCACGCGTTGAATGTCGTGCAACGGCGTGTGTTCGAAGTCGGCCGCCTCGGCACGCCGCGCCTGCAAGTCACGCAGCCAGTCGCCCGCCGCATCGCGAAGCGGGCGGTGGCTGACGACCGGCACCGTATTGATGAACAGGCCGACGATGTGCTCGGCGCCGGGCAGCGACGCGGGGCGACCGGCCACGGTCGTGCCAAACGCCACGCTGGCATGCCCCGTCGCCTGATGCAGCATCAACGCCCACGCGCCCTGCGCAAGCGTGTTGACGGTGATGTGTTCGCGTGCGGCGAAGGCATTCAACAGACTGACGGTGTCGGCATCGAGTTCCGAGACTTCCGTCGCGAAATCCTCGCGCGCCTGCGCGCCGGGCAACTCACGAGGTGCGAGACGCGTCGCGCTGTCGAGCATACCGAGCGTCTTGCGCCAGAACGCAATCGCGCCACCCGCATCGTCCTGGCGCTGTGCGACAAGCCAGGCGACATAGTCGCGGAACGTCGCTGCCGAGGCCGTCTGAGCCGCTGCGGACTCATCACGATAGTGGCGCATGACGTCGCCGATCAGGCGCGACGTGCTCCAGCCGTCGAGCAGCAGATGGTGACACGTCCAGATCAGGTGATACGTCGACGCGCCGGTGCGCACGAGAGCGACACGTTGCAGCGGCGGCGTTGCGAGATCGAACGGCTGCTCGCGCTGCGCGAGCGCCAGGGCATCCAGCGCGACCGCCAGCGAAGTCGTACGCTCACGCCAGTCGTGATGCAGGAACGGCACGGGCGCCTTGCGGGCCACCCATTGCAGCAGCGTGCTGCCAGTCGCCACGAAACCGGTGCGCAACATCTCGTGACGGGCACACACGGCCTGCCACGACGCTTCGAAGCGCGCCGGATCAAGTCCGTCGATATCGACGCGCATCTGGTTCAGGTACGCCCCGCCCTGCCCGTCGACCATGGCGTGGAACAGCAGGCCAGCCTGCATCGGCGCCAACGGATAGAGATCGTCGACGTCGCGCCACGGCAGAGGCAAGCTGGCGAGCGTTGCCTCGTCCAGTGCAGCCAGCGGGAAATCGTCCGCCGTCACACCGGCGGCGTGCTCATCGAGACAATGCGCGACGACAGCCGACAGTTCGCGGTCGATGGCAGCGGCCAGCGCTTCGACGTCCGCCTTCGCCATACGTCGCGCGCTGAACGACAAGGCCACGCTCAACGCACCGTCCACGACCTTGGCGTCGATGCTGAGGTCATGCGAGAGCGGCGTATCGCCGGCGACGGTCTGCCCCATCGGTTCCCCGGCTTGCTGCCAATCCTGCCCCAGCGCACCGTCGAAACGCCCCAGATAGTTGAAGACGACGCTAGGCACCGGCACTTCGAAGAGCGCCTCGCGGGTCGCGTCGTCGCCCAGCCAGCGCATCACGCCGAAGCCCAGACCGCGTTGCGGCACCGCACGCAACGCCGACTTCGTGCACAGAATGGCGTCGCGAAGCTCGCCCCGCGCCTGAACGGCAAACGGGTACAGGCTCGTATGCCATCCGACCGTACGTGACAGATCGACGTCGTCGCTCCACGGCTCGCGGCCATGCCCTTCGAGTGCGATGACGTAGTTCGACAGAGGCGTCGGCACCTGCGTCGACACATTCGTCGGGGCGTCTACCCACGAGTGCAGGGCACGCGCTACGGCAACGAGCAGCAACTCGGCCGTCTGCGTGCGATAGGCCACGCCTGCGTCTTGCAGGAGGTGTCGCGTGACGTCACGATCGAATCGGCGTTCGACCCGGGTCAGGTCCGCCGCCAGCGCCACGGCGCCGTCGTTCGTCACCGGCAGATGCGTTGCGCCGCGAATACTCGTCCAGTAAGGCAGCTCGGCGCGTTGCGCCTCGCGCGACGCACCTTGCGCCAGACGCTCGGCCCACGTGCGATAGCTCGTGCCGACCGAGAGCAGCGCCGGTGCGCGCCCCGCACGCCATGCGTCGTATGCCGTGCGCAGGTCACCGAGCAGGATGCGCCAGGACACCCCGTCGACCGCCAGGTGATGCGCGCTGAGCAACAGGCGCTGGCTGGCGTCCGGCAGTGTGATGAGCACGGCGCGCAAGATCGGCCCGTGCGTGAGATGAATGCTGGCGTGCGCTTCGTTGCCGACGGCTTCGATCTCGTCGGCGCTCGCCACAATCCGCGTCCACAGCACTGCCTGCGCGGCTTCGCGGTCGAACGCTGCATACGACTGACGCCATCCGCTGGCCTGCGCCGCGTCGGGCATGAAGCGTAGACGCAGCGAAGCATGAAGCGCGATGACGCTCACCAACGCCTGACGCAGCGCCTGCGCGTCCAGCGGCTCAGACGGCGTGAGCAGCAACGCCTGATGCCAGTGATGCACGTTGGCCATGCCGGCAGCGAAGAACGCCCGCTGGATCGGCAACAGCGGCACATCGCCCGGCGCGTCGTCGGTCGTCACGCGTGCGGCGCCGGCTTCGGCCGGTGTCGCCGCAGCGGCCAGCGCGGCGAGCGTCGGTGCGGAGAAGAGTTGCTTCGGCGACAACGACAGCCCCTTCTGACGGGCACGCGCCACGACTTGCAGACTCAGGATCGAGTCGCCGCCCAGTGCGAAGAAGTTGTCGTGACGCCCCACTTGCGGCACGCCCAGCACCGTCTGCCACAAGTCGGCAAGCACGCGCTCGGTCTCGCCCTGCGGGGCTTCAAACGCCGTGACGGCGGCGCCGGGGTCCGGCAGCGCCACGCGGTCGACTTTGCCGCCCGGGGTGAGCGGCAGGGCATCGAGCACGACGACCGTCTCGGGCACCATGTAGTCGGGCAGCGCGTTGGCAAGCGCCTCGCGCAGTCGGGCGCCGTCCACGGCTTGCGATGGCTCGCGGCCCACATAGGCAATCAGACGCGCGCGGGCACCGTCCGTACGCACGATCGCAGCGGCTTCACGCACGCCCGCCTGCGCCGTCAGCGCGGCTTCGATCTCGCCCGGTTCGATCCGGTAGCCACGCAGTTTGATCTGATGGTCGATGCGACCGAGATAGTCGAGCGCACCGTCGTCACGCCAGCGCACCAGATCGCCGGTGCGATACAGGCGCGCGCCGTCGCCCGCGAAGGCGTCCGGCACGAAGCGCTCGGCGGTGAGTGCCGGGCGGTTCAGATACCCGCGCGCGAGCAGGTCGCCACCGATCAGGAGTTCACCCGGCGCACCGCGCGCCACGAGCGACAGGTCCGGCGACACGACATACAGCCGACGCCCCGGCAGAGCGCGTCCGATAGGCACGAAGGCCGACAGCGACGGCAGCGCGTCGGCGCCGATCTCCGCGGCATCGTAGACCGTCGCCGTAATGGTGGCCTCGGTCGGGCCGTAAGTGTTGATGAGCGTGACCGGCGCCAGCCCGGCGCTCTCGCGCGTGCGGCGCAAAGCCTGCGCGGACATCGCTTCGCCGCCGGCGTGGAATTCACGCAGCGGCGCGAGGGATTCGGCGCTATCCGCCAGATCCTGCGTCAGCGCGTGCCAGTAGGCCGTCGGCAAGTGCGCCACCGTCACACCGTGACGGCGTACGCGCGCGACAAACTCGTCGCTCGACCAGACATCCGGGCCGCGCAACACGACCGTCGCGCCGACACACAGGCTCGGGAAAAGCTGTTCGACGAAGCCGTCGAAGTTCACCGTCGAGAATTGCAGCACCCGGTCGGCGTCACTCAGCTTCGCGTAGGCAATGGTGGCGTCGACGTGGCCCGTGAGCGCGCCATGCGAGATCGCCACGCCCTTCGGAACGCCGGTCGAGCCGGACGTGTGGATGACGTACGCCAGATTGTCGCTGCGCAATGCCACATCGGGCGGCAGCGGCTGGCCGTCGGTCAGAGCGGATTCGTCGATATCGAGACGCTGCACGCCCGCCGACAACGACAGCGAGACGTCGGCCTGCGAAAGTACGACGCGCACCCCGCTATCGTCGATCATGTGCGCGATGCGCGCCGCCGGATAAGCCGGATCGAGCGGCACATAAGCGCCGCCTGCCTTCATGACGGCCAGCAACGCGACCACCATGTCGATGGAGCGATGCATCGCGACACCGACGCGTGCTTCCGGCGTGACAGCCATGCCGATCAGACGGTGTGCCAGCCTGTTGGCCGCAGCGTCGAGTTCAGCGAAGCTCAGGCTGTGCTCGTCGAGGACAAGCGCCACGGCATCGGGGGTGCGTCGCGCCTGCGCCGCGATGCGTGCGGGCACCAGGATCGTCGCGACGTCGGTCGCCACGGCCTCGCCCAACGTCGCGAGTGCGTTCGTCGTGTCGGCGTTCGGGCTCAGTGCGTCAACCACGCGCTGGCCGGTCGCCGGGGCGTCGGCCAACGCATTCAGCAACGTCAGGTACTCGCGACGCAGCCGTGCTGCCTGTGAGTCCGAACAACGCGTCGCGTCGAAGCGCCAGCCCAGCGCGGGCGTGCCGCGTGTGGCGACCGTGAGCGTGACCGGATAGTTGGTGCGCTCCCATCCCTGCACCTGCCCGACGCGCAAGGACGCATCGCCATCGAGCAGCCCGGCCGCCACCGGATAGTTTTCGAACACCATCAGGCTATCGAACGGTGCGGTGCCGTTCATGCCGAGCCATTGCTGGACGGAGGCGAGCGGGGTGTGCTCGTGCTCGCGCAGCGAAACGTTCTGCGCCTGCAACGCGCGCAGCCATTCCCCCAGGTCGCGCGACGGCTCGACGGCGACGAACAGCGGCAAAGAGTTGATGCACAGGCCGAGCATGTCCTGCGCGCCGGGCAGCGACGCGGGACGGCCCGAGACCGTCACGCCGAACGTCACGCGCTGGCGGAAGCTATGCTGCGAAATCAGCATCGCCCACGCGCCCTGCATCACCGTGTTGATCGTGACCTGATAGCGCTGGGCGGCTTCGGTGAGTCTTGCGCCAAGCGTGTCGGGAAGCACATCTTCGAAGGTGAGCGCTTGCCCTGCGGCACTGGACTCGCCAGCGGCGTAAGCCAGCAACTGCCCGCGCTCGGACGCATCACCGGCTTGCGCCACCCACCAGTCGCGTGAAGACGGCTGACGCGAGACCCAGTCGACGTACCGGCTGTACGGCACCGCCGGTGCCGCGTTCGCCTGTCCCGGCGTCTGGCCGTCGCACACTCGCCGATAGGTACCGACCACTTCGGCCATCAGCAAGGCGCTGCTCCAGCCGTCGGTAATGGCGTGATGTGCCGTCCACACCAAATCGGCCGCATTGTCCGGCCGCAGGAATACGTTCACCCGCAGCAGCGGTGCGCGCTCGACGTCGAACCCGGCACGCAGATCGTTCGCCAGCCACTGCGTGAAACGGGCCTCGAACGCGGTCGTCGTTTCGTTGTGCGCCGCCATCGGATGCACGGTGAACGGCAGCTCGGCGCGCGACTGGACGATTTGCAGGATCGGGCCGCCATGGCCCCAGGCGAAACGCGTCCGCAGTGCGGCGTGACGTGCAACGGCGTGTTCCCACGCCGCGCGCAGGGCGTCGACATTCAGCTCGCCAACGAGCGTCACGCGCTTTTGCGTGATGTACATGCCCTCGCCGGGCAACGACAGATCGTGATACAGCAACCCCTGCTGGACTGCCGTGGCGGGATAGACATCCTCCACCCCCGACGCTTCCAGCGACAGCCGTTGCCATTGCGCCGCTGTGAGCGCCGCGCGCGGGAAGTCGCTGCGCGAGAAGAGGCGGGTGCGCTCGCGTGTCGCGGTCACCACGGCCTGCACCTGCGCGTCGAAACGCGCGATGCACTGCTCGACCTGTGCGGCATCGAGCAGATCGGGGTCGTAGTCCCACGTAATCGACAGCGCACCGTCTTGAATGCGCGCATTCAGATCGAGGGCAAACGGCGCAGGTGCCGCCACGGCCATCTCGCCGCAGGGCAGCGTCGACAGCGCGAACAGGCTGCCGCTCGCGACCGCCTGATCGAGATTGCCGAGATAGTTGAAGCCGACCTGCGCGACGGGCAGCGATGCAAGCGCATCGCGCACGTCGTCGCGCGCGTGCCACGCCAGCAGCCCCCAGTGCAGGCCCTTGTTCGGGACGTCGCGCAGCGTGTCCTTCGTCGCGAGAAGCTGGTCGTCCAATGCACCGGTCGATGGCAAGCGCACCGGGTAGCGCGTCGTGAACCAGCCGACGGTGGAACTCAGATCGAGCTGGGCATGCTCGCCGCGACCGAGAGTTTCGCGACCGTGCCCTTCAACGGCAACAATCGCGTCGGCACCGCCGAAGACTTCACCCAGCGAGCGGGCCAGCACGCCCAATAACGCTTCATCCACCTGCATGCCCAAACGGCTACGGGTCTGCGTGACCAGTTCGCGCGTCGACTGCGCACCGAGCGACCACTGACGGGTCTGACGGGGCTTACCCGTGCTGGTGCCGTCGAACAGCGGTTTCGCACCGGTGAGCGCGTCGCGCCACCACGGCAATTCGTCGATGACGTCAGCCGAATCGGCATGATCGGCGGCCGCCTGAACCCACACACTCCAGGGCGTGTTGTCCGGCAGCTCGATCGCGCGCAATTCGTGCGCGGCGTGGTAGGCACGCTCCAGTTCGTCGAGCAAGACGCGCCAGGACACGCCGTCGACCGCCAAGTGATGAATGGTGACGAGCAGATAGGCGCCCTCGGGCACCTGCATGAGACTGGCTCTGAGCAGCGGTCCCTGCCCGATGTCGAGGGAGCGATGGACACGGGTGCCCTCGCGGTCGATGGCCGCACGCCAGTCCGTCTCGGCGCGAAGGTCCAGCGTTTCGAGCAGGTTGTGTGCATCCACCGCCACGACCTGCTGCTGCCAGCCCGACGGCGTGCGCGTGAAGCGCAGGCGCAGCGCGTCGTGTGCCTGCATGACGGCGTCCAGCGCGCGTCGCAGCGCCGCAACGTCCGGCATGGATGCGCTATGCAGCAACACGGCTTGATTCCAATGCGCTTCGCCGTGCGGGTGACGTTGGAAGAACGTCGCCTGAATCGGCGTGAGCGGCAGCGGATCGCGGCACTCCACGTGTTTCTCGCGCGCGTTCAGCGGCTCCGCCAACAGCGCGAGCCGCTCGATGTCCGGCGCGTCGAAGATATGACGCGGCGTGAGCTTGAGCCCCGCCGCCGCGGCCTGTGCAATCACGCGCAGGCTCAGAATCGAATCGCCGCCGATCTCGAAGAAGTTGTCCGTCACGCCAACGTCGTCGCGTCCCAGCACGTCGCGCCAGATGTCGCGCAGGGCGGTCTGGACAGCGCCCACCGGCGCCTGACGCTCCCGCGAGGCCATGTCCTGCGGCACCGGCAGCGCAGCACGGTCGGTCTTGCCGTTCGGCATGACCGGCAGCGCATCGAGGTGCACGAACACCGACGGCACCATGTGCGCGGGCAACTTGCGCTCCAGCGAGCGGCGCAGCACCACGTCCGCCACGTCGCCCACGACGTAGCCAGCCAGTCGCGCGCCCTCGCCTGCGCCCACCAGCGCCACGACCGCGTCGCGAACCCCCGGCACCTGACGCAGCACCGCGTCGATCTCGCCCAGTTCGATCCGCAGGCCGCGCAGCTTGACCTGCGCGTCCAGACGGCCGAGGAAGTCGATACGGCCATCGGCGCGGCGTCGGCAGAGGTCCCCGGTGCGGTACATCCGTGCGCCGTTGCCGATGAACGGGTCCGGCACGAACTTCTCCGCGCTCAATGCGGCGCGGCCCAGATAGCCGCGCGCCAGCGTGTGGCCCGCGATGCAAAGCTCGCCCAGCGCATCGACCGGCGCCTCGAGACCATGCTGATCGATGACGTAGACACGGCGCGACGGATACGGCACACCGATGGAGACGATGGCGTGCTGTGTGTCCTCGTCGCACGTGCGTCGGAACATGCAGGCCACGGTCGTCTCGGTCGGGCCGTAGAGGTTATCGAGCTGAATGCCCGCCAGCGGGCCGTCCTGCCATTGACGCAGCGCGTCGCCGGGCAGCCCCTCGCCGCCGACGGTGATCTGACGCAGCCCGGCAAGCGCTTCGCGCGACGGCGGATTGCGCAGCCATTGCTGCCAATAGGCGGTCGGAATCCGCGAGAAGGTGACACCCTCTTCACTCAGGTGACGGCTCGTGGTCTCCAGATCCCATGCCTGCGCGCCGCGCATCTCGATTTGCCCGCCCTTGCACAGGGCCGGCAGCATCTCGTGCAGCGCCACGTCGAAATTGATCGTGGACGATTGCAGTTGCTTGTCGTCCTGCGAGATCGCGTACGTGCTCAGGAAGTCGTCGATGTGCTGGCTGAATGCGCCATGCGAGATCGCCACGCCCTTCGGTCGCCCCGTCGAGCCCGAGGTATAGATGACGTAGGCGAGTTGTTCGGGATGCACTTCCTGACAAACGACCTCGGTCGACGCCGGGTCCAGCGTATCGACGACGATGACTTCATGGCCGCTCAGGACATCGGCCATCGCCTGTGCGGTCGCAGCGTCGGCCAACACGCGGCGCACGCCCGCGTCTTCCATCATGAACGCCAGCCGGTCGGACGGATACGACGGATCGAGCGGCACGAAGGCGCCCCCCGCACGCAGCACGCCGAGCAACGCCGCCGTCATCCACGGCGAGCGCTCGACGCACAGCCCGACGCGCTCGTCGGCCTGCACGCCGGCGGCGGCCAGCGCCACGGCAATGCTGTTGGCCGCCGTGTCCAGCGTCTGGTACGTCCACCGCACGCCTTCGCAATGGATGGCGGGACGTTGCGGTGTGGCCCACGCCTGCGCCGCAATGCGATGCATCACCGGCTCGAACGCGTGACAGGTGAGCGGCGACGGTTCGATCCGTCCGGACAGCGTGATGGCGCCGACATTCGGCAGCGCGTCGTTGGCCGGGCGGGCCAGTTGATCGAGAATCGCGCGCAGGTCGTCCTGCAACTGGCGCAGGATCTGCGGCGCGATGCGCGACGCCCTGGCCTTCCAGCGCAACGTCAGGGTGTCGCCGGGCAGCACGGCGAGCACCAGCGGGTAATGGGTCTGCTCGGTCGTGGCGAAGGCGGCGAGCGACAGCGACGCGTCGTCGGCACGCACAGCCGCATCGATCGGATAGTTTTCGAACACGACAAGGGTGTCGAATAGCGCTTCGGCGGCGCGTCCGGTCCATTGCTGCACCTGACGCAACGGCGTGGTCTCGACGGTGCGCAATGCCGTGCCGCGCTGCTGCACGTCCTGAAGCCAGTCGGCAACGCTCGACGCCGCCGGCACATCGATCCACAGCGGCAAACTGTTGATGAACAGGCCCAGCGTACGGTCAATTCCCGGCAGATCGTTCTCGCGGCCGGACAGCGTGACGCCGAAAGCGACCTGCGTGCGGTTGCCGTAGCGCGAACTCAACATCGCCCACGCGGCCTGCACCATCGTGTTGAGCGTGACGTGATACCGGCGCGCCGCATCGCGAAGGCGCGTGTCCAGCGCGGCGTCGAGCACGTCATCGACTTGCAGCAGGGTGCTCGACGTGGCGTCATGTCCGGTCGGCCCCGCCGGCAGGCTGGCGACCAGCGTCGCCGGTTCGTCCAGCGAGCGCATGCGGGCTTGCCAATAGTCGGCGTGATCGGTC
Organism: Pandoraea sp. ISTKB; assembly: GCF_001721285.1. Classification (NCBI taxonomy): domain Bacteria; kingdom Pseudomonadati; phylum Pseudomonadota; class Betaproteobacteria; order Burkholderiales; family Burkholderiaceae; genus Pandoraea; species Pandoraea sp. ISTKB. The sequence continues at coordinate 326,509 of NZ_MAOS01000028.1, forward strand.
TGCGTCTCCAGCCAGCGCACGTACTCGCCGTACTGCGGCGAGTCGTTTTCCTCGGACAACGACTCGCCGCGATAAATCGCCAGCACCTCGGCGAGCAGACGTGCAGCACTCCAGCCGTCGAGCAACACGTGGTGGTCAGTCCAGACGAGATCGGTCAGACCGTCGGGGCGTGCGAACAGGTTCACACGCAGCAGCGGCGCGACGGCGAGGTCGAAGCCCTGCGCCAGATCGTCCGCGAGCCAGGCATGCAGACGCGCGTCGTAGGTCGCCTGCGGCCCGACGGACCAGTCATGACGGGTGTACGGCAACCCGACGTGACGCGAAACGACCTGCATCGCGTCGCCGCCGTGCGCCCAACTGAAATGCGTGCGCAGAATGGCGTGACGCGCCATGACCTGCGTCCAGGCGTCGCGCATACGGTCGTGATCGAGCGCACCGCGCAGCGTCAGACGCTTCTGGTTCACGTAGACGCCGCGCCCCGACTGCATCAGGCTGTGGAACAACAGCCCGCTTTGCAACGGCGTGGCGGGATACATCGCCTCGATGTCGCCATTGGCGCCCACGTCCGCCATCGCGGCGACTTCGCGGCCGTTCGACGTATTCGCTGGGCTTGCCTCGGCGATCGGCTGCGCCAATGCGGCGAGCGTGGCGACGGTCTGTGCTTCGAACAACTGGCGCGCCGTGATCTTCCAGCCCTCGCGCGCGAGGGCCGTCACGATTTGCAGACTCAGAATCGAGTCGCCGCCAATCTCGAAGAAGTTGTCGTGACGGCCGATGCGGTCGATTTGCAGCACCGACTGCCATGCGGCCGCGACGGCTTGCTCGGCGGGCGACGCCGGTGCCTCGAAGGCGCCGCGATGCGCCCCTGCACGCGCCCCGGCATCAACGCTCTCACCACCGTGTGCCAGCATGAAATCGCCGAGCACATCGTCTACCGGCGGCATGATGCTGCCGTCGGCGTTACGCAACGTCACCTGCCCCACGGCAATGGACGGATCGCCTGCCAGTGCCTCGCAGAAGTTCACGAAGTGCGCGGCCCAGCGAGCAACGCTCGCCTCGTCGAAGATCTCGCGCGCATAGGTCATCGCCGCGCTCACGGAGCCGTCGGCAGCCTCCTCCGTATCCAGCGTCAGTTCGAACTGCACGTTCCGGCCCGCGATATCGATACGCGAGACCGTCAGGCCGTCGAGCGCGTCGAACACATGGTGATCGGGCTGGCGATGGTTGTGCACCACCTGAAAAATCGGGGTGTGCCGCAGGTTCCGCTCGGGATGGAGTGCGTCGACAAGCACGTCGAACGGCAGATCCCGATGCGACTGCGCTCCGGCGGCATTCGCACGCACCGTGTGCAACAGAGCGCCGAGCGACTGCGTGCGTAGCGGTTGCGCATGCAGGACCTGCGTGTTCACGAAGCAGCCCAGCACGTCGTTCACCTCGGGACGCTCGCGCCCGGCGACGGGAACGCCGACGCGAATATCGTGCTGGCCGGAGTGACGATACAACGTGGCCATGTAGGCGGTCAGCAACGCCACGAAGAGCGTGCTGTCGTGACGCTGGGCGCTTGCCCGCAATTGGCTCGTCAGCGCCGCCGGCAGCACGAACGTATGGCGTGCTGCCGTGTAATCCGCGAGCGACCGGCGCTCCCGATCCGCCGGCAACGCCAGCACCGGATGCCGATCGCCCAGCGTGGCGCGCCACCACGCCAGTTGACGCTCCCGCTCGCCGGCATCGAGCCAGCGGCGTTGCCACACGGCGTGGTCGGCGTACTGCACCGGCAACACCGGCAGCACCGGCGTCGTACCGTCCAGCGCTGCGCGATAGCACGTGACGAACTCGTCGAGCATGCGGTCGATCGACCAGCCGTCCGAGATGATGTGATGCATCGACACAAGCAGATGATGCTCATCGGCACTCAACGTGACGATGCCCACGCGCAGCAGCGGGCCCTGCGACAGGTCGAACGTCTCGCGCGCGAATGCGTTGGCGAGCGCTGCGGCTTCGGCCTGCGGATCGGCGGTGCCCGTTACGTCGTGATGACGCACAGCCACCGGCATGGTGTCGTGCACGATCTGGCGCGCGGCGACCGGTCCGCCTGCACTTTGCGCATCGCCTTGCCCCGGTGCGAACGTCACACGCAAGGACTCGTGGCGAGCGACGAGCGTATCGAAAGCGGCCTGAACCGCCTGTTTCGCGCGGTGATCGAACTTACCCTGCAACCGCAATCCGCCTGCGATGTGGTACGCGGAGCTTTCCGGTTGCAGATGCCAAAGGAACCACAGGCGTTGCTGCGCGTAGGACAGCGGCAGCACGGCGTCGGCGCCGCGAGGCACCGGCACGAGCGCGGGCTGTGTCCCCACGCCCCCCTGCCCACCCTGCACGCCGCCTTCATGGTCGAGCGCTTCGGCCAGTTCGGCCAGACTCTGATGCTCGAACAGATGCCGTGGCGCGAGTGCGAGGCCCGCCTGCGTTGCACGCGTCACGACCTTCAGTGTGAGCAGCGAATCGCCACCGATCGCGAAGAAGTTGTCGTGACGTCCCACGGAGGCGACGCCCAGCACGTCCTGCCAGACCTTGGCCAGCAAGGCTTCGGTGCCGGCGCGCGGCGCGACGTCTCCGCCACGGCCGAACTCCGGCGCAGGCAAGGCACGACGGTCCACCTTGCCGTTCGCGGTCAGCGGAAACACCGGCATGACCACGATCGCCTTGGGCACCATGTAATCCGGCAGTACCGCACCCAGCGCGCTGCGCAACGCAGGCACCTGAGCGGTGCCCGCCACGTGCGCGATCAGGCGTGCGCCGCCCGGCCCTTCCTGCACACTCGCGACCGCACCGTGTACGCCGGGCTGCGCGAGCAGTTGCGCCTCGATCTCGCCCAGCTCGATACGAAAGCCGCGAATCTTGACCTGATGATCGATACGTCCGAGGTAATCCAGCTCGCCGTCGGCACGCCAGCGCGCCAGATCGCCGGTCCGGTACAGTCGGCCGCCGTCTGCCGCGAAGGTGTCCGGGATGAAGCGTTGTGCGCTCAGCGATGCGCGTTGCCAGTAGCCGCGTGCGAGGCCTGCCCCGCTCACGTGCAGTTCGCCCGGCACACCGATGGGCGCGAGTTCGCCCTCGCTGTCGAGCACGTACAGCCCTAGGTCGACGATGGCACGGCCCACGGGGCTGCGCGTCACGGCGAGGTCGTCCTGCGTGATCTGACGGAACGTCACGTGCACCGTCGTCTCGGTGATCCCGTACATGTTGATCATGCGCGGGTGGGCGTCTCCAAAGCGCTCGAACCACGGACGCAGCGTCTGCGGCTCCAGCGCTTCGCCGCCGAATACGACCACGCGCAGCGCCAGATCATCCGCCGCCGCCAAGTCCGGGACTTGCAGCAACTGACGGAACGCCGACGGCGTCTGGTTGAGCACGGTCACCCGCTCGCGGCGCAACAACGTCAGGAAGTCGTCCGCCGCACGGCTCACCAGGTACGGCACGATCACGAGCCGTGCGCCGTAGCACAGCGCGCCAAAGATTTCCCAGACCGAAAAGTCGAACGCATACGAGTGGAACAGCGTCCACACGTCCTGCGCGCCGAAATGGAAGTCGGCATCCGTGGCGTCGAGCAAACGCCCGACATTCGCATGCGTGACGAGCGCGCCCTTCGGCTTGCCGGTCGAGCCGGAGGTGTAGATGATGTAGGCCAGATGCGATGGCAGCACCGGCACGTCCGGATTGCCCGGCGACGTGTCGTCCGAGTCCATGGACATACTCGCGTGCTCATGGTCGTGCTCATGGTCGTGAGTATCGAGCAGCAGCGTCTGCACGCCGTCAGGCACCGGAAGTTGCTCACGCAGACTTTCGCGCGTGAGCAGCAACGCCATGCCGCTATCGGACATCAGGAAACTCAGGCGATCCGCCGGATATTGCGGGTCGAGCGGGACATAGGCGCCGCCCGCCTTGAGTACGGCCAGAATCGCGACGACCATGTCCGGCGAACGCTCCAGCGCAACGCCCACACGCGATTCAAGCCCCACGCCGCGCGCGATGAGCGCGTGAGCCAGCCAGTTCGCACGTGCGTTCAGCTCACGGTACGTCATGCCGACGTCCTCAAACGTCACGGCGATGGCATCCGGTGTTTGCGCGGCGTGCGCTTCGATACGCCGATGCAACGGCAAGCCCGGCGACACCGGTTGGCTCGCGCTCCACTGCATCAGCCGGTCCTGCTCGTTCCGGTCGATCAGCGCCACGTCCCGCACCGCCTTCGCGGCGTGGTCGATGAACGCTTGCACCGCGTTGCACAGGTGATCGGCCAGACGCGCGATGGTCGAGGCGTCGAACGTGTCGGCGTCGTAACGGAATCGGGGCGTGAGACGGCCATCGGCGAACGCCTGCACGTCCAGCGTGAGATCGAATTGCGCTGCACTCGCGTCGATGCCATGCAGCGTGGCGGCCATGTCCGGCCAGCGCGTGAGCGAACGCTCGTCTTGCTGGACATGGTTGTACATGACCTGGAACAGCGGCGTCTGGCCCATGCTGCGATGCGGCGCCAGAGCGTCGAGCAACACGTCGAACGGCAGATCCTGATGCTGCTGCGCTTCAAGCGCCGTGTCGCGCACCTGCGCGAGCAGCGCCGCCAGCGTGCCGGCCGGTTGCACGTCGAGCTTCATCACCACCGTATTGACGAACAGCCCCATGAGGGGTGCTGTGCCCGCATGCTGGCGGTTGGCCACGGGCATACCGATGCGCACGTCGTGGCTCGTGGTGTGACGGCGCAGCACGAGGCCCAACGCCGCCAGAATCAGCATCGACGGCGTCACGCCGTGCGTCGCCGCCACGCCCGCCAGTGCCGCGTGCACCTGCGGCGGGAAGTCGAACGCGTGGGCAGCGGCGCGGCGCGGCGTATTCCCCGCGCGCGTACGGTCGCCAAGGATGGCCGGCGCGGGCTCGTCGCCCAGATGGGCGCACCAGTAGGCCAGTTCCTGCTTTCGCGATTCGTGCTCGCGTTGATCGCGCTGCCAGACGGCAAAGTCGGTGTATCGGAGCGCGGCAGGATCGTCGGTCGCCGGCGTCGGCTGGCCGCTCAGACAGGCGAGATAGTCGTCTGCCAGCGCGTCGACGAAGCCCTGCATCGACCACGCGTCGCAGACGATGTGATGCAACGCCACGACCAGATGCGCACGACGATCCGGTGTCGTGAACAGCGCGGCGCGCATCAGCGGGCCGTCGCGAAGATCGAACGGCGCATCGATCCACGCCTGCGCCGCGGCGTCGAGCAAGGCCACGTCATCGAGTCGCGTCTGCGTCATTGTGAAGCGCGACGCCGTGGCGATGTCCGCAACGCGCTGCACCGGTTCGCCCTGCGCATCGGTATCGAACGTGGTGCGCAAGGCGGCATGACGGGCCACGCTGGCGCGCAACGCCCCTTCCAATGCCGACGCGTCAGGCGATACACCGAACGTCAACCGGCCGCCCACGTGATACGCGGTATCCGATGCGTCGAGGTTCCACAGGAACCAGAGACGGTGCTGCGCGTGCGTGAGCGGCGCAATGGTGTCATACGCGGTATTGCGCGCAATCAGCGGAACGGCCCCGGCCGCCCCCTTCTGCGCGACCTCGCCCTGACGTTGCGTCACGAGCCGCGCAGCATCGCGCAGAGCGGCCTGTTCGAAGACGTCGCGCACGTCGAACGGCACATTGAACGCTGCCTGCACGCGTGCGGCCAGTTGCACGGCCTGAATCGAATTGCCGCCGAGACGGAAGAAGTGTGCGCTGGCTGCATCGACCGTATCGTTGGTATCGACCGCATGCCCCAGAACGTCGGCCCAGATCGCCGCCAGACGTCCGGAAACGGCGTCCGGTGACGCTTCGCCTGCCGTCGGTTTCGCTTCCAGTCCCTCGTTATGCGACGCGCCGTAAGCCTCGTCGAACGTCCCGTCGGCATAGACCGCCCAGGCGTCGAGCGTGCGCTCGCGCCAGCCGCGTGCTGCTGCGGAGCGTTGCAGCTTGCCGCTCGACGTCTTCGGCAGTCCGCCCGGATTGAGCAGGACCACGACACCGAGCGCCTCGCCGAAGCGGGGGGCGACCACGGCGTCGAGTTCGTCGACGATCTGTGCGGGCGTCAGCAGCTTCTGCGTGCGGCGCGAGATTTCGGCGGCGAGACCGATGCTCTCGCGACCGTTGATCTCCACGGCGAACGCCGACACGCGGCCAGACCGAACGATGTCCAGTTCCGCTTCGACGACCTGCTCGACATCCTGCGGATACACGTTCTGGCCGCGCACGATGATCAGGTCCTTCACGCGACCGGTCACGTAGAGATGATCGCCCCGCGTCATGCCCAGATCGCCGGTGCGCAGCCAGCGACGGCCTTCGTCCTCGACGAACGTCGCGGCGCTGGCCTCCGGATTGCGCCAGTAGCCCGCCGTCACGCTCGGGCCGTTGAAACGAATTTCGCCGATCTCGCCGTCGCCGAGCGTCCTGCCGCTGGTCGGATCGACAATGCGCACCTCGTGGCCCTGCGGCGCCTTGCCGCAACTCACGAGCCACTTGGTCTCACCGTCGGCACCGTCCACCGACAGCGACGACATCCCGTCCGAGCGCGTCACCCCGGTAACGAGCAACGTCGCTTCGGCCAGACCGTAGCAGGGATAGACCGCCCCCGGCTGGAAGCCCCACGCGCCGAAGCGCTCGACAAACTCGCACAGCGTGTCGTGGCGCACCGGCTCCGAGCCGGAAAACGCGACACGCCAGCTCGACAGGTCGATGCCTTCCATCTGCGCATCGCGCACACGCTCAGTGAGCAAACGGTACGAAAAGTCCGGCCCGCCCGAGATCGTGCCCCCGTGCCGCGCAATCGCTTCGAGCCAGCGGATCGGCTGCTCCAGGAAGTGATTCGGCGACATCAGCACGAGCGGGATACCCGTGTAGACCGGCTGGAGCATCGTGCCGATCATGCCCATATCGTGCGGCAGCGGCAGCCAGCTCACGAACACGTCCGACGGCGTGACGCCCAGACGCTCCTGAATCGCCACCTCGTTGGCGATCAGGTTGCCGTGCGTGACCATCACGCCCTTGGGCGCCGAAGTCGACCCCGACGTGTATTGCAGGAACGCGATGTCTTCCGACGTGAGATCGATGGCGATGCGCGAGGTGGATGCCGGGGCGCTCGAATCGTCGATGACGATCAGCTCCGCCGTCTCGCCGTACAGGTCCAGCAGCGAACGAGCGATCTGCGCATGCTCCGGGGTCACCAGCACCCAGCGGGCCTGTGCGTCCGCGAGCATCACGCGCAGGCGCTCCGCGTACGCGTCGCGCGTGCGCCCGGGCGCGAAGGCGGGCACGGCGAGCACGCCCGCGTAAAGGCAGCCGAAGAATGCAGTGAAATACGACAGGCCGCTGTCCATGAGCAGAATGGCGCGCTCGCCCTTGAGCGCGCCCCCACCGAGCCGGTGGGCGAGCGCGTTGGCACGCTGGTCGAGCTCGGCGTAGCCGTGCGACGTCTCGCCGCCAGCCTGCACGCAGATCAGTGCGGTGTCGTTCGGACGTTCGATTGCGAGCGATTGCAGTCGCTCAACCATGTGCTTGGGAGTCTGGGACATCGGAGTGCCTGAAGTTCGTTGCATTCTTTGCGATTCATTGCGTTCGTGGCATGCGTGTCATCCAAGGCGAACGGCGCGACCGAAGGGCCGCGCCTCGCTGGCATGCCGACAGGGGAGCGCCGACTACTCGGGATGCTCGCCGTCGTTGCGCACGGGTGCCTGCGCGTGCGGCCCGGAATGCGGTTTATGGCTGCCCGGCATGTCGCTCGTTTCGCCGTCGCCCAGCTCGATCAGCCGTCCGTGCCCCGCATCGGCATGCATCTGACGCGCCAGATGCGCACCATGGCCGGCGTGACCCGCATGAGCGACGTGCGCGGGGGAAACGGCGGGCGTCGGGTGCGGTTTGGGATGGACGGCAATTTTTCCGAGCATCGGCGCCGCGGCGCCTGCGTCGGCCTGCACCGTCGGCACAGCGGCGTCTTCCGTCGCGCGACGCATGCGCTTGAGGAACGGGCATTGATCGGCTGCGGCAACGTTCTCGTCTTCGAGGAAGTACTGCTTCCATTCGAGGTTGCCCGGATCGCCGTAGAAGCCCAGGTCCGGGTGGGGGCCGACGGCGTCCCACTTGCGCAGCCGCTCGCGCACCTGCTCGCGCGCCTGACGCCCGATCACCTTGTTCGTGATGGTGTCGACGAACACCGCACGCGGCTGGAACAGCAGCACCATGCCCGGCCCGAGGTTGCGACTGTGGCGCAACGAGAACGACGGGCAGGCGCAGACGACGAACATCTGAAGCCCGCCGTAGCCGAACTCCCAGTCCTCGTGCGAGGGCGGCACCTGATGATCCGCCTCGGGATCGGGGTCGACGTTGTGCAGATACTGCAACGTGTTCCAGAACAGGTCGTGATATTCGGCGTGCGTCAGCGGCGTGGCGTCCGGCTCGTAGAAAATCGCGATGTTGTTACGTCGGAATTCCGGCTGCGACGCGAGACGCGCGAACGTGAGCATCGTGGCGGGCAGCGACGCGTTGTCCTTGCCGTTGACGAAGGTGTAGAACATCTCGCCGCGCCGCTCGGCAATCGTGCCGAAGAAGCACGGATACTCCGGGTGCATGACCTGCGTGCGCAGCGTCTCGTACGACGTCTCCAGCCAATCGGGCAGTTCGATATCCCCGACCTGATCGCCGAGAATGACGCGCGAGCGCCAGTCGCTGGCCGTGGTGCGCTTGGGCGCAGGGGAATTCCCGGAAGCATCGGGGGCAGAGGTAGAGCGTTGGGAACCCAGGGTATCGGGGGGATCGAGCTGCATGAGCTTCTCCGTCGAAACTGCGCGCGCCGGCCCGAGCCGGCTGTCATTGCGTCACGCATCGACCGTCGCCGGACAGCCGGCGGCGGGATGCGTGAACGTGCCTAGAATTTAGTAGTACTAACAGGCTATACGAGTCGATAGCCTTGAGTCTCTGGTCGCCGGCGCTAGGTGGGCGCGCCGGCGTCACCGCGCAGGGGCATGAGGCGCACTCGTCAGGCGAGTGCAGCAGAGGACTGCGGGGCCGGCATGGTGCCCGCATGGAGTGCCGCGATCCATTCATCAGGGATGATCGGCTGGTGGTACGTGCATTCGTGCGACACCACGGTCGAGCCATGCAGACGGCCGTCCGGAATCAGCACGCTGTCGCCCTGCTTCATCTTGAGCTGCATTCCCAGGTTGCCCCAGAAGATCATGTCGCCCGACTCGATGACGACCAGACGGTGATCGTTGTGCACGTGCGTGGTCGAACACATCTCGCGAGGCTCGACAAACGTCTCCCGGTCGATGCCCGGGCATTCGACTTCGATACGCCCCTCGACCTGCTTCGCAAACGCGACGTAACGCTCGATCGCCGACAGCCAGCGCAATTGCTCGCCGAGGTCCCAACGGCCCCGTGCGGCCATGAGTTCGGCAGCGCCGAGCCCCTGACTGACGCGATACAGGCCCTGCTGGGCGTACTTGTCGTCGATTTGCGTCGTCGCGGCCGAGGCACGGCGAAGCAGATCCGCCACGGCGTCTTCCAACGGCGGCTGCTGAATCGGCAACCCATGGAGCATGTGCGGGCAGGCGGCAGCGGCGGCCTGACAGAACGCCAGCATTTCGGCCTCGGCAACGAACGCCGCGCCCAGTAACGCAAAAGCCCGGTCCGGACGTGCGCCCAGCGCGTACAGCAGGTTGCACTTGGCAAGGCTCGTCGGCAGATAGAACTGCCAGTACGAATGCTCGCGGCGCGTCAGGTCGAGTGCCCCGGCAACGCGGGTGAGCAAGGCGTCCTGCGCGGCATCGACCATGACCGGACGGGCATCCGGTGAGACGGCGTCGAAATACCCGGAGGCCACCGCACGTGCAACGGCGGCACGACGCGACGGCGCGAGGCTCCAGCGCTGGATCATGATGAAGCGCAGGCCCTCGGGCAGATATTCGTTGCGCTGGAGCAGCGCGAACATCTCGCTCCACCACGCATGTTCGGTCTGCACGATGGCACGCAGGGCTTCGGTCAGCGAGGCCGGCGTGTTGTCGGCCTTGCCCTCATTGCCGAGGAACGTGTAGGCATAGTTCTCGAGATACGGCCGGATGCGTGCACCGAGCACCTGATTGCGCTCGCTGTAGAACGCATCGGCACTGGCGAAACCCTCGGCATCGCCGGGGCGCGGCATACGGGCGATACCGACCTCGTTGATGCACATGAGCAGACGCTGGGAGGCGAGCATCGGCAAACGGCTGACCGTCTCGGCGCGCACCGCCTTCTTGAACTGGAGGAATTCGAGATCCTCGGGACGCAGCGGTCGGCGATAGAAGTCTTCGTCCAGCTCCAACTCCTCGACGACGGCACTACGAAACGCCATATGCGACGCGAATTCCCGAATCAGGGGCAACGTTTCGTCGCGCACTTCGAGATAGGGGGCGAAATCGAACAGCGGGGGGAGGCCTTGCACGATGTCCATCTCCGTATTGACGTCAGGCGAGCGCCCGGACAGGCGTTTCGCTCACACCGACGGCGTCGCGCAGATGCGCAATCACCTGCGCCAGCAGCGCATCTCGGTGGGTATTGATGAAGAAATGCCCCGCAGGCACGCGCGCCGAGGCAAATGGCCCCGTCGTCTCGCCTGCCCACGCGGGGTCGTTTGCGGGAACGATGCAACGCGCGTCGCCCTCACCGTTGATCGCCAGCAGCGGGCACGCCAGTGGCGCGCGTGCAGGCGGATCGTAAGTGCCGCACAGGTGAAAGTCGGCACGCAGGGCGGGCATGACCAGCGCCATGAACTCGTCGTTCTCCAGCAGGCTTTCCGGCATGCCGCCAAGACGCCGGACTTCGGCCTTGAACGTCATGTCGTCGCACGTCAGCCAGTGTGTCTCACGCTCACGCAGGCTCGGCGCCAGACTCGCCGACGCACCGAACCAGCAAGGCGTCACACCCAGCCGGGCCCGCAGCACATGCGCGAGTTCCAGACCCACCAGCGCCCCCATGCTGTGCCCGAAGATGGCGAACGGTAACGGCGCCTGCCCCGGCACGACAAGGGACGTCAGTGCCTGTTTCGCCATGTCGTCGACGAATGCCGGCCAGCGATGGACCGGCGTGTCGCCATGACGTACACCGCGACCGGCCGGATGCAGCGTCACCACACGAATCCAGTCGGGCAGCGAACGCTGCCAGTCGCGGAAAATCGCTGCGCTGCCTCCCGCATAGGGAAGACAGAACAGGAGGATCGGGGGGCGCATTGTGTCGGAAGGCGTCGGCGCGATAGGGTGTAGGCGCAATCAGTGCACCGACGCAGAGGTGTCGACAGCGGCCGACTGCCCGGCCTGCTCGCTCATCGCCTTTTGCAGGCTGAGCGGTCGCATGTCGGTCCAGTGCTCTTCGATGTACGCGAGACAAGCCGCCTTGTTGCCTTTCATGCCCACGGCGCGCCAGCCACCGGGGATTACCTTGTAACTCGGCCAGATCGAATACTGCGCCTCGTGGTTCACGACAACTTCAAATTCCGCGTTTTCGTCATCCCAGCTCATTGAATCACTCCCTTGATGGTTCGTATTCCTTACTACTTATTTCTCCGCCGAACGCCCGATGTATGCGAGGGTCGTTACGAGGATTCTTAGCAAGTTAATGAGAATCATTCTTCATTGGTGAGGTGGAATCTACAAAAGACACATCGCCTCTGTCAACCGAATTTTGCTCATTTACTTCTAAATATTGGTCATCTTTGTAATATCTATATGACAGGCTTCTCGAATTTATCGGCTCGACGGATACGATAGGATTTCTCTGTAAATGAGAATCGTTCTATACTGTGCGCCGCGTCAGTGACGGCTTTCGCCAACCACCAGTTCGTTCACCAAACGACGTGCCGAGACCTGACAAGGCTCGGCCGTGCACGCCATCGAAGCAGATGCCACTCAAACCGAAGCGAATTCGTAGCGCCCTGTTCCTCCTTGTCGTTGCACTTCTGGCATTCGTGCTGTGGTTCACGATATTTCGACACGTCGAGCATGTGGAAACCGCGACCGTCAACCGGGGCAACCTGGAGTTGAGCGTCACGGCGCTGGGCAATCTTCGTCCGCGAAACTACGTGGACGTTGGCGCACAAGCGTCCGGAGCGATTCGCCGTCTGCATGTTCAGGCGGGGGCCCGGGTCAATAAGGGAGATCTGCTCGTCGAGATCGATCCGGCGGTGCAACAAGCCAAAGTCGATGCCGACCGGGCCAGCCTCGCCAGCCTGCACGCCCAGTTGGCACAAGCCTATGCCGAGCGTGTGCTGGCGGCCCAGCGTGCTGCCCGTCAGCAGCAGATGATGAGCGACGGTGCGACGCGACTCGAAGACGTGCAGACTGCGCAAGCCAATCTGGACGTGGCTGTGGCCAGGATCAACGACCTGCATGCTCAGATCAACGGGGCGACGTCAACGCTCAAGGGCGACGAAGCGCAGTTGGGCTACACACGCATCTATGCACCGATTACCGGCACCGTGGTCTCCCTCGACGCACGCGAAGGTCAGACCCTGAACGCCACCTACCAGACCCCGCTCATCATGCGTATTGCGGACTTGTCTCACATGACCGTGTGGACGCAAGTCTCCGAGGCCGACATCGGGCACGTGAAAGCGGGCATGCCCGTGTACTTCACCACCCTCGGCGGGCAGACCGACACCGGCCCGCGACGCTGGCACGCCGCGGTGCGTCAGGTACTGCCCGCGCCGCCCACGCCGCTGGACAAGAGCGGCGCCGACACTTCGCAGCAGAGTCCGACAGGCAGCACGGGCAAAGTCGTGCTTTACACCGTGCTGGTCGACGTCGACAACGACGACGGCGTGCTCATGCCGGAGATGACCGCGCAGGTGTTCTTCATCATCGCCTCGGCGAAGAATGTGCTGCTCGCCCCGATGACGCCGCTTGTGCCCGTCAACGCGCAGGCGGGGGTCTTCACGGCCAACGTGCTGGTCGACGGCAAGCCTGTCGAGCGCAAGGTGCGCATCGGCCTGCGCGATCGTCTCGACGGCGAGGTCCTCGACGGCCTGAAACAGGGCGACGCCCTGATTACCTCGGTGAGCACCGTTCGCGCCGGGGCCGGGAGGTTCCAGTGGTAACCGACACCCATGCTGCCGGCACGTCCGGCGAGCCGCCTGCACCTGCCCCGCAGGCGATTCCGCTGATCGAACTGGTCGACATCTGCCGCAGCTACGGTGGCGAAGGCGGCACGCCGGCGACGCAGGTACTGCGCGGCGTCTCGATGCGCATCGATGCCGGGGAATTCGTCGCCATCGTCGGCGCTTCCGGCTCAGGCAAGTCGACGTTGATGAACCTGCTCGGCTGCCTGGACCGCCCCACCTCCGGGCAATACCGATTCGCCGGTCAGGATATTGCGTCGTTCCTTGCCGATGAACTCGCGTGGCTGCGCCGTGAAGCGTTCGGCTTCGTGTTCCAGAACTATCACCTGATCCGTACCCTCGACGCGCTGCACAACGTCGAGGTGCCCGCCGTCTACGCGGGCATGTCGCGCGCGGAGCGGCACCACCGGGCAACGGAACTGCTCACCCGACTGGGACTGGATGGACGAATTCACCACCGTCCGCACCAGCTCTCGGGCGGTCAGCAGCAACGGGTGTCCATCGCCCGGGCGCTGATGAACGGCGGGCGCATCATTCTCGCCGACGAGCCGACCGGTGCGCTCGACACGCGAAGCGGCGCCGAAGTCATGGCGTTGCTGCGCGAGCTTGCCGACGCGGGTCACACCGTCATTCTGATTACCCACGACCGTGGGGTCGCCGCACAGGCGCGCCGCGTCATCGAGATTCGCGACGGGCTGATCATTTCCGATAGCGGCGAGGCGCAGCGCGACGGCAACGCGGGCAACGCGGGCGACCGGCCGCCGCCGCCCGACGCCTCGACGCCGCCGGACAGCGCAGGCTGGACGCTGAACGCACAAAACTTCGCGACCACGATGGCGCACGGGCTCTCGCGCTCGGCGTCTCCGTGGGCAGACATCTACGAAGCCGTGCAGGCGGCGTGGCAGGTCCTGCTCGTGAATCGCTTCCGAACGCTGCTCACGCTACTGGGCATCATCATCGGGGTCGCGTCGGTCATCGTGATGCTCGCCATCGGGACCGGCACGCAACGCACTGTCATGGCCAAGATTGCGAGTTTCGGCACCAACCGGATGTATGTGACGCCGGGCGGCGATACGGAGCGCGGCCCCGGCGGCACGCTATCGGAGGCGGATGCCGCGCTCGTCGCGCAGGTGCCCAACGTCGATATCGCAATGCCCTTCTTCGCGGGCAAGACCATCGTGCGCGCCGCCAATGTGGACGTCGGCACGCGACTGTGGGCCGTCACCGAGCAGGCCCCCCACGTGCTGAACTGGAACGTGTCGCGGGGCACCTTCTTTACGCCGCAGGACGTGCGCTCGCTGGCGACCGTCGCGGTCCTCGGCAAGCGCATCAGCACCAAGCTGTTCGGACCAGGCGATCCGCTGGGGCAATACGTGCTGGTGAACAACGTACCGTTCCAGGTCATCGGCGTGCTGGCGGAAAAAGGGGCGACGTCCGGTCAGTCGAACGACGACGACGTGGTGCTCGTGCCGTCCAGCACCGGTAGCCGACGGGTTTTCGGCACCGCCAACCTGTCGTGGATTTCCGTGCTCGTGCACGACCTCGACAAGGTCGACGAGACGGCGGCAGACATCACGCGTGTGCTGACCGAAGCCCATCATGTGAAGGACTTCCAGGTCTACAATCAGGCGGCTTCGCTCAAGGCGCAGAGCGAAGCCCAGCAAACACTGACGCTCACGCTCGGGCTGATTGCGGCCATTTCGCTCATCGTCGGCGGGATCGGCGTGATGAACATCATGCTCATGACCGTGCGCGAGCGCACTCGCGAGATCGGCATCCGCATGGCGACGGGCGCGCGGCAGACCGACATCCTGCGACAGTTCCTGACGGAGTCCGTCATGGTCTCGACCGTCGGCGGCGTGCTGGGCCTCGTTTCCGGTCTGGCCTTCGGGCTGGTGCTCATTCTCTGGGGCGTCGATCTGGTGTTCTCCGTGCGGGCCATGCTCGCCGCGTTCGGATGCGCTCTCGCGACCGGCCTCATATTCGGCTACATGCCCGCACGTCAGGCGGCTCGCCTCGATCCCATCGTCGCTCTCGCGAGCGACTGACCGCCATGCGCAGCAAGCCCACTTCCCTCCCCTTCCGACGCAACGCGACGGCCTCGCTGTCGCTGCGTTCCTTGACGCTCGTTTGTGCAGCGGTCGTCGTCAGCGGGTGCGCACTGCACGAGCCGCCCGCATCGCGCGACGTCGCTACGCCGAGCGCGTTCCAAAGTGGCGCGGGGGCGTCCACGCCCTTGCCCGGTCATCCCGTCGATCAGGCGTGGTGGCAGGCATTCGGAAGCCCGTCGCTAGACCGGGTGATCGCCATGACGGAGCGCGACAGTCTGGATGTCGCGGCGGCTTACGCCCGGGTGCGGCAAGCACAGGCGCTCGCGCGCATTGCGGGCGCGCCCCTGCTGCCGTCGCTCGACGGCAATGCCTCGGCATCACGGCAGGGCCGCATCGGCGGGAATGCCGACGTGTCGGGCACTGCGTTGACGTTAGGCGTCTCGGCCACTTACGAGCTGGATTTCTGGGGGGCGAATCGCGCCGCACGCGATAGTGCGCTGGCGCAGTTACGCGCGAGCGCGTTCGACCGCGATACGATCCGGCTCACGGCGACGGCGGGTGCGGCCAATCTCTGGCTGGCGCTGGCGGCGGCTCGCGAGCGCGCGTCCATCGCCACACAGCAGCGCGATATTGCGGCGGAGGTCCTGCGTCTGGTTCGTGCTCAGGCACGCGCGGGTCAGGCAAGTCCGCTGGATCTGGCGCAGCAGGAAGGACTGTACGACGCGCAACTGCGCAACCTCGCGGCGCGCCGTCAGGACGCGACGGACAGTGAAAATACCCTGGCGGTACTGACGGGACACCATCTGGGCGATGTGCCGCTGGACACCCCGATGCTCGACGCGCTCACCGCACCGGCAGCGGTCGCGTCGTTGCCCAGCGACCTGCTCACGCGTCGCCCCGACATTGCGCGCGCCGAAGCGGTGCTCGCCGCCAGCGACGCCGACGTGCTCGAAGCCCGCGCACGCATGCTGCCATCGATCTCGCTCACGGGCGGCGTAGGGTTTTCGGGAGGCCGTCTGAATACGGTGCTGGAGAATCCGATTTACAGCGTCGCGGCTAGCCTGAGCGCCCCCATCTTTCATGGCGGTGCGCTCGCGGGCGCGCGCGATCTGCGCTCCGCACAACGCGAAGCGGCACTCGCGGATTACCGGAAGACGATCGTTGCCGCGTTCGGCGACGTGGAAGCCTCGCTCAACGCCATTGACGGCATCGAGCGTCAGCAGGACGCACAGCAACGCGAACTGACGCAGGCGCGCACGGCATTCACCCTCGCGCAGTCGCGTTACCGTGCCGGCGCGGATACCCTGCTGACGCTGCTCGACACGCAGCGCACGCTGTTCACCGCCCTGGATCTGCAAGTGCAGCTGCGGCTCGCCCGACTGCAAGCGTCGGTGGCGCTTTACAAGGCGCTAGGCGGTGGATGGCAAATGCCGGGCAGCGCGAATTCCTGAAGCGCCGGGCGCGCATCACGCCCGGCCGCGCCGCATCCCATCTCAGTGCCAACCGCGATGCCAGCCATAGCGCGGATGCCACCATCCCCAGCCGTAGTGCGCGTGATAGCGCCACGAGTAACCGGGGCCCGGTACGACGCCGACCGGTGCGACGTAGACGACACCGGCAGGCGCGACCGCCGCGGGTTCCACCGGGGCGACCGGCGCGACCACGCAGCCGGACAGCGAAGCGCCCAACAACAGCGACGCGGCTAATGTGTAAAAGGTTTGAGATTTCATGGTGAATCGTCCGGGCATTTGAGGGCAGATGCGTTGCATCTACCTCAGTAAACGCATGCGCTGCGACGCATGTTGACGTGGCGCCGCTGCGAATGTGTAAGCACGTATTACGCCGCGTTACGGCGCCGTGCCGCTTGCGACGAGGACGTCCAGTGGCGCACCGCCACTTCCCCTGGTGTTTTCCGTAATGAAATCTTGCGATGACGGGGCGGATGGCGTGCCGCCCCCGACGCCGGCTGGCAACGACTCGCTTTGAAGCGTTTTGCCAGTCACGCGGTAAGTCGACATGAGTCAGCGCGCGAAGGCATCAATGATTTGTCTGGCGATATCGCCCGCATCCTCCTGAAGCGCAAAATGTCCGGTGTCGTAAAGGTGCACGCTCGCCGCCGGGACCGCCGCCTGAATGTCTTTGACACCCGCCGCATCGAAGATCGGGTCACGCTCCCCCCATACGACCAGCGTCCGGGGTTGGTATTTCCGCAAATAGGCTTGCCAGCGCGGATAAAGATCGAAACTCAGCCGGGCATCGGCCAGATAGTCGGCCATGATGCGCTTCTTGTCCGGGTCGCTTAGTGCCGCGGCATCAATCGCCATGGCGTCTGGATCGACTGCATTCAGATCGCGTGTCCCAGTCCGGTACAAATAAACGTCAGCCGCTCGAAGGTCTCGACGCTCCTGGACGCTTCGCTCCTCTTCAGTGACCGGCCCCGTGTGACCCAGTAGCGGCTTGACCCGCTCGGGATTCCATCCGGCCATGGAAATCGGTGTGTTCTGAAAAATCAGTCCAGAGATCCAGTCGGGATGCTTTGACGCGATACGCATGCCGATAGGTCCGCCGAGATCCTGCATATAGAGGATCACAGGCCCTCGCACGGTTTCGCGCAAGAACCGCTCCATCACAGTAGTCAGATTCTCTTGCGTCGCGACAAAGGTGCTGGCGGGCGGGGCATCGCTATTGCCCATGCCGACAAAGTCCGGCGCTATGACATGGAAATGCCCTGCGAGAAGAGGGATCAATCCACGAAACATCTGTGACGAGCTCGGAATGCCGTGCAGCAGCACAACACCAGGAAGCCCGGGATCGCCCGCCTCGCGGTAAAAGATCTTGATACCGTCAACGGTTGCGTGTCGGTAGGACACCGACTGCGCGTGTGCAAATGCGCAAGGAAGCGCAATGATCGACGCACTCAACGCCAGCGCTATGCGTCGCCACAGACGCCCAAGCTTTTGCTCCATGATCAACACCCTCAGCATTTTTCACCAAGTTTAACTTTGCAACCTCAGGCTCCGATCATCCGACATCAAGTTTAAATTTGCAACTAAAAATATTCCCGTACGGCGAATCCTGCTATTGAAGAGACGGGGCAAATAGACGGTCTGCCCCGTCATGACGCCTCAGAACCGATGCCGAATGCCGGTGATGAGCAGTAACTGACTACCGTTGACGGAGGTCGTGGAGGCGTCGCCGATGTACGCCATCGCCGACCCACTGCCGTTATTGCCCGAGGCATGACCCGCGGCCACGATGCCGTAAACATCGGTCCGCTTACTCAGCAAATAGTCGGCCGCCAGAGATACGTGTTGATAGATGGCCGAGGAATTGCCGCTCGCCTTCATGAAGTTGTAGCCAAACTCGACCATGAAGTTGGGTGTCGCTTTCCACAGAACGAAGGGCGACACGTTACTGTAGCGTTCGGAACCGGAGAATTTCGAGTAGGCGTCGGGCACGTATTGGGAAAAGCTGTAATACGCTCCCACGACGTAGTTGCCGAAATCGTAATTCGTTGCCACACGGAAGATGTTGTATGAACGGGCACTCGCGTAGGCCGCATTCACCGGTGTCGAGAAAATGCTGGCCGACGTGGTCACACCGCGCGCCGACGTTGCGCCATTGCCGTTGTCCACGTGCAGGAAGCCTCCCGCGAGCTTCCAGCGGTCGAGCGTATAGGACAACGCCAGACTCCACGTCTGACCAGAGCCGCCGGCCCCGGCAACCCCGCCGAACGAGTATGTCGCGCCGGCCTGCAAGCCCGACCAGTTCGGACTCAGCCACTTGACGGCGTTGTTCATCCGAATGGTGGCGTCGCCGGCATCAACATCCCCGGGCGACGAGTAGAACTCCAGTACGCTATTGCCTTGCACTGGGAGAACAAGATCGCGCAATGTGTCGAACTGCCGGCCGATCGTGAACGTGCCCGCCGTCGCGTGATTGATCCCGACGTATGCTTGTCGGCCAAACATCAGCCCGCCCTGCCCCAATACGCCATTGTTGATGTTGAAGCCGCTTTCCAGACGGAAGATCACCTTGGACGTGGCGTCCAGTGTCTCTTCGCCGAGAAACCCCCAGCGGTTGCCCGAGAGCTGCCCGCCTACCAGTCCGAACTGCGACTTCTCATTACCCGCGTTTCTGACGTACTGCAACGAGTTATCGAGAATGCCGTACAGCGTAACGGAGTCGGCCGCTGCGGCGAACGTGGTCGTCAGCGATCCTCCCGCGATAGCGAGAAGCAAAAGTGTCTTTTTCATGAGCGATGTCGATCTAAGCTGGCAGGACGCGATTTGTATTTGTGCGTGCGTCTCTGCCGGTGGCGGAGCGGCATTCCTGCCGCCCCCTCTCCCCTGGCCGTGTGCCTGCGTCCAGGTGCTTTGGGTGAATGCGTCGGATCAGTAGCCCGGACTCATCTCCTGAAATGCCCGGCCTACGAAGCGCAACATGTTCTCCGAGCCCGAATTCCAGAAGTCGTAGTCGTGTTGCCCCGGACGAAGAATGAACTTATGCGGAACACCGCGAGCGGTCAGAATCTCATTGAGCTTCGTATTACCCAGTACGAAGGGGTCGCCGAGCCCGTCGTCGAACTGCAAGCGCGTTTTCGACAGTTCAGCGACCGGCATCTGGCTCGCGAGATCAAGCACGTTGTACTTGCGCTCGAAGTCGTTGATGCGATCTTTGCCCTTGAGCCCCGGCCCCCAGGCACGGCCATAGCGTCGCTCGTAACCCTTTTCGTCCATGTCGACGATCTGCTGATCGGTGCGCATCGCTGCACTCATCGCTGCCGCAGCGGTGAACATGTCCGGGTGACGGAACGAGTACAACAACGAGGCATAGCCGCCCATCGACAACCCGCCAATGGCGCGGAAACGCCGGTCGCTATAAACGCGATACCGCTTCTCGATCTGCGGCACGAACTCCTG
Organism: Pandoraea sp. ISTKB; assembly: GCF_001721285.1. Taxonomy (NCBI): domain Bacteria; kingdom Pseudomonadati; phylum Pseudomonadota; class Betaproteobacteria; order Burkholderiales; family Burkholderiaceae; genus Pandoraea; species Pandoraea sp. ISTKB. Next base: position 346,635 of record NZ_MAOS01000028.1, read on the forward strand.
GAAGAACATGTCCTCCCAGCGGAACTTGCCGTCGGCATCGTTCATGTAATAGGTGGCGTAAACATTTTCGCGATCGCGAGTGCCGTCCGGGACGACCACGATCATCGAGGGAATCTCGCCTTTGGCAATCATGCGATCGAGCACATTGCCCATGTTCCCCTGACGGAACCAGTCTTCATATAAACCGTCCCAGCCACCGCCGTGCATGAGATAGAAGATGGGATAAGACCGATTCGATGTCTTGTAGTCAGGCGGCAGATACACCGCATACCTGACCGGCTGACCAAGCACCTTGCTCTGGATCGTCTGGTTCTCGAAGATGGTGCCCGATTCGGCATGCGCCGGCGCAGCGACCGCGAACGCGAACGCCACGCCTGCCAGCAACCCTTTCATGCATCGGGCGACTGCCCGCGCACTGGATTTCCAAGTATTCACGACAAACTCCTTACAGACTTCTGGCGAGCCCGCTCCCCTCATATCGTGCGTGGCACGGGCTCTGGGGAATGACCGCCCACGTTGCGGCGCGGGCGGCCGGACTACGGTGTCAACGTGCAGCGAACTGGCCAAGCGCCTTACCGACGGTCGCGGCAAGGCCGCGACCGCTCAGGCCACCCGGGTCCATTTCCGGGTTGTAAATCGTGAGTTGAATGCCGATCGCGCGCGGGGAACGCATCGCCACGCGCAACGCGCTCGCGAGGTCATCCCACATGAAGCCGTCCGGCTGCGGGTGATCGCACGCCCACATGATGCTTTGATCCAGCACGTCGGCGTCCACGTGAATCCAGAAGCCCTCCGGGCCACCGTCGCGAGTCAGATGCTCGATAGCCTCTTCCGCCGCAGTCTCCGTGCCGAGAATGCGCACTTCCTGACGGTTCAGGGCACGCAGTGCCGGCGGCAGTTGCGGACTGCGATTGCGTAGCTGAATCGCACCATCGCGATAGCCGAAGACGAAGATGTCTTCATCGGCCACCAACGGGCCCTTGTTCTCGATGTTGGCAACTACCGACGGCCCGCGCCCTGTCACGAAGGCCAGATCGCTGGCGGACGCCGCGCCCTGAATCGGATTGGTTTCCGGTGTGTAGAAATCGCAATGCCCGTCGAGATAGAACAGGCCATAGCGGCCCCGACGTTTGAGCGAGAGCATCGAACCCAGCAGGATCGAACAATCGCCACCCAGCACGACGGGAAACTCGCCGGCGTCCAGCGTCGCACTAATCACGTCTGCGAGTGACGACGAGTATTCGTTGATCGCCGACGGATTCATCACGCCCGTCTCCGGATCACGCTCGGCGCGCCATTCCGGACTCTCCACACGTCCGGCATGACGTGCGTTCAAGCGCTTCGCCAACCCGGCTTCAAGCAGCGCTTCGGGCATCTTCGCTACGCCGAGATGCGTCGGGATGTGCCCCAGAACAGAAGGGGCTTCGATAATCGCGAACTTCCTCATGGTGCTCTCCATGCAATAGGGTGATTCGTTAGCGTTCGGCGTCGCCCCACACACCGCGTGTATGAGAGTTCGGCCTCCCGGCTCTCTGTGGAGCCACCTCAACCGACGATCAAAAAGTTCGTACGGCCATCATGCACACCATAAAATGACCAAACAGTCGATATGCATGACCGAACGGTATATTTGAGGCAAATTGGCGTCAACGAATAAAAATGCACCCGCGGGTAAGTCCTAGTGAGACGTGGGCAAAAAGAGACGCCGTTGGGCGAACGCCGAACGGGTTTGGCTGACGTGAAACGAGGGGCGAAGACGCGAAAAGTACGATGGGACGAACGACCTCGCTTGCGCGGGAGGTCGTTCGCAGATCATTGTGTCAGCGCGAAAGCGTGTCGAGGGCGTGTCCGAGATCGGCAATCAGATCATCGGTCGATTCGAGCCCGACGTTAAGTCGCACAATGCGATCTCCGTAATCGCGATACTGCCGTTTGAGGTCGAAACATGGCACGGCGAGACTCGTCACCCCACCCCAGCTGTAGCCGATCCGGAATAGCGACAGTGCGTCGACGAACGCGATAATTTCGTCACGCGAATAGCCGGGCTTGAAGACGATGGAGAAGACGCTGGCAGCTGCGTCGAAGTCACGTTTCCATTGCTCGTGCCCGGGGCACTCCGGTAATGCCGGATGAAGCACCTGTTCGATCTCAGGGCGCGTACTCAGCCATTCGGCCACCCGCGTGGACGAGCGGCCAAGCGCATCGAGACGCACCCCGAGCGTCTGCAATCCTCGCAAAGCGAGGCTGCACTCGTCCGGCGACACTGCCATGCCCAGTTGTGCCCGCGTGTCCCCGATGCGCTCACGCAGCCTCGCGTCGCACACCGACACTGAACCGAGCAGCACGTCACTGTGCCCTCCGACATACTTCGTCAACGCCTGAATACTGATGTCGACGCCATGGGCGAACGCGTCGTAAAGCACGCCTGCGGCATAGGTATTATCGAGCGCGACATAGGCACCATGCCGATGCACAGCCTCGACGATCGCCGACACGTCCTGCACCTCCATGGTGATGGACCCGGGGCTCTCGCACCATACCAGCCGGGTTTGTGGTTTGAGCATGTTCGCGATACCCGCGCCGATCATCGGATCGTACATGTCGACGCTCACGCCGAGCCTACCGAGGATGCCCTGCGCCATCGCCCGGTTCGGACCGTAAGCGCTCTCTGGAACCAACACATGGTCCCCCGGCTGACAGAGTGAAAGATAGACGAGCGCAATGGCCGCTTGCCCGCCCGGTGTAATGAACGTTTGATTCGCCCCTTCGAGACGCGCGATACGTTGCGCCAGTTCGTAGGTCGTCGGCGTGCCGTAAAGACCATACGTGTAGGCCGCGACGGCTGGGTCCCACACGTCTCGTACCTGCGCTGCGCTCGCGAACAGCGTCGTCGACCCCCGGTCGACCGGCGTGTTCAACGAACGAAATCCCTCCGGCGCCAATTGCGCTGCGTCCACGAGTTGCGTGCGCCAGTCCAACCGCTTCGTGTCTACCTTCCCCTTCATTTTCGCCTCCTTGTTGATCCAACAAAACAACCATTCGGTCGAAATAATATACCGTTCGGGCATTTTTTCGTGATAACTTTGCCGCGCCGGTGCGATCCCTCGTCCCGGCATCCACCACGATTTCGAATCAGGAGCTGAGATGGAGTTTGCCTTATTCTTCACGCGTAATGACCAGACGGTGACGGACTGCATGGACATGTTCGACAACTTCCAAGGGAGCGGTATTCAGCATTTCGGCTTCAAGGATGTCGGCGTGGGTCGCGCGACGCTCAGGCAACTGAACGACGCGATTCAGGCAGCTGGAGCGCGCTCGTATATGGAGGTCGTATCGGCGTCTCCCGAAGCGTGCCTGCGGTCGGCAGAGGTCGCGGCGGAACTGGGGGTGAGCCGTTTGCTCGGCGGCACAGACGTCAGCGCAATGCTCGCGGTGCTCGCGGGCACCGGCATCGAGTACTTTCCCGCGCCGGGCCGTCCGGAAGGTCATCCGGTGAAACTGGCCGGTTCGCTCGCGCAGATCGTGGACGACTGCAAACGCTTCATGGATATGGGGTGTGCTGGCGTGGACCTGCTGGCCTACCGAGCGACGGACGTCGAACCCCTCGATCTGGTGCGCGCCGCGCGCGCAGTCGTCGCGCCGGGCGGATTGGTGGTGTCGGGATCGGTGAGCACGCCCGAGCGCGTTCGCGCCATTCGTGAAGCAGGCGCCGATCTCTTTACCGTCGGAAACGCCGTGCTCGATTGCACCTATGTGCCGGGGGAGCGCTCAGCACTCGCACAGGCGAAGGCCATGCTCGCGGACAGTCGCGCCTGATCCGCCGCGCGGCATCTTCTCCGAAGACAAACACCCATGCGCGCTCCTCCCCCGGATCGCGCATCGGTGAAAGCACTCGACGAATCCTTATCGACGCTTGCCTGCCGGAGCGGCCGCTCTGGCCGTCGACGCCGCACGCGTCACGATCACCTCGACACCGGCAGCGGCCAACGCGTCGGCCAATTGCACATCGGGTGCACGGTTCACGATCAGCCGATCGATCTGACCGAGGTGACAGACTCGAAACAACGCATTCCGGTTGAGTTTTGAATCGTCAGCGATGACGGTGACGCGCCTTGCCTGTTTGATCATCGCCCGGGCGATTTCCGCCTCACGTAATTCGAAGTCCATCACCCCGGATGCGTCGATGGCGCCCACGGTAATCACGGCATCGCGGCACGTGTACTGACCGATCTGTTCGACAGCCAACGGTCCGACGTTCTCCGCAGCCTCTTCCAGATATTCACCGCCGATCAGAAAAACGCGATGCCCGGATGCCCCACGCGTTAGCGTCTGCGTGATCGCAATCGAATTGGTGACGACGGTCATGGGCGGGCGCGAGGCAAGTTCCTCAGCAAAGGCCACCGTCGTGGTGCCAGTGTCGATGAACAATGTATCGCCGCTCTCGAAAAGCGATGCCGCCAGGCGACCGATCTCCCGCTTTTCCTCGGCATGCTCCTGCAAGCGCGAACGAAAGGCCCCTTCGGTATAACGCTCCAGCCGCTCGGCGCCGCCGTGATATTTGCGCAGTTGCCCCTGAAGCGACAATTCGGTCAGATCTCGGCGAATCGTCTCGCGCGATGCGTCCAGCTCGTCGGCCAGAAAATCGACCGTCACCTTTCCCGTATCCCGCACGAATTGCAGGATCGCGGCATGCCGTTCGGATGGTTTCATTCTCTCGTTTCTACTAGGTTCAAAATCGGGCGACGAAACAGGCAATCCTCCCGGACGTCGTTATCGGGCATGGATCAGGCCCGATGTGGCCGAAGAAGAATACCAAATCGCCCTTGGCTTTACTACGCATTGACTGATCGGGAGAAATTAATTACCGTTCGGTCATTATCATTCAAATCGAGATCGATGTGACACATCATCCCCCTCCTGCCGACGATCTTTTCGATGTCGCCGTAATCGGCGCAGGCGTCGTCGGTTGCGCAGTGGCGCGTCGCTTCACACTTCACGGCGCCAAGGTCGCCGTGCTGGAGCGCGGTACGGACATCCTCTCCGGGGCGAGCAAGGCGAACAGCGCGATTCTGCACACGGGGTTCGACGCCCCGGAGCAAAGCCTCGAGCTCGCGTGCATGCAAAGCGGGTACGAGGAATATCTCGGCATCGCGCATGGCATGAATCTCGGTTTGCTAGAGACGGGCGCGATGGTCGTCGCGTGGACACCCGAGGAGCTCGCACGGCTTGATGCCATCGAAGCACAGGCTCGGGCCAATGGCGTGACGGACGTTTCACGCATGACTCCCGCCGAAGTCCTGCAACGTGAGCCTCACATCAATCCCAGGGCAATGGGTGGCCTCCTGGTGCCGCGCGAACACGTCATCGACCCGTGGTCCGCGCCGCTCGCCTATATCACGCAAGCCGTGCAGAACGGCGCACGGCTGCTGCGTAATGCGGAAGTTCTGCGCGCCACGGATACCGGCAGCGAATGGCATCTGTCCACGCCGCATCACGACGTGCGAGCACGTTTCGTCATCAATTGCGCCGGGCTGTACGGCGACCACGTCGAGCAACGTCTGCTCGGGACGTCCTCATTCAACATCCTGCCTCGCAAGGGGCAATTCGTGGTGTTCGACAAGGCCGCCTCATCGCTGCTGCGCACGATACTGCTGCCGGTCCCGACGGAGCGCACCAAAGGTGTCGTACTGACCCGTACGGCGTTCGGTAATGTGCTCGTCGGTCCGACGGCACAGGAGCAGACGGACCGTGATCATGCGGCGCTCGACGAGGCGACACTGCAAGCGCTGATCCGCAAGGCCGGGGAACTGGTTCCCGGCCTCGACAGGATGCCGGTAACCGCAACTTACGCGGGCTTGCGCCCGGCCACGGAATCCAAGGCCTATCGAGTGCAACTCGACCTCGCGCGCCGCTACTTGCTCGTGGGAGGCATTCGTTCTACCGGATTGACCGCAGCGCTGGGATTGGCTACCCATGCATTTGCGCTGTACGCAGGTGCGCAAGCGCCGCACTTCCCTATCGAGCGGCCCATGCGCCCGCTGATGCCCAATCTGTGCGAGCACCGCCCTCGGGCCTGGCAGGCGCCAGGGGCCTCGCCAATCGTCTGTCACTGTGAACTGGTGACGGAGGACGAAATTACGGCGGCGATGGAAAGCGATGTACCGGCGGGCGATTTCGGTGGACTCCGGCGACGCACCCGGGTTTGTATGGGCCGGTGTCAGGGCTTCTATTGCGGTGCGCGCGTGGCAGCGATGACGGCGGGTCATTTGGCAAATGCGCTCGCTTGCGAGGAGGTCGAACATGACGCGTATTGAAGCAGACGTCATCGTGGTTGGCGGCGGACCATCGGGCATCGCCGCTGCGGTCGCGATGAAACAACGGGGCGTCGGCCGGGTCGTGATTATCGAACGCGAGCCGGTTCTTGGCGGTGTGCCGCGACATTGCGGCCATCCGCCGTTCGGCATGCGGGAGTTCGGCCGCGTGATGACCGGCCCACGCTACGCGGAGCGACTGGCACGCTATGCCATTGAACACGGCGTGGAGATTCTTACACGCACGACAGTCGTAGCGCTGGAGCAAGATGGCGTGTTGCGCATTGCGAGTCATTCGGGACAAGGTGTTGCCCGGGCCTCCCGCGTCGTCCTCGCTACCGGAGTCCGTGAAATGCCGCGCTCGGCCCGCCTGATTTCCGGAGACCGGCCCTTGGGTGTGGTCAATACCGGGGCGCTACAGGCCTATGTCTATCTTCAGGGGCTGACACCCTTTCGCCGCCCGGTCATCGTCGGCACCGAACTCGTGGCGCTTTCGGCACTTCTGACTTGTCGTAAGGCAGGTATCCGACCGACCGCAATGCTCGAAGAGAACTGCCGCCCGACGACCTATCGCGCGTTCATGGGATTGCCTCGAATGCTGGGCGTCCCGGTCCATTACGCCTCGCGCATCGAAGCCATTCACGGCAGCCATCGCGTCGACGCCGTCACGGTTCGCCAGGAAGACGGCAAGGTCCGCACACTCGCCTGCGACGGTGTGTTGTTCACTGGCCGCTTCACACCGGAATCCACACTGGTACGCACCAGTCACCTCGAGCTCGACGACGGCACGCAAGGCCCTCAGATCGATCAATTCGGTCGTTGCACCGACAGCACTTACTACGCTGCAGGCAATTTACTGCGCCCGGTTGAGACTGCCGGATGGTCGTTTCGCGAAGGACGCCGCATCGGGCACTGCGTGGCCGACGACCTGCTCGGCATCATGCCGCGTGCGCAGCACGTGGTGAAAATCGAGCGCACGGAAGGCATCAAGCTTGTCGTGCCACAGCGCATCTCGCTGCCAAGCACTGCACAGGGCCTCGCCCAGTTGCAGGTGCGTGTGACGCGTCAGGCAAGAGGCTCACTCAACGTCAATAACGGCCGAAGCACCCTTTGGCAATCCAGAAAACATTTGCTGCCAGAACGAAGAGTCCTCATACCCATGCCACAGATCGCCCTTGAAGACGACCTCGACGCCCTGAGCGTCGGCATCCAGTCGGCCAGTGCCGACGCCCCTTTTTCCCGAGGCTGAGGCTATGCGCATCGCAGCCATCGACCAGGGAACCACGAGCACGCGCGTACTCGTCGTCGACGAACACGGCGGTGCCGATATCGCACGCGCCATACGACATCACACTTATCACCCGCATCCCGGCTGGGTCGAGCAATCCGCGGAGGAGTTGCTATCCAACATGAGCGCTTGCGTCGAGACGGCCGGGAACGTCGACGCGATGGGCATCGACAATCAGGGCGAGAGTTGCCTCGCATGGGATGCGAAGACAGGGGAGGCGCTCTCCCCGGTGATTGCGTGGCAGGACAATCGCACCGAAGTGGAACTCAACAGGCTGCGCGCCGATGGTGCGCAATCACTGACGCTCGAACGCGCGGGTCTGCCTATCGACCCCTACTTCTCTGCCTCGAAACTGGCGTGGCTGCTCAAACACAATCGCAAGGTGCGCAACGCCCGCAAACGCGGCACGTTGCGACTGGGCACGACAGACGCCTATTTCCTCGACCGGCTGACCGGACATTTCGCAACGGATACGACGACGGCGTCACGCACGTCGCTGATGAATCTGCAAACGGGGCAGTGGGACGACGCGCTGTGCAAGCTATTCGACGTCCCTGTGGAGTGTCTGCCCGAGATCCGGTCAACGGTCGGTGACTTCGGCCAGATCGGCAATGTACCGGTCACGGCGTCCGTCGTCGATCAGCAAGCAGCGCTGTACGGTCACGGTTGTCGCAAATCGGGCGATGCCAAGATCACGTTCGGCACCGGCGCGTTCGCTCTGACACTTACGGGCGAGCACATCGTGCGCGTGCCCGACCAGGGATTGGTGCCGACGGTGGCATGGCGCATCGGCGACAAGATCACCTACGCGCTCGAGGGCGGCGTGTACGACGCGAGCGCAGCGGTCGAATGGGGCGGCCGCCTTGGGCTGTTCGAAGACCTCGCGGAAATCTCGGCATTCGAGTCGCCGGCCGCGATTGCATCCGGTCTCGTCTTCGTTCCCGCGCTTTCGGGGCTTGCCTGCCCGCACTGGGATCGGACGGCGGGGGCGATGTGGATCGGCATGCGCGCCTCCACCTCGCGTCAGGACATGTGTCAGGCCATGCTCGAAGGCGTAGCGATGTGCGCGGCACAAGTCATGCACGCCATGTCACGTCACGTCGATATGGCCAGCCACATTTCCGTCGATGGTGGTCTCGCGCGAAACACTTACTTCGCACACTTTCTGGCCGATGTGCTAGGCACTTCCGTGAGAACGCAACGATTCCATGAACTGACGTCGTTCGGCTGTGCGGCACTCGCCGCGCTGGGCTACGGCGTACAACTTCAGGAAAGGCGCAACCCTTCCATCATCTTCAAACCGAGACAACCGACGGAGACGATTGCCGCCTGGCACAACACGTTTTCACAAGCCATACAACGCTCACGCGGCTGGCGATAAGGTGAACCCGCCTTACGTCGGACCACTGCGCCTCTCTCACTTTTCGTTCTCGTCGTCTTCAGCCGTATTGCAGGAGTTACATCGTGAATCAGGAAACACAGCCTCACGCGCCGTCTCACACCCCCGAGTTGCGCCGGACGTTGGGCACATGGCATCTGTGGGCCATCGCCGTGGGGCTCGTCATCTCCGGCGAGTACTTCGGCTGGAGTCTGGGCTGGTCGCAAGCAGGAACGCTCGGATTCGGCATCACGACGATTTTCGTCTCGTTGATGTTCACCGCGTTCATTTTCAGCTTTACGGAATTGAGCACCTCGATCCCGCAGGCGGGCGGGCCGTTTGCCTACGCTCGACTGGCGTTCGGCGACACAGGAGGATATTTCGCCGGGATGGCGACACTCGTCCAGTACGTGCTCACACCGCCAACCATCGCACTGGCCATCGGCGGCTATCTGGCGTTCCAGTTCAAGGGACTCGACCCGAAAACCGCCGCGCTTGGCGCTTATCTCGTCTTCATGGGCCTGAACATCGTCGGCGTGCAGATCGCCGCGACTTTCGAACTGGTCATCACGGTGTTCGCCATCTTTGAGTTGCTGGTGTTCATGGGCGTCGTCGCACCCGGCTTTTCTTTCACGAACTTCGCGGCGAATGGTTGGGCCGGTAGCGAGCATTTCGGCGGCGCGGCGATTGCTGGGATGTTCGCGGCGATTCCGTTCGCCGTGTGGTTCTTCGGCTGCATCGACGGTGTCGCCATGGCCGCAGAAGAAGCGAAGACACCTTCGCGCTCAATCCCTCGGGCCTACATCGGCGCCATCGTGACGTTAGTGGTGCTTGCCATCGGCGTCATGGTCTTTGCCGGTGGCGTGGGCGACTGGCGCCAGATCGCGAATAAGGACGCACCGTTGCCCGAAGCCATGAAGCTCGTGGTCGGCGAGAACAGTGGCTGGCTGCATATGATGGTGTGGCTCGGACTCGGCGGCCTCGTCGCATCGTTCCACGGCATCATCCTCGGCTACTCGCGTCAGATATATGCGCAGGCGCGCGACGGATATCTGCCGCCGTCACTGGCTCACGTCAGCCGGCGATTCAAGACACCGCACCGCGCGATTCTTGCCGGGGGCATCGTGGGCATCGCAATGATCTACGGCGTGAGCTGGATCGCCAAAGGCGGCGCTGACGAAGTGATGTTCGACATCGCCGTACTCTCGGTGATGGGCATGATGGCGATGTACGGCATCAGCATGCTGGCGCTGTTCCGTCTCCGGCGCATTGCGCCGGATCTGCCGCGCTCGTACCGTGCGCCGGGCTATCCGTATGTGCCGGCCTTCGCCCTGTTCGGCATCGTCGTCTCACTGATCAGCATGGCGGTCTCGTATCCCATCCTCTTCAGCTTCTTCTGCGTGATTCTCGTGATTGGATATGCGGGCTTTCGCGTGTCGAGAAACCATCGGACAGTGACGACGGGCAACGCGCCGGCGATCGACTGATGCCGACGTGCGCGACTACTGACCAAACCAGGGGCGCGCACTGCCATCGCCGGGCGCGGCATCCTCATGCAGCAGACTCGCCTCCCAGGCAATCAGCCACTGCTTAAGCGACAGGCCACCACCGAAAAACCCGGTCAGCGCACCGTTCGCCGCCACCACGCGATGACAGGGAATGACGAGCGGAATCGGGTTGTTTCGGCAGGCCATGCCCACGGCACGTGCCGCACCTCGGCTCGCGAGGCGGTTCGCCACGTCGCCGTAGCTGCAAAGACGACCGAACCCGATTTCGCAAATGGCCGACCAGGCTGCGCGCAGGAATGGCGTGGCTTCGAGTCGCAACGGCAAATCGAACTGTCTGCGCGTGCCCGCAAAGTACTCGTGTAACTGACACGTCACCGCATCGCTTAACGGCGTCTGCCTCTCGCTGTACACCAACGTCTCGGGCAGATAGCCCGGCAAATGCAGCCTCGCCAGCGCACCCTCGTGCGACTCGATGGCGATCTCTCCGATCGCCGTCGCGATCTTGTGCGCCTGTTTCATGTGTATCGCCTCAGTTGTCATCGCACGCCTGGCAGCTAGGAATTTCCCGAAGAACATTGTTTTTTATTTGACCATTCGGTCATCATTATATACCGTTCAGTCACAAACGAAGCCCGGGTGTTCTCTGTCGGGCGATAACGAAAGGCCGCGTCGTCGGGTGTTCCGAGGGCCGGGGGCGCGGAAGAATGGAGACTCGATGGACATCCTGACGCAACAAATCTTGAACGGCCTCGTGCTTGGTAGCGTGTACGCGATCATTGCACTGGGCTACACGATGGTTTACGGCATTCTGGGCATCATCAACTTCGCCCACGCCGACGTGATGATGATCGGCGCGATGGTCGCGCTGTCCACCATCAACCTG
>NZ_MAOS01000029.1:0-113749 GCF_001721285.1 Pandoraea sp. ISTKB
TTGATGGTGGACAGCGCGACCATCGCGCCGATCATCATCACGTCGGCGTGGGCAAAGTTGATGATGCCCAGAATGCCGTAAACCATCGTGTAACCCAGTGCAATGATCGCGTAGACGCTACCAAGCACGAGGCCGTTCAAGATTTGTTGGATAAAAATATCCATGAAGCTAACTCCTTGTCCCGGGAACGGGCTCCCGACACGCAAGCCGGATAGGGCATGCGAGGGGGTCGAGAGAACTGCGGGTTATGAGGCGTAATCCTGTGTCAGGAGGGGGGGCCGTGCCCGTCATGCAGGCACAGCGTCTTTCCGCAGATATCGATGCGGCACCGAATGGGTAGGCAACGGTGCCGCATCATGGCGCGAGAGCCTGGGAGTTACATCTTCACCACGTCGAGCACGCTCTTCTTCTTATCCTTGTAGTTGTAGAGCGTGATCACCGGCTCCTTCATGTCGCCCTTGCTGTCGAAGGCGATGTGACCGATAACACCCTTGTAATCCGTCGTCGGCATGGCCGCCAGGATCTTGGCCGGATCGGCCGAGTTGGCACGCTTCATGGCGTCGATGATCACGTTGACGGCGTCATACGTGAACGGGGCGTAGATCTGGATCGGCTGGTTGTAACGGGCTTCGTAACGCTTGGAGAAGTCGGCACCGTTTTCCATCTTCGACAGCGCCATACCCGCTTCCGAGCAGACGATGTTGTCGATGGCGTCGCCAGCGAGTTCGGCCACCTTGTCGGTACACACGCCGTCGCCGGCCAGCACCTTGGCACCGATACCCAGTTCCTTCGATTGCTTGGCGAACGGGCCACCGGTGGCATCCATACCGCCGTACATGATGATGTCCGGCTTCTCACCCTTGATCTTGGTCAGAATGGCGCGGAAGTCCGTGGCCTTGTCGTTGGTCGCGTCGTGCGAGAGCACCTTCAGGCCGTTGGCCTTGGCGGTCTTCTCGAATTCGTCGGCCAGACCCTTGCCGTACGCCGTGGCGTCGTCGACGATGGCCACCGACTTGGCGTTGAGTGCCTTCGTCGCGTAGTTGGCCAGTGCCGGACCTTGCTGAGCGTCGGTGGCGACCACACGATAGGTCGTCTTGAAGCCCTGCTGCGTGTACGCCGGGTTGGTTGCCGACGGCGAGATCTGCACGATGCCTGCATCGCTATAGATCTTCGATGCCGGAATCGTCGTGCCCGAGTTCAAGTGACCCACCACGGCAACGACCTTCTCGTCGACCAGCTTCTGGGCAACCTGCGTTGCGGTCTTCGGATCGGCGGCGTCATCTTCTGCCACCAGTTCCAGCTTGACCGGCTTGCCGTCGATGGTCAGGCCAGCCTTGTTGGCTTCCTCAACGGCGAGGCGTGCACCGTTTTCGTTATCTTTGCCCAAGTGAGCAATTTGGCCCGTCAATGGTGCAACGTGACCAATCTTAATGACAACCGCATCGCCGCCCCCGCTGGCGGCAGTCGTCGCGGCAGGTGCAGAAGCGGCACCCGAATCGGCCTGCTTTTCTTCCTTCTGACCGCACGCCGCCAACAGCGTCACTGCGGCGACTACGGGCAGTACCTTCGCGAACTTGAGTTGCATGTGATTATCTCCTGATTGTCGGCGATTTAATAACGCCAATAACGCCAAATCGATGTTTCGTATGCGAAACGCGCGCATTGTAACTCCATTCTTTGCGGCTGCGACGCCCGCAGCCACAGGGTTTTCCATAATGGAGGACTAAGGTTTTATACCGACTTGTGCAACCCTAATTTTTCAAAAGCGCAACCCCGGAATTGTGAAAGGTTTTACGCACCCGGGCGCAGCTTCCCGAGCGGCTTCATGGTGCAACCGGTGCACCATTCATGGGCCCGGATGCCATGGCAATCTAATAAGCAATTAGCATGCCTATTGGATTTGGAATGATCTTTCTAATTAAGCAGGCATATAAATAATTAAATTCCGGAAAACCGGACGACATTCCTTATTGTTAATTCCATATCCGTTGAATTAATGAGAACGTCATTCGGTTTTGGCTGCCGAGACGTTAAAAGCTACAAAATCGGATACGCGTGAATTCTGCGAAATCTCGTTCGCCAATGCGAAAGATCCGCAGAGGCGATCCAGGAAAAGTTGGGGGGAATTCGGCGGATGATCGACGTGGACGTCAGGGCGCCTGATGGCGAAAAGGGCGTGTCGATGCCGTGCCCGAGGGCAGTGTGCCATATGTCCAGGCGCTTCGGCCCGAGGCATGAGCGTAAAAAAACCGGGGTCGTCGATGACGACACCCGGCTTTCCGGCCGTGCGGCATTACCGCCGGCCGTGGACTTTCTGCGATGCTATGCGCGACGGCGTTGCACAGTCGCTGCGGCGGCGCGGTCAATCATATGGACCACCAGCGGCCGATGGGGCCAATTTTCGCCGAGCGGCTTCGCGATATGCCTTAGCCTGCGATCGCTTGCGTAAGGCCCTTGGGCAACGGGAACGCGATGTTCTCTTCCACACCGTCGAGCACCTTGACCTGATTGACGCCCAGTTCGCGCAGTCGCGAGACGATCGATTGCGCCAGCACTTCGGGCGCCGATGCGCCCGCCGTCACCCCGATACGACGCTTGCCGTCGAACCATTCCGGCTTGAGCTGATCCGGCGAATCCACCATGTAGGCGGGTACGCCCATCTTCTCGGCGACTTCGCGCAGACGGTTCGAATTGGAGCTGTTCGGGCTACCGACCACAACCACCACGTCGCACTGCGGCGCCATGAATTTCACGGCGTCCTGACGGTTCTGCGTGGCGTAGCAGATGTCCTGCTTCTTCGGCTCGGTGATTTCGGGGAAACGCTTCTTGAGCGCGTTGATGACTTCGGCGGCATCGTCGACGGACAACGTCGTTTGCGTCACGAAGGCGAGCTTGCTCTCATCTGCCACTTGCAGCGCGAGCACGTCTTCGATCGTCTCGACGAGGAACATGCCTTCGCCCGACTGGCCCATGGTGCCCTCGACTTCCGGGTGCCCCTTGTGGCCGATCATGATGATCTCGAGCCCCTGGCCGCGCATTTTCGCGACTTCGACGTGGACCTTCGTCACGAGCGGACAGGTCGCGTCGAAAATGCGCAGACCGCGCGATTCGGCTTCGGTACGTACGGCCTGCGACACGCCGTGCGCGCTGAAAATCAGCGTGTTGCCCGGCGGGACGTCCGACAGTTCCTCGATGAAAATCGCGCCCTTCTTGCGCAGATTCTCGACGACGTACACGTTGTGGACGATTTCGTGGCGCACGTAAATCGGTGCACCGTACATCGCCAGCGCGCGCTCGACGATTTCGATTGCACGGTCGACGCCCGCGCAAAAGCCGCGCGGCTGAGCCAGCAGGATTTCCGCATCCGACAGCGTCGGTGCTACGACTTGGGTGGCGCTCATTTCGATTCCTACAGAATGCCGATAATCTGGACTTCGAACACGATCGGCTGGCCCGCCAGCGGATGGTTGAAGTCGAACAATGCCCAGCCGTCGCCCAGTTCGCGCAGGATGCCCGCATAGCGGCCACCGCTCGGCGCGTTGAACTCGACCAGATCGCCAACGCTATATTCCTCGCCGAAGTTGCTGTTCTCCTGCAACGTCTTCATCGAGACGCGTTGCAGCAGTTCCGGATTGCGCGGGCCGAAAGCCTGCTCCGGCGCCAGTTCGATCCGGCGACGCTCCCCCACGGCCATCCCCAGCATCGCCTGCTCCAGCGTCGGCGCCATCTGGCCGCCGCCGAGTTGCAACGTTGCGGGGGTGCCTTCGAAAGTGTTGACAATGTCCGCGCCGTCGGGCGCGCCGATCCGGTAGTGGAGCGTCAGATAGGAATCGTCTTGAACCACGGGGGTTGCAACAGAACTCATGGGGGTCTCACAGCAAGGTCAAGCTATTATTGTAAGCGACGACGCGTTGCGCGTCCGGCTCCCCATCAAAGCAGCCCCGAATTTTTCCCTTCGGCGGTTGTGTTTCTTATTAGTGACACCCGCGATCATGCCTGCGACCGTGTCCGCCTTCCGGAGCCGTCATGTCCATCGCTCACTGGCCACCCGCCGAGCGCCCCCGCGAAAAAATGCTCGCCCATGGGCCTAACGCCCTGTCCGACGCCGAGTTGCTCGCCATCTTGCTGCGCACCGGCTCGCATGGCCGCAATGCCGTCGATCTCGGGCGCGAGCTGCTGGCCCGCAGCGGATCGCTCGGCAGATTGCTTGCCACACCGTTCGAGACATTGCGGCAGATCCCGGGCCTCGGCCAGGCCAAATCCCTTCAGTTTCAGGCCGCGCTGGAAGTGGCACGCCGCATGTTGCGCGAAGGCCTGCAATCCGGCTGCATGCTCGATTCTCCCGCCCGGGTTCGCGATTATCTGCGTCTCACATTGCAGGACACCTCGCGCGAGCGCTTCGTCTGCCTGTTTCTGGACGCCGCGCACCGGCTGATCGGCACGCGCATCATGTTCGAGGGAACGCTCACGCAGACCTGCGTCTACCCGAGAGAAATCGTACGCGCCGCACTGGACCTTCATGCGGCTGCCATCATCGTCGCGCACAATCATCCGTCCGGCGTCCCCACGCCCAGCGCCGCCGATCTTGCGCTGACACGTCAGTTGGGCGACGCGCTGGCGCTGCTGGAAATTCGTCTGCTCGATCATTTCATCGTGGCCGGCGATACCGTCTATTCGCTGGCCGAGGGCGGCGATATGTAAGTCGAAGGCAAGCCGCAGACGCGCTGGGGCACGAGGAAATTCGTGACGCAGTGTGACGCCGAACAACACCGTGCACATAAATTCGGCACGCCGTTCGCATTTGGGCGACGTTTACGCTATGATCCGTCCCTTCCCCGAATCTCCGACAGACGTTTCCCGCCAGGGACTCACGTCCTACATCGACTAAAGCGATTGATTTGTCTGGGATTTTTGTGGTATTATCGCGGTCTGTCTTTTCGACTCACCTTTTTTTACACAGAATTCTGGGTTAGGAGTGCTTCATGGCACGCGTATGTCAAGTGACCGGGAAAGCGCCGATGGTCGGCAATAACGTTTCCCACGCCAATAACAAAACCAAGCGCCGTTTCCTCCCGAACTTGCAAAATCGCCGGTTCTGGGTTGAGAGCGAAAACCGTTTTGTGCGCCTGCGCCTTTCGAACGCCGGCCTGCGCCTGATCGATAAGGTCGGTATCGATGCCGTTCTCGCGGACCTGCGTTCGCGTAACGCCATCTAAGTTTAGGAGCTCATCATGGCAAAAGGCGCTCGCGACAAGATCAAGCTGGAATCGACCGCAGGTACGGGTCATTTCTACACGACCACGAAGAACAAGCGTACCCATCCGGAAAAGATGGAAATCAGCAAGTTCGATCCGGTGGCTCGTAAGCACGTACCGTACAAAGAAACCAAGATCAAATAAGATCAACAGGTTTCATCGCAGTGGTTCGCTACTGCGTTCAATACCCCGCCACTGGCGGGGGATTTTCATTTCAGCGTCTCGAAAATTGCAGCGCTACGCTTTGCGTAGTCCGACGACACACAATATCTCCGATCTGCGCATAGGGGCATGTGTCACGGGTGTGTTGACTCGCTATACTGGCTCATCTCTCATCACGAGGATCGCGCCACCGAAAATGCGTCGATCCCAGACAGCGCGCGTACCATGAATTTCGATGTCGTCATCGTCGGCAGCGGGCTCGCCGGCCAGTCCGTCGCCTTGCATCTGGCCAACACCTGCCGCGTGGCGCTGGTCGCCAAGCGTCCCATGCCCGAAGGTGCGAGCGATTGGGCTCAGGGCGGCATCGCCGCAGTGCTGGACTCCACCGACAGCGTCGACGAACACGTTGCCGACACGCTCGTCGCCGGTGCCGGTTTGTGTGACGAGGCGGCAACGCGCTTCATCATCGAACACAGCCGCGAAGCCATCGAGTGGCTCATCGAGCAAGGCGTGCCCTTCACGCGCGACGCACAAGCCGAACTCGGCTTTCATCTGACACGCGAAGGCGGTCACAGCCATCGGCGCATCATTCACGCGGCCGATGCCACGGGGCATGCCGTTATTACGACGCTCACCGAGCGCGTGCGCCGGCACCCGAACATCACCCTTTTCGAGAATCACTTCGCCGTCGATCTGATTACGTCCGATCGCGCCGACGCGGCACCGACCGCCGGACGTCATTGCCAGGGCCTGTACATACAGGATCTCGGCACCGGCGAAGTCCACGCGGTGACCGCCCGACATACGGTGCTGGCGACCGGCGGGGCCGGCAAGGTTTATCTGTACACGACGAACCCCGACACCGCGACGGGCGATGGCATCGCCATGGCCTGGCGCGCGGGCTGCCGGATCGCGAACATGGAGTTCATCCAGTTCCATCCGACCTGTCTCTATCATCCTTACGCCAAGTCGTTCCTGATCTCGGAAGCCGTTCGGGGGGAAGGCGGACGTCTGGTGCTCCCTGACGGCACGCGCTTCATGCCCGCGCACGATTCTCGGGCCGAACTTGCGCCGCGCGATATCGTTGCGCGCGCCATCGACTTCGAGATGAAGAAACACGGGCTTGATTGCGTGTACCTCGACATCAGCCATCAAAGTCCGGAATTCCTGCGCGAACACTTCCCCACGATTCTCGCGCGCTGCGCTGAACTGGGAATCGACATCACGAAGCAACCGATTCCCGTCGTGCCGGCGGCGCATTACACGTGCGGCGGGATCGTCACGGATATGCACGGGCGCACGGATCTGCCCGGACTCTACGCGGTGGGGGAAGCGACGTACACCGGCCTGCACGGCGCGAACCGTCTTGCCAGCAATTCGCTGCTCGAATGTATCGTGCTCGGCAAGGCAGCGGCAGAAGACATTCAGCGCGGCGAAACCACCCAGATCGCCGCCACGGACGTTCCCGCTTGGGACGAAAGCCGTGTCTCGGATGCCGATGAAGAAGTGGTCGTCGCGCACAACTGGGATGAGCTGCGCCGCATGATGTGGAACTACGTCGGCATCGTGCGCACGACCAAGCGGCTGGAACGGGCACAGCATCGCATCGCCCTGCTGCGCGAGGAAATCGCCGAGTATTACGCCAACTTCCGCGTCAGTCGCGACCTCCTGGAATTGCGCAATCTGGTCGACGTCGCTTCGCTGATCGTCGATAGCGCACTGGCGCGTCGTGAGAGCCGTGGCCTGCATTTCTCGCGCGACTTCCCGGACACGTTACCGAAAGCCTTGCCGACGGTGCTTTCGCCGGCGCTACCGCGTCGCACGCGTTGATCGCACACGTAAAAACAACAAGGCCGCAGGGTAATGCCTGCGGCCTTGTTGTTTTTACGTGCCTGAAGCGTTGGAAGCCAAGCCGTCACATCGTGACGCTTATCCCACCGTCTCCAGAATGCGCATGGAGAAGTCCGCGGCGCGAACGTCCTTGGTGAGGCCGCCGACAGAAATACGGTCGACGCCCGTCTCCGCGATCGCTCGCAGCGTTTCCAGATTGATGCCGCCGGACGCCTCCAGCACTGCGCGTCCATCGGCCACACGCGCAGCCTCGCGCATCATTTCCAGCGTGAAATTGTCGAGCAGGATCGACGTCGCGCCACATTCCAGCGCGGTCTCGAGTTCTTCGAGCGACTCCACTTCGATCTGCACCGGCGCGCCGTCCGACAGACGATCTGCGTTTGCCAGCACCTGACGAATGCCGCCTGCCGCCGCGATGTGGTTCTCTTTGATGAGAATGCCGTCGTAGAGCGCGAGGCGCTGATTCGCCCCGCCACCTACGCGAACCGCGAACTTCTGCGCGAGACGTAGCCCCGGCAGCGTCTTGCGCGTATCCAGCACGCGCGCCTTCGTCCCTTCGACGATGTCCGCGTAACGACGCACGGCCGTCGCGACACCCGAGAGCAACTGAAGGAAGTTCATCGACGTACGCTCGCCGGTCAGCAGTGCGCGCGCCGGGCCGTAAATGTCACAGACCGGCGAATCGGGCGTCATGCGCTCGCCTTCGCGGTAGTGCCATTGCACGCGCACAGAGGCATCGACGCCCAGCATGCAGCGCTCGAACCAGCGCACGCCACACAGCACCGCCGACTCACGCACGATGATTCGCGCATGCGCCATTTCGTCCGACGGCACGAGCAAACCCGTGAGGTCACCGCTGCCGATGTCTTCTGCCAGTGCGTCCTGCACGTTGCGCGAAAGCGCCGCTTCGAGCGGCTCGCCGAACGTCGTGAATTCGGGAGACAGTGCTTCGGCAGTGTTCAACGTTTTCGATTGCGTCATTATGCGGGGCCCACGCCCGAGAACAGCGCGCCGTCGCGCGCAAAGTCACCGCTGGCGCGCACGTTCTGCTTGCGCGCTTCGGCGAACGTCAACATGCGATCGATACAGGTATGCGCGCGGCGGCCAATTTCCGGATCGACGTGAATTTCATTAGCCCCCGACTCCAGCACTTCCGCCAGATTCCGCAGGCTGTTCATCGCCATCCACGGGCAATGCGCACAGCTCTTGCAAGTGGCGCTGTTGCCCGCCGTCGGCGCTTCGATGAAATGCTTGCCCGGTGCTGCAGCGCGCATCTTGTGCAAAATGCCGTTGTCGGTGGCGACGATGAACTCGGTGGCATCCATGGTCTGCGCCGCCGCAATCATCTGCGACGTGGAACCGACGACATCCGCCAGCGCGACGACTGCGGCCGGCGACTCCGGGTGCACCAGCACCTTGGCGTTCGGATGCTCGCGACGCAGCAGCTCGAGTTCGGTGCCCTTGAACTCGTCGTGCACGAGGCATGCGCCCTGCCACAGCAACATGTCGGCGCCCGTCTGCTTCTGGACGTAGCTGCCCAGATGGCGGTCCGGCGCCCACAGAATCTTTTTGCCCTGTGCATGCAGATGCGCCACGATTTCCAGGCCGATGGACGACGTCACCATCCAGTCCGCCCGCGCCTTCACGGCTGCGCTGGTATTGGCATAGACGACGACGGTACGGTCGGGATGCGCATCGCAGAATGCGGCGAATTCGTCGGCGGGGCAACCCAGATCGAGCGAGCACGTAGCGTCGAGATCGGGCATCAAAATGCGTTTTTCGGGACTGAGAATCTTCGATGTCTCGCCCATGAAGCGCACACCGGCCACCACCAGCGTCTTGGCTGAATGATTCCGGCCGAAACGCGCCATTTCGAGCGAATCGGCCACGCAGCCGCCGGTCTCCTCGGCGAGGTCCTGCAAGTCGGCGTCGACATAGTAATGGGCCACAAGCACGGCATCCTGCTCGACGAGCAAGCGCTTGATTTTGGCCTTGAGCGCCGCGCGTTCCTCCTGCGACGGCGCATCCGGGACGCGTGCCCAGGCATGGGCAACGCACGTGGCGCCGCTCGGTGCGGGGCGCTCGAATTCTACGGATTTGAGTGAGGCATTCATTTTTGCGTGGCCCGTGGGATAGGCCGGGAATGACAAAACCCCGCCGTGGCGGGGTTTCGATTATGCGTCAAAAACAGATTTCTGGCTGCGCCTGTTCACGCGTAGCGGCGCAAACGCGTCGCGAATTCCTGCAATGCGTGAATGCCGCTCTGCTCGGCACGATGGCACCAGTTCTGCAACTGACCCAGCAACTGCTCACGCGAGGCATTCGAACGATCCCAGATACCGGCCAGTTCACTGCGCAGTTCGTAGTACGTCTTCACGGCATTGCTGTGCGCGAAGATCTCGCCGAGTTGCTGCTTTTGCGGCTCTTGCAGCGAGGCTTCGTCGTGATGCAGCCACTTGCGCGCGCCGCGGAACAACTGGTATTCGCCGTGCTGACGCTTGTCCTTGAAGCGCGCCAGTTCCTCGCCATAAGCACGCTTGAAGGTCTTGGCGTAACGCGCCATCACTTCGTAGCGGTTCGAGAGCACGGCTTGCAACGTATCGTCGTCGCAGGCCGCCTTGACCTTCGCGAGCTTCGGCGTCGGCGCGATCTTCTTCACCTTGGCCAGCCCCACGAACGACAGCGTACGGATGTACAGCCAGCCGATATCGAACTCGTACCACTTGTTCGACAGCTTGGCCGACGTCGCGTAGGTGTGGTGATTGTTGTGCAGTTCTTCACCGCCGATGATGATGCCCCACGGCAGCAGGTTCGTCGACGCGTCGGCGCAGTTGAAGTTGCGGTAGCCCCAGTAGTGGCCCAGACCGTTGACGACACCGGCCGCCCAGAACGGAATCCACACCATCTGCACGGCCCACACGGTCAGACCGATGGCACCGAACAGCGCGATGTCGATGATCATCATCATGCTGATGCCGAGGATCGGGAAACGCTTGTAGATGTTGTTCTCGATCCAGTCGTTCGGCGTGCCATGGCTGAACTTGCGCAGCGTTTCTTCGTTCTTCGCTTCGGCGCGATAGAGTTCGGCGCCTTCGGCCAGCACCTTCCACAGGCCACGCGTTTGCGGGCTATGCGGATCTTCCGGCGTTTCGCACTTGGCGTGGTGCTTGCGGTGGATGGCAGCCCACTCGCTGGTGATCATGCCCGTGGTCATCCACAGCCAGAGGCGGAAGAAGTGAGCGACGATCGGATGCACATCGAGGGCGCGGTGCGCCTGGCAACGATGCAGATAGATGGTGACCGCGGCAATCGTCACATGGGTGACGGCCAGCGTGAAGAAAAAGATCTCCCAGCCGCTCCAGTCGAGCAGGCCGGTCGAGAGAAATCCAAGGAGACTGTCCAGCAAAATATCACTCCAAACTAATCAATACGGTAGCCATCACGGCAAGGTCCAGCGAAGCCGTGTCTTGTCTTGTCGGGCCGAAGCGGCCGATGTGGACATAGGCCGTCGCGTCAGGTCTCGTTCTTGCGCTCGCTTGACGCTTGGATTCGCTGGAGGTCGGCAAGTTGCGGATGCCGTGGCGATATGGGCGGAAAACGTGCCAGTGAACGTCTGGTTTTTATGGTTTGGGACGCATTTTACCCGACGCGCCGACGCCCGTGTGTAGCCTGTCAGCCACGCATTTTGTCGCAGGTCAACCCGGCGTCCGGGAAAAACGTAGAGAAATCGGTCTATCAGGCCTTCTTTCCGGTGTCATCCGCCTGTGGTGACTCCAGTTGGGGCGGCACGGCGGGCGATGACGCAGACGCGGGCAAGGCGTCCACCGGCAAATCAGGGCGGTCGACCGAGGGATGGGGGACTTCCGCAGGAATGCCGTCCGCCCAGTCGTTCAGAATGCGTATTTCGCGCTGCGCATACGGAATTTCAATACCCTGCTCACGAAATGCGCGCCAAATCCGTAAATTAATCTCCGAACGGATGGCGCCACTGCCTTGCGCCGGATCCTGCACCCAAAAGCCCATTTCCAGATCCATCCCATCGGCAGCGAAATTCAGCAGCAATGCCGAGGGCGCCGGATCGGACAGCACGCGGGGAATGCCCTCCGCGGCCTTGAGCATCAGCGACATTGCCAGTTCGACATCGGCGCTGTAGGCCACCTGAACACTCACCTTCGCCCGGCCGCGCGTCTCGGTGAACGAGTGATTCTGGACGACGTTCGTCACGAGCTGTTCGTTCGGCACCAGCGCTTCAACGCCATCCAGCCCGCGTACCACCGAATACCGCGTGTTGATTTGCGACACGGTGCCGTGATACGTCGACACCGTAATCAGGTCGCCGATCCGCACGGAGCGATCCAGCAAGATGATGAATCCCGACACGAGGTTCGACGCGATCTTCTGCAAGCCGAAGCCCAACCCCACGCCAAGCGCCCCGCCGAACACACCGAGCACGGTGATATCGATGCCCACGAACGACAGCGTTGCGAGTACGGCAACGAGCGTCAGCAAACCTTTGATCAGCCGCGAGAGCACCACTTTGAGGTTGCCGTCGAGCGTGGTCGTGCGCATGATCCGGTCTTCGATCAGCGAGCCGACCCACATCGCCAGCACCAGCGTCACGCCGATCCAGAGCACGCCCGACAGTATCGAAAGCAGCGTCAGATGGCTCGTGCCGACGGCGAACTTCACGCTGGCGAGCCACTTGAGGATGTCGTCGTGCACGCCCAGCACGTAGGCAAGCATCGACAGCCACGCAAGTGTCGTGAACACGCGCTCGAACACCTTCAGCAAGCCCGAGGCATGCGGCGACGACGCGAACAGCCGACGTGCGAAGTAGAACGCGAGATAGATGAGCGCCGTGCCGAACAGCGGGACTTCCGCGAGCATCAGCAGCGAGACGTGCATGTACTCCTGGAGCACGACACGCGTGAGCGCCACGCACATCCAGCCAAACATCGGGAAGAAGGAGCGGCGCAGGCTCGACGATCCCGCGCGGCGGGCCGGCGCGACACGTTCGAAGTGACGGTCAAGACGACCGATCATCCAGCGACGCAGCACGAACGCGACGGCAAGCGCGCCAACGAGCGCCACGATCTGCCAGATGATCTGCGTATCGCCGAAGTCACGCACGACATCCCGCACCAACCTCGCGAAAGCCGGACTTTCCTGCATCGCCATATCCCTTCTATCTTTTCTTGTCGTTCGCCGGCGCTAACCGGCGCGGCGCATCCGGGCGCCACCCGGGCACCCGTCGAAACATACCTTACGCTTTCGTTGCCGCACGACGCTCGAACACGGCAGCAAAAAAGCCGTCGGTCGCGTTGCGGTTCGGCAGCAATTCGAGGTACTTACCCGTGTCGAGTCCGATTTTCTGCGCCGCGAGCAACTCGTTTGCGGGCAGCAGCACGAAGTCCGGATGGGCGGCGGCGAAGGCCTCGGCAATCGCGCTGTTCTCTTCCGTGAGCAGACTGCACGTCGCGTACACGAGACGGCCGCCCGGCTTCACCAGACGCGCGGCGCTCGCGAGAATCGACGTTTGCTTCTGCGTCAGTTCCTCGACGGACTGCGGCGACTGGCGCCACTTCAGGTCCGGATTCCGGCGCAGCGTGCCGAGCCCACTGCACGGCGCGTCGACCAGCACACGGTCGATCTTGCCGGCGAGACGCTTGATCTTGCTATCGTTCTCGCTGTCGATCATGACCGGATAGACGTTCGACAGACCACTGCGCGCCAGACGCGGCTTGAGCTTCGCCAGACGTTTTTCCGACACGTCGAACGCATACAGGCGCCCGGTCGAGCGCATCTGCGCACCAATCGCGAGCGTCTTGCCACCGGCACCGGCGCAGAAGTCGACGATCATCTCGCCACGACGCGGCGCGACCAACTGGCACAGCAATTGGCTACCCTCGTCCTGCACCTCGATCGCACCGGACATGAACAGCGGATGCTTTTGCAGCGCCGGCTTGCCCGACAATCGGATGCCATTGGGCGCGAGCGGCGTCGGCTCGGCCGAAAAGCTGTCCTCGCGCAGCTTGGCGAGCACATCTTCCCGGGTCGCCTTGATGAGGTTCACGCGGCAGTCGAGCGGCGCGGGCTGATTCAGCGACGCAGCGAGCGCTTCGAGTTCGGTGGCGTCGAAACGCTTGGCCAGACGGTCGTACAACCATTCCGGCAAGTTAGTACGCACTCGCGGCGCAAGGCTGGCCGGGTCGATCTGACCGACGTGTTCGAGCCAGGCTGCTTCGTCCGGCGTCGCCACCAGTTCCACCGACGCGATACCCCGCGTGAAGGCGAGACCGAGCAGCGCCAGACGACGTTCCTGCGACCCCGTGCCGCTCACGGCGTGCTGACCGAATTCGAGCTTGCGACGCAGAATGGCGAACACCGTCTCCGCCAGCACACCGCGTTCCCGATGTCCGAGCTTGTCGTTGGCACGGAAGTAAGTGCTGACGAGCGTATCGGCCGGGCCGGTGAACGTCAGAACGCTGCCGAGCAGTCGTTGCGTGTGTTCGAAGAGTGCCGGCGGCAGACGCTCGCCGCGCATGCCGGTCCCGCCGACGACGGGCGGCGCGTCCTGACGGCGATCGTTGCGCGAACGGTCGTAGCGATCCGGGCGGACATAGCCGCGATCATTGCCACCTTTGGAAGGATGACGGGCATCGGACGAACGGCCGCCGGAGCGGTGACTGGATTGATTGGCGCCATCGCGGCGCTGGGTCGGGCGGGTGCTCATGCGTCCTCACCAAAAAGCCATTGCGAATCTTGCGAATCGGAAGTGCCGTCGGCACGCGGGGCGAGCGTCACGCGGCCATCGGCCACGATCAGACGATCTTCCACGAACCAGCGCACGGCGCGCGGATAAATGATGTGTTCGAGCGGCAGAATGCGCTCTGCCAGTGTCTCTGGCGTGTCGCCGTCGCGCACGGGTACGGCCGTTTGCAGCACGTACGGGCCGTGATCGAGTTCAGCGGTCACGAAATGCACGGTGGCGCCGACGATCTTGCAGCCGGCTTCCAGTGCACGGGCGTGCGTTTGCAGGCCCGGGAAAGCGGGCAGCAGCGACGGATGAATGTTGATGAGCCGCCCGGCGTAGCGCTCGGTGAACGCCGGCGTGAGAATGCGCATGAACCCGGCGAGCACGACCAGATCGGGTTGATGGCGGTCGATCTCGGCGGCGAGTTCGGCGTCGAACGCCTCGCGGGTCTTGCCGCGACTTGGCACGATGGCCGTGGCGATGCCGTTTTCCTGCGCGAACTCCAGGCCGTCGGCCTCGGGACGATTGGCGATGATGGCGGCCACGCGGGCCGGCCAGCCTTCTGCGGTACAGGCCCGGACGATGGCCTGCATGTTGCTGCCTCGTCCGGAAATCAGGATGACAATGTTCTTCATCGCCGGATTTTATCATTGGCGCGGCGCACCAGACAGCGCGATGCGCGCCGCGATGGCCCCGAAGCGTTTATAATTCAACGTTCTGCGGCGCCGCAATGTCGGATCGGCCGTCCTGCGCGGTCCGGGCCCTGCCCCGCCGTCACAGGCCGCCGGGCCTTCCCAGCCACGCCGCGCGGTTCATCCCATACATCAACGTCCTGTACTGACGCTTCCTTATCGTGCGAGTCTTCCGGGGTCTACCCAACGCGCAAAGCAAAGCGCCCTGCGTGCTGACGATCGGCAATTTCGACGGCGTGCACCTGGGCCACCAGGCACTGCTCGCGCGCGTGCGCGCGGCGGCGGCTGCGCGCGGCTTGCCGGTGTGCGTGATGACGTTCGAGCCGCATCCTCGCGAATACTTCACCCCCGACCGTGCGCCCGCCCGTATCTCGAACCTGCGCGACAAGTTCGAAGCGCTGCGCGCACACGGCGTCGACCGTCTGGTGGTTGAGCACTTCAACGCGCACTTCGCCGGTCAGTCGCCCGAAGACTTCGTGCGCAACATCATCGTCGACGGCCTGCACACCCGCTGGCTGCTCGTCGGCGACGACTTCCGCTTCGGCGCCAAGCGCGCGGGCGATATCGAGTACCTGCGCGACGCTGGCCGCCGCTTCGACTTCGTCGTCGAACAGATGCCGACCATCGCGCACGACGGCGTGCGCATCTCCAGCTCGGAAGTGCGCGCCGCGCTCACCGACGGCAACTTCGAGCGCGCGCATGCGCTGCTCGGCCGTCCGTACGCGATCACCGGCCACGTCGTGCACGGCATGAAGCTGGGGCGCAAGCTCGGCTTCCCGACGCTCAATCTGCGCATCGCCCACAAGCATCCGGCCCTCACCGGCATTTTCGTCGTGCAGGTTCACGGCCTGGCGGACAAACCGCTGCCGGCCGTGGCGAGTCTCGGCCTGCGCCCGACCGTGGACGATTCCGGTCGCGTGCTGCTCGAAGTCCATCTGCTCGATTTCTCGGGCGATTGCTACGGCAAGCTGGTGCGCGTGGAATTCCTGCAGAAGCTGCGGGACGAAGCGAAATTCGACGGACTGGCCGAACTCGAAGCTGCGATCGCGCAGGACACGCGCGAGGCGCGCGCCTATTTCGCCCATGCGCTCGACGCCAACGGCCCGAGCGCACGACGCGACTTCGCCACCTCGGCCACCGACCGAATTAGTTGATCTTCGCCCGCGTGCGCCGGCGCCCAGCGCCACGCGCGCGGCCCGCCGCCGTCTCTGGCACCCGCCCGGACGTTGCACCGTCGGCCACGAAACAGGCCCGGCAACGTCACCGGCGCGAGCGCCCCACACCCGACATCCCAAATTCGAAGCGTTGCACCCATGAGCGAAAAGAAAGCCCCGAGCAAATATCCCGTCAACCTGCTGGACACGCCGTTCCCGATGCGTGGCGACCTGCCCAAGCGCGAGCCGCTGTGGGTCAAGCAATGGCAGGAAAAGAAGATCTACGACAAGATCCGCCGCGCCAGCAAAGGCCGTCCGAAGTTCATCCTGCACGACGGCCCGCCGTATGCGAACGGTGACATCCACATCGGTCACGCGGTCAACAAGATCCTCAAGGACATGATCGTCAAGGCGCGCAGCCTCGCGGGCTTCGACGCTGCCTACGTGCCGGGCTGGGACTGCCACGGCATGCCCATCGAAATCCAGATCGAAAAGCAGTTCGGCAAGCATCTGCCCGTGCGTGAAGTGCAGGAAAAGGCGCGCGCCTACGCCGCCGTGCAGATCGAGCGCCAGAAGGCGGACTTCGAGCGTCTGGGCGTGCTGGGCGACTGGGACAATCCGTACAAGACCATGAACTTCTCCAACGAAGCGGACGAGCTTCGTGCGCTGGCGAAGATTCTGGAGAACGGTTACGTGTATCGCGGTCTGAAGCCGGTGAACTGGTGCTTCGACTGCGGCTCGGCGCTGGCCGAAGCGGAAGTCGAGTACAAGGACAAGACCGATCTGGCCATCGACGTGGGCTTCGCCTTCGCGGAACCGGAGAAGGTCGCCAAGGCGTTCGGTCTGCCGAAGCTGCCGCGTGAAGACGGCTACATCGTCATCTGGACGACGACCCCCTGGACGATCCCGTCGAACCAGGCGCTCAACGTGCATCCGGAAGTCGAGTACGCCCTCGTCTCGACCGAACGCGGCCTGCTGATCCTCGCGACCGATCGCGTCGAAGACTGCCTGAAGACGTACGGCCTGCACGGCGAGATCGTCGCCCGCACGAAGGGCGAAGCGCTCTCGCTGATCCGTTTCCGTCACCCGCTCGCGAGCGCCGATGCCGGTTATGACCGCACGTCGCCCATCTACCTCGGCGACTATGTGACGACCGATACCGGTACCGGTATCGTGCACTCGGCGCCGGCCTACGGCGTGGAAGACTTCGTGTCGTGCAAGGCGCACGACATGCCGGACTCGGAAATCCGCATGCCGGTGCTCGGCGACGGCCGCTATCAGGACAGCCTGCCGCTGTTCGGCGGTCAGTCGATCTGGGACGCCAACCCGCAGATCGTCGAAGCGCTGCGCGACGCGGGCTCGCTGTTCCACTCGTTCAAGTACACGCACAGCTACATGCACTGCTGGCGTCACAAGTCCCCGATCATCTACCGCGCGACCAACCAGTGGTTCGCCGGTATGGACGTGAAGCCGGTCGACGGCGCGCCGGGCAACGGTCAGACGCTGCGCGAAATCGCGCTCGCCGCCATCGAAGCCACGGAGTTCTTCCCGTCGTGGGGCAAGCAGCGCCTGCACAACATGATCGCGCACCGCCCGGACTGGACGCTCTCGCGCCAGCGCCAATGGGGCGTGCCGATGGCGTTCTTCGTCCACAAGGAAACCGGTGCGCTGCACCCGCGCACGCCCGAGTTGATCGAAGCCGTGGCCAAGCGCGTGGAGCTTGAAGGCATCGAAGCCTGGCAGACGCTCGACCCGGTCGAACTGCTCGGCGACGAGGCCAAGGATTACGTAAAGAACCGCGACACGCTCGACGTGTGGTTCGACTCGGGCACCACGCACTGGCACGTGCTGCGCGGCTCGCACTCCCATGAGCTGGGCTTCCCGGCCGACCTGTATCTGGAAGGCTCGGACCAGCATCGCGGCTGGTTCCACTCGTCGCTGCTCACCGCTTCGATGCTCGACGGCCGTGCGCCCTACAAGGCGCTGCTCACGCACGGCTTCACCGTCGACGGTCAGGGCCGCAAGATGTCGAAGTCGGTCGGCAACACCATCGTGCCGCAGGAAGTCGCGGGCAAGCTGGGAGCCGAAATCATCCGTCTGTGGGTGGCATCGACCGACTACTCGGGCGAGCTGTCGATCTCAGACGAAATCCTCAAGCGCGTGGTCGAAAGCTACCGTCGTATCCGCAATACGCTGCGCTTCCTGCTCTCGAACCTGGCCGATTACGACCATTCGAAGCACGCGATGCCCGCGGACCAGTGGCTGGAAATCGACCGTTATGCGGTCGCGCTGGCGCAATCGCTGCAAACCGAAGTGCTCGGCCACTATGACCGTTACGAGTTCCACCCGGTCGTGTCCAAGCTCCAGACGTTCTGCTCGGAAGATCTCGGCGGCTTCTACCTCGACATCCTGAAGGATCGTCTGTACACGAGCGCACCCGATGCCCCCGCACGTCGTGCCGCCCAGAACGCGCTGTATCACATCACGCACGGCCTGCTGAAAGTCATGGCCCCGTTCCTGTCGTTCACGGCGGAAGAAGCGTGGCAAGTGTTCCAGCCGGGCAACGACACGATTTTCACGGAGACGTTCTACGCCTACCCGGAAGTGGCGGAAGGCACGCGTCTGCTCGAAAAGTGGCATCTGCTGCGCACGGTGCGCGGCGACGTCACGAAGGCGCTCGAAGAAGCCCGCGCCGCCGAGCAGATCGGTTCGTCGTTGCAGGCGGAAGTGGACGTGCGCGTCTCGGGCCGCAAGTACGACGTGCTGGCCAGCCTCGGCGACGATCTGCGCTTCGTGCTGATCACCTCGGCCGCCAAGGTCACGCAAGTCGCTTCGGAAGCGGAAGAAGGCGTGGTGGTGACGCCGTCGACGCATCAGAAGTGCGAGCGCTGCTGGCACTATCGTGAAGACGTGGGCGCGGACGCCGCTCACCCGACCCTTTGCGGACGTTGCGTGTCGAACCTCTTCGGCAGCGGCGAACACCGGAGCGCGGCATAATGGCAAGCAAAGCAGGTGCACGTACGAGTGCAAAGCGTAGCGGATCGGGATCGGGCGGCAGCGCCCGTAGCGGCGCCACCTTCGGGCTGGCGCCGTGGCTGGGGATCGCGGTCATTGCGATCCTGCTCGATCAGGTGACCAAGCTCACGATTCTGAAAACGTTCCAGTACGGCGAATTCCGCCCGCTGACCTCGTTCTTCAATCTCGTGCTGGTGTACAACAAGGGCGCGGCGTTCAACTTCCTCGCCTCGGCCGGTGGCTGGCAGCGCTGGTTCTTTACGCTGCTCGGCGTGGTGGCGGCAACGGTCATCATCCTGCTGCTCAAGCGTCACAACGGCCAGAAGATGTTCTGCCTGTCGCTGTCGCTGATTCTCGGCGGCGCGCTGGGCAACGTGATCGATCGCGTGATCTACGGGCATGTGATCGACTTTCTGGACTTTCACGTCGGCGGCTGGCACTGGCCGGCGTTCAACGTGGCCGACTCGGCCATTTGCGTGGGCGCGGTGCTGCTGGTAATCGACGAGTTGCGACGCGTGCGGCGCGGCAAATAGCGCCGGCAGGCGTGGCGCGAACGCTCGCACGGCGTTGTCCGTGCGGCGGATCGGCAAGCAGCAAATACCGTCGCGGCGCCCTGGAGGCGCCGCGCGGCACTTTGGAGGAGGCATTTGTTATGGAACGCGGTGAACTCGCTGGCAAGACCATCGTTCTTGGCCTGACAGGCGGTATTGCCTGCTACAAGTCTGCGGAACTCACGCGGCTGTTCATCAAGGCCGGGGCGACGGTGCAGGTCGTGATGACCGAAGCCGCCACGCAATTCATCACCCCGCTCACGATGCAGGCGCTCTCGGGGCGCCCCGTCTTCACCAGTCAGTGGGACAACCGCATCGACAACAACATGGCGCACATCGACCTCTCGCGCGAGGCCGACGCCATCCTCATCGCACCCGCCTCCACCGACTTCCTCGCCAAGCTCGCCCACGGCATGGCCGACGATCTGCTCTCCACGCTGTGCGTGGCGCGCGACTGTCCGCTGCTGGTCGCCCCGGCGATGAACCGTCAGATGTGGGCCAATCCGGCCACGCAACGCAACGCCGCCACCCTGCGTGGCGACGGCGTCACGATCCTCGGGCCGGGCAGCGGCGATCAGGCCTGCGGCGAGATCGGCGACGGTCGCATGCTCGAACCGGAAGACCTCTATGAAGCCATTGCCGGGTTCTTCCAGCCGAAGCGGCTGGCGGGACGCCGCGTGCTGATCACGGCCGGCCCGACCTTCGAGCCGATCGATCCGGTGCGAGGCCTGACCAACCTGTCGAGCGGAAAGATGGGCTTTGCGCTTGCGCGCGCCGCCGCGCAAGCCGGTGCCGACGTGCACCTCGTCGCGGGGCCGACGTCGCTCGCCACGCCTTACGGCGTGATCCGCAGCAACGTGCAGACCGCGCAACAAATGTACGACGCAGTGATGGCCAACGTCGCGCAAAACGACATCTTCATCGCGGTCGCCGCCGTTGCCGACTGGCGCGTGCGCGACGTGGCGCGCGACAAGATCAAGAAGACCGGCGACGCCGACGTACCGACGCTCGAATTCGTCCAGAATCCCGACATTCTTGCGGCAGTGGCACAGTTGCCGACACCGCCGTACTGCGTGGGTTTCGCCGCCGAATCGGGCGATCTCGAAAAGCACGGCGCGCAAAAACGTCAGCGCAAACAGGTGCCGCTGCTCGTGGGCAATCTCGGCCCGGCCACGTTCGGACAGGACGAAAACGAAGTCATTCTGTTCGACGAGACGGGACAGAAGCGCCTGCCGCGCGCCGACAAGCAGTCGCTCGCCCGCAGCCTGATCGTCGAAATCGCCGCCCGGCTACCGGCTCGTCAGCCGGCACGGTAGTTCGGCGGCAGGCTCGCTGGTCGTGCCGGGGTAGACGCGGCACCTGCGCGGTTTAGTGCCGTTTAGTGCCGCCTAGCCTCGCTTGGCCGGCGAACGTTAGTTAGGCAGGGTTGGCAGCAAGGCACACCGGGATGCGGTGCAGCGCGACCTGCGCCACCGCCAATACCCCTACCGTCAGTCCGTCTGTCATTGTCGTTGTCCGGCGACACTGACAGACTGGCGGGGGTCCGCAGCTAGGCACACCGGGTGCCAGCCCCACTGCGGCCATCGGCATTCCGGCCTTCGGGCCAACGCACACGATAACAATCAAGATGACACAACCTCCTTCCGCCGCGCGCCCAGACGTCAGTGTCTACGGCACACTGAGCATGCTCGCCGCGATCATGTTCTTCGGCTTCATGACCATCGGCATGCCGTTGCCCGTGCTGCCGGTGTACGTTCACGAAACGCTCGGCTTCGGCTCGTTCGTCGTGGGTGTCACGATCGGCATTCAGTCGGTCGTCACCCTGCTGCTGCGCTCCTACGCGGGACGCACCGTCGACACCCGTGGCCCGCGTCACGCGGTACTTACCGGCCTGTGCGGCTGCGCGGCCGCAGGCATCCTGTATCTCGTCGCGTCGATCATGCCGAGCCCCTCGCTCGCGCTCGGCGTGCTCCTCGCCGGACGCGTCGTACTCGGCTTCGGCGAAAGCCTGCTGCTCACGGGCGGCATGTCGTGGGGCATCGGCCTGCTCGGCGCAGCGCACGCCAGCAAGGCCATTTCCTGGCAAGGCGTGTCGATGTACACCGCGCTGGCCGTCGGCGCGCCGTTCGGCGCCTACCTGCTGCAAGCGGCGGGCTTCACCATCGTTTCACTCGTCAACATCGGCCTGCCCGCCATCGCGTTCGCCATTGCCCTGCGACTGCCTGCGGCGGTCCCCGTGGGCGGCACGCGGCTGTCGTTCTTCAAGGTGGTCGGTCTGGTCTGGCGCCCCGGCCTGGCGATGACGCTGGGCAGCATCGGCTACGCCGTGATCGCCGCCTTCATCACGCTGTTCTATGCCAGCCACGGCTGGTCGGGCGCCGCGTTTGCGCTCACGCTCTATAGCGGCACGTTCATCGCAATGCGCGTGTTGATGTCGCATGCGGTCGACCGCTTCGGCGGACGCCGCGTCGCGATGTGCTCACTCGTCTTCAGCGCCATCGGTCAGTTTCTGCTGTGGGGCGCCGTCAATCCGCACATGGCGTTGGCAGGAGCGGGCCTCACGGGTCTCGGCTTCGCACTGGTGTTCCCGGCGCTCGGCGTAGAAGCGCTGCGTCAGGTGCCGCCGCAGAATCGCGGTGCGGCGCTCGCCGCCTACTCCGCGTTCTTCGATCTGGCGCTCGGCCTGATCGGGCCGATGGCCGGACTGGTCGCAAATTTCTTCGGTTATGCCTCGATTTTCCTTTGCGGTGCCATCGGCGGCATCGTTGCGATTCTGATGATTGCGCGCCTGCCGCATGCAGGCCCCGGCACGCCACCGGCGGATACGTCTGCCCACAGCGGTCACTGACCCGTATGACAATGCGCGTCGATGACGCTGAACCGCTTGGTTCGGTCATCGGCGATGGAGCCTAAACCCATGGATCAACCGACAAACTCAACTGCCGATCACGCCCGCCAGCGCATCAAGCTGTCGGTGCTCGATCAGACACCCGTCATTCACGGCCATAGCGTGGCAGACGCCATTGCCGCCACGGTCGAACTGGCGCAGGCGGCCGACGATCTCGGCTACACGCGCTACTGGTGCGCCGAGCACCACGGGCTGCGCGGCGTCGCCAACCCTGCGCCGGAGGTGATGATCGCGCGGCTGGCGAGCGTGACGAAGCGTCTGCGCGTCGGCTCGGGCGGCGTGATGCTGCCGTACTACAGTCCGTTCAAGCTGGCCGAGCAATTTCTGATGCTCGAAGCACTGTTTCCGAATCGGATCGACCTCGGCGTCGGCCGCGCGCCCGGGGGCGACATGCGCACCGCGCGCGCCGTCGCGAAAGGCCCGTACGATGCCGGTGAGCACTTCCCTCAGCAGGTCGCCGAGCTGGCGGGCCTGTTCGGCGACACACTGGCCGACGACCATCCGTATCGCGGCGTGCTGCTGCAACCCGCAGTGCCGACGCGCCCCGAGTTGTGGGTGCTGGGATCCAGCGAATTCGGCGGACTGCTCGCGGCACAACTCGGTCTGCGGTATTGCTTCGCGCACTTCATCAATGCGCACTACGGGCACCGCGTCACGCAGGCCTATCGCGAACGTTTCACGCCGGGGCAGATGGACAAGCCGTACTGCGCCGTGGCGCTGTTCGTCATTTGTGCCGATACCGACGCCGAGGCCGAAGCGCTGGAAGCCGGCGTAGACTTGCGTCGCGTACAGATGGCGTATGGCATGAACGAACCGATTCCCAGCCTCGAACAAGGCGCGCAGGCCAAGCCGCAATATCGGGATCGGGAACTGTCCGTGATCGCGCGGGAGAAGCCGCGTAGTATCATCGGCACCCCGGAGCGCGTGACCGAACGCGTGCAGGAGTTGCAGGCGCAGTTCGAAGCCGACGAAATCATCGTGCTGACGGTCGCCGGCAGCTATCGCGCCCGTCTGCGGTCTCACGAGTTACTCGCGCAAGCATTTTCGCTGCGCGCCGAAGACTGATTGTCCTCGGCTCAGCCATACGCCCACCGGATCCTTTGCCCCAATTCAACGCCATCACGCCATGAAACTCGACGTCAAGATTCTCGACGAACGCCTGCGCTCGCAACTCCCCGCCTACGCCACGCCGGGTAGCGCCGGGCTCGACCTGCGCGCCTGCCTCGACGCGCCGATGACCATCGCCCCGGGCCAGACCGTGCTCGTGCCGACGGGTCTGGCCATCCATCTGGCCGATCCGGGCTACGCCGCGCTGATCCTGCCGCGCTCGGGCCTCGGCCACAAGCACGGCATCGTGCTGGGCAATCTCGTCGGCCTGATCGACTCGGACTATCAGGGCCAGTTGATGGTGTCGACGTGGAATCGCGGCAACGAGCCGTTCGTGCTGAACCCGTTCGAGCGTCTCGCACAGTTGGTGATCGTGCCGGTCGTACAAGCCGAGTTCAACCTCGTCGACGAATTCCCCGAAAGCGATCGTGGGGCCGGCGGCTTCGGCAGCACGGGCAAGCACTAAGCGCGTCGCTCACCGAAACGCCATAAAAAAAAGCGCCGCAATTGCGGCGCTTTTTTTGTCTGCCTGATGGCAAGCGAGCTGTCGATCACTCGACTTCGGCAGCTTCCGGCTGAGCCTTGGTGTTGCCGTCCTCAGGGAAGGACAGTTGCACCTGATCATGCTCGTCGAGATCCACGGTCACCCGCCCGCCGCTGGTCAGTCGCCCGAACAGCAGTTCGTCTGCCAGCGCACGACGGATCGTGTCCTGAATCAGACGCTGCATCGGACGCGCGCCCATGAGCGGATCGAAGCCCTTCTTCGACAGATACGCACGCAGCTTGTCGGTGAACACCACCTCGACCTTCTTCTCGTGCAGCTGATCTTCGAGCTGGATGAGGAACTTGTCGACCACGCGCAGGATGATCTGCTCGTCGAGCGGCTTGAAGCTGATGATCGCATCCAGACGGTTACGGAACTCCGGCGTGAACATGCGCTTGATGTCGGCCATTTCATCGCCGGCCTGACGCTCGTTCGTAAAGCCGATGCTCGCCCGGTTGATCGTCTCGGCACCCGCGTTCGTCGTCATGATGATGATGACGTTGCGGAAATCCGCCTTGCGACCGTTGTTGTCCGTCAGCGTGCCGTGGTCCATCACCTGAAGCAGCACGTTGAAGATATCCGGATGCGCCTTCTCGATTTCGTCGAGCAACAGCACGCAATGCGGCTTCTTCGTGATCGCCTCGGTGAGCAGACCACCTTGATCGAAGCCCACGTAGCCCGGCGGCGCGCCGATCAGACGGCTCACTGCGTGACGCTCCATGTACTCCGACATGTCGAAACGGATCAGCTCGATGCCCAGCGTGAAGGCAAGCTGCTTGGCGACTTCGGTCTTGCCGACACCGGTCGGGCCCGAGAAGAGGAACGCGCCAATCGGCTTGTCCGTCTTGCCCAACCCGGCACGCGACATCTTGATCGCGGCGGACAGCGCGTCGATGGCCGGATCCTGTCCGAACACCACGCTCTTGAGGTCGCGGTCGAGCGTCTGCAACTTGCCGCGGTCGTCTGCCGACACGCTTTGCGCCGGGATCCGGGCGATCTTCGAGACGATCTCTTCGATTTCGCCCTTGCCGATGGTCTTCTTCTGCTTCGACTTCGGCAGGATGCGCTGTGCGGCGCCGGCCTCATCGATCACGTCGATGGCCTTGTCCGGCAGGTGACGATCGGTAATGAACTTTGCCGACAGTTCGGCGGCAGCCGAGAGCGCGCTCGACGAATACTTCACGCCGTGGTGCTCTTCGAAACGGGACTTGAGGCCGCGCAGGATCTGCACGGTCTGCTCGACGGTTGGCTCGTTCACGTCGATCTTCTGGAAACGACGCGACAGCGCTGCGTCCTTCTCGAAGATGCCGCGATACTCGGTAAAGGTCGTGGCGCCAATGCACTTGAGCTGCCCCGACGACAATGCCGGCTTGAGCAGGTTCGAGGCATCAAGCGTACCGCCCGACGCGGCACCCGCACCGATCAGCGTGTGAATCTCGTCGATGAACAGGATCGCGTTGTTGCGCTCCTTGAGTTCCTTGAGCACCGCCTTCAGGCGTTGCTCGAAGTCGCCGCGATACTTCGTACCGGCGAGCAGCGCGCCCATGTCCAGCGAGTAGACGGTGGCGTCCTGCAGAATCTCGGGGACTTCGCCGCGCGTGACGCGCCAGGCGAGGCCTTCGGCAATCGCCGTCTTGCCCACACCGGCTTCGCCGACGAGCAGCGGATTGTTCTTGCGACGGCGACACAGCACCTGCACCACGCGCTCGACTTCCGATTCGCGTCCGATGAGCGGATCGATCTTGCCGTCGCGCGCCATCTGGTTGAGGTTCTGGGTGTACTGCGCCAGCGGGCTTTCCTTGGCGTTCGCCCCTTCTTCCCCTTCCGCGCCACCTTCGCCGGCCTTGGCCGACTCGCCGGACGCGCCGGTCTTGGTGATGCCGTGGGAGATGAAGTTGACGACGTCCAGACGCGTCACGCCCTGCTGTTGCAGGTAGTAGACGGCGTGGGAGTCCTTCTCGCCGAAGATGGCGACCAGCACGTTCGCGCCCGTCACTTCCTTCTTACCGTTGGAAGTGGACTGCACGTGCATGATGGCGCGTTGAATCACGCGCTGGAAACCGAGCGTGGGCTGAGTGTCGACCTCGTCGCTGCCCGGCACCGTCGGCGTATTGTCGGCGATGAAGTTGCGCAGATTCTGGCGCAAATCGTCCAGATTCGCCGCGCAGGCGCGCAACACTTCGGCTGCGGTCGGGTTATCCAACAGGGCGAGCAACAGGTGCTCGACCGTGATGAATTCGTGTCGTGCCTGGCGCGCTTCCATAAACGCCATGTGCAGGCTGACTTCCAATTCCTGGGCAATCATGCTTCCTCCATCACGCACTGCAGCGGGTGCCCGGACTGCCTTGCATGGCTAACTACTTGCTCAACTTTGGTCGCCGCGACGTCGCGCGTAAAGACCCCACAAACTCCCCTGCCCTCGCGATGAACCTTGAGCATGATCTGCGTGGCAGATTCCCGGTCCTTATTGAAATATTCCTGAATGACCATCACCACGAACTCCATCGGGGTGAAATCGTCGTTCAACAGTACCACCTTGTACATGGACGGCGGCTTGAGCTGTTGCTCCTGCCGCTCCTGTACGGTGTCGTCATGCGTTGTCGGTAAGGTTGCCATACGTGGATTCTAAACAACTCCCGGGTGCAGGAAGCAATCGGAGCTCCTATTGCCGCCTGCCGTCCGGTTGTCCACCGGAGTGCCAACACTCGTCGATCAGCGCGTGCGTTGTCCAGCAAGGCGCTGCAACCCCGACCACCGGGGGTGCCACACCCATATGAGTCAGCTTAACCCAAATTTCAAGGCCGTGTCTCCGCACGTCTTATACCCTCCGAGATATAAGGGTAAAACCTGATCGAACGTAAGTTCTATCGTTCAAAAAGGGCTTGACACTATTGGTAGTTAGCGAAAACAATCGACGTGGCGCTTTTCCTCTATAAGTGATTTAAAAGAAAAGATGCCTGGGTGAGCCTAGGAAGCCGCCGCCAGCCGGCGGGTTTTTCAGATGTGCTCGTTGTTGCGGTGATATGTAGTAGTCGTAATTGTTTAGGGGAAGTTTGTATGGCAACCGGTACGGTCAAATGGTTTAACGATGCCAAGGGTTTTGGTTTCATCACGCCGGATGAGGGTGGCGAAGACCTGTTCGCGCACTTCTCGGCGATCCAGATGAACGGTTTCAAGACCCTGAAGGAAGGTCAGAAGGTGACGTTCGACGTCGTCCAAGGCCCGAAGGGCAAGCAGGCGTCGAACATCCAGAATCCGAGCTGATTCTGCGCAGTTCGTAGCTTTATGAACCCGGCCTCGGCCGGGTTTTTTGTTGCGTCGCAACAATGCATGTGAAAAGACGTATTATTTTTGGATCCGTTTTTGCATGCAAAAAGCAGCGCAACTTTCCACTCAGGCCGCGAATCTTTTCAGTATTAAACTGCGCTTAATACCTTATAAAACTATATTCATCGCAACATTCCACTCAGTTATTAAAATACCTCTTACCAGTCTCTGGTTGCGGAAATCAATTACGCAATTACCTGAATTGGCTAAGTAATCCTACGCAGCCAGCCGGTCGGCCAATACCATAAATACAACGCGATAAGCCACCGAAAGGAATAATCCTTTAACGATTTCGAAAGCCGTGCACGTCGCTTAAGTGCCGTTCATCCGGCGCATCACCTGTTTCATCGTTGAATTTATCGAATCGAACGGTTCATTTCCTTCCCGACGGTTCGCCTGCCGCACCACCGGGCGCGCCCGCCCCTGCCGCACAGACGCGACGGGCCGCCAAATGACGCATCATTTGGCGGCCCGTTTAGAAAAAATCCCCTAAAGTGCTGCGCCCCATCGATCGCAATGCGATTTCTGCGGCGCGCCAGCCGATCAGCCCAAATCGACGTACACCTTTTCCGCCTCGATACGGATCGGGTAGGTCCTCACCGCCTCGGTCAGCGGCGCACACATGGCCGCACCGGTCCGCACGTCGAATTTGCCCTGATGCAGCGGGCACTCGATTTCGTGGCCTTCCAGGAACCCGTCGCACAGGCGGGCGTTGCCGTGCGTGCAGACGTTGTCGGTCGCGAAGACCTCGCCGTCCACGCCATAGAGGGCGATATCCCGCCCACCGACGATCACGCCGATGACGTCGTCTTCGGGAATGGCATCGCGCGACGCCGCCTCAATCCAGTTACCGCTCATGATGTCCTCGTCTCAGATCGGGTAGATGAGCGAGTTGGGAATCATCTCGCTATCGAAAATGCATTGACGCGA
Source organism: Pandoraea sp. ISTKB (assembly GCF_001721285.1). Taxonomy (NCBI): domain Bacteria; kingdom Pseudomonadati; phylum Pseudomonadota; class Betaproteobacteria; order Burkholderiales; family Burkholderiaceae; genus Pandoraea; species Pandoraea sp. ISTKB. The sequence continues at coordinate 28,251 of NZ_MAOS01000029.1, forward strand.
CGCGAACTTCCAGCCGTCGTCCGTTCGTTTGACGATGTCCAGATACCGGCCGACGGACAGGATGTCGGTCAGCTGGTCCGGCTTCGTCCGGAATACCGCGTAGTTCGCCTCGACATGCAGCGTGTTCGCATCGTCGGCATCGAGCGCCCGTATCGACGGCAACCCGATCACGTGACGCTGGTAGTACGGATCGTGAAACAGCGTGTCGCGAATCCCATAGATCCGGTCGCGCAGCATGCCTTTGCTCTCGAACGACAGCGTCGCCAACGGGAGCCCCATTTCGAAGTTCTCGCGCGGCTGAATGCGGTAGACGCAAGCGTCCAGGAAAAACTCGGGCCAGGCGTCCCAATCCTGCGTGTCGAGCGCCGCCGCGTAGGCGGCATTGAGTTCGACCACGGCCTGAAATGTTGCGAAATCCACCATCGAATCGTCTCCTCGAACGTGACTCGGCATCGTCAGACACCCATCACGCGGCGCCAGTAGGCGTACATGCCGCGAATCAGCGTTTCCGTCACCATGTGCTCGGTGTTCTCCACCCCCGTGCCGCCCAGTTCGGCCAGCACCCGGTGCCACGGCTTTTGGGCAAAGCCCTCCTGCGAGCATTCGATGGCCTCGCCGTCGTCGGCCGACACGAAGCCCGCCGGCCCGAACAGGTTGGCCTGACGCAGACGGCGCTGGGTCATTTCCTCGGTGTCGTCCTCGAAGCCGAAGTGCGTCCAGACGAAGTCGAAGGCGTTGTGACCGCGCGGCTGGATGTGACGCGTCGACACCGAGTTGACCTGCTGCTGGAGGATGACGCTGGGAAAAAGCGTCATGAGCACCGCCGTCGGCCCCTTCCACCAGTCTTCCTGCACGATGTCGAGAAAGCGCATGTCGTTGAGCGACATCGATTCCTTGAAGCTCGACACTCCCGACGTCACCTCTCCGCCACCGCCCTGCCCGCGCGTGGACACCATGGCCGCGTGGCGCCCGTGAGCGTCCATCACCAGCCGCGACTTGTTGTCCGCCCGCCAGAGCCCGAACGTGACGAACCACGTATGCAGCAGCCCCGGGTGATACGGGTCCTTGATGTTTTCCTGCATCAGCTTCCAGTTGCCCGGGATTCGCTGCTTGTTGTAGCCGAGCAGCTTGAGCTTGCGGCCATCGAAAAGACGGTCGAAATAGGTGCAGATGTCCGGTCCGAGAAACGCTTCGAGCGACTCGACATCATGGTCGAACGACGCAAAGATCACCCCGCCGCGCGTGGCGACCTTCAGTTGGGTCAGGCCATGGTCTTCGGGCTTGAAATCCTTCGGCATGCCGCCGTTGACCTTACCGTCCTGCTTCACACCACGCCGGAACGGCACGCCCTGCAGGTTGCCTTTGAGGTCGTAGTTCCACTGGTGATACGGGCAATGGAAGTCCGTGCGATTGCCGCGCTTCTCGCGGCAGAACTTCATGCCGCGATGCGCGCACACGTTCTCGACCACGTTGATCTCGCCCCCCGCATCGCGCGTCACGATGACGGAACGCTCGCCGATCACCGTGCGCTTGAAGTCGCCCGGGTTCGGGACTTCAGCCTCCAGCCCGACGTAGTTCCAGTGGTTGCGGTAGAAGCACTGCTCCAGCTCGCGCCGGTGCAGTTGCTCGTCCGTATAGACACGAAACGGAATGCGGCTCGACCCTTCGGTCGGCCAGAGGTCCGACGGCTCGAAGCCTGCGGACGGCGCCGGATCGAGTCCGGTCTGCGGTGTTGTCGTCACGATCGTCTCCTGATGGGGAATCGGAATGGCAGTGAATGCAGGGGATGGCGCGGAAGAAGACGTGAGTGCCGGGCATGAACGTTCACGCCGACCGCCCCGCTGGCGTTATGCGGCTTTGGCGTAGAACGCGTCGGCGTAGATGTGCGCGCCGTCGACACCGCGCTCGCGCAATAGCCGCGTGGCCGCATCGACCATCGGCGGTGCACCGCACAGGTAAGCGCGCCAGCCGGTCAACGCATCAGGGGCGGCGTAGTCGGCGGCAAGCGCCTCGGTGACATGACCGGTACGCACGGTACGCAGGTCCTGTCCGAGCGCGTCGAAGGTGTGGGGCGCATCGAGCGTCGTCACGACATGCAGACGAATCCCGTCGTGACGCGACGCAAGGTCACGCAACCACGTCAGGCCATAGACATCCGCCGGGGAGCGTGCACCGACGTATATCTCGATGGGATTGGGCATCCTCCGCGCCAGTGCGCCGCGCACGATCGACAGCACCGGCGCCAGCCCTGTGCCACCGGCCACGCAAAGCATCGGCCCCTCATGGCGCGTGCGCAGATACGAGGTGCCGAGCGGCCCCGACACGCGTACGGCATCGCCGACTTTGAGTTGCTCGTCGACGTACCCCGTGACCGCGCCGCCCGGCACGCGACGAATATGGAATTCGAGCGTGTCGTCGGCATCGAGGCCAGCCATCGAATACGGACGGATGTGGGCAGGGGTGAATTGCAGCGTAGCGTATTGCCCCGGCGAATAGCTGAGCGGCTTGGCCGGTTTGAGTATCAAGCGCTTGATGTCGTGCGTCAGCGGTTCGATGGCCAGCACCGTCGCCTTGAGAATCTTCGCGGGATGCACCACGACTTCGTCCACTTCGGGCAACTCGATTTCGCAATCGCTGTGGATCGTCGACTGGCATGCGAGCACGAAGCGCGTACCGTCGACGCCCTGGGCATCGATGCCGCCAATGCCACCATTCGCTTCGTCGTGATGACGGTATTCCACGCCCGACGCCTCGCGCACATCCCCGGAGACGACACGGCACCGGCACGTCCCGCAGCGTCCGGACAGGCAACTGTAGGACACCGGTACCTGGCGGTCGGTGAGCACTTTGAGCAGATTGTCGCCAGGGGCGACGTCAAGGCGCTCGCCGAGCGGCTGCACGTGAACTTGCATGGGGATCGTCTCCGTGATGTCTTCTTTGTGTCGGTGCCGTTCGGACACCGCATATGGCTTCTGACGCCGTTTGCAGGAAGCATCGCGCAACGATCGATATAAACCAATAGAATCTCGTTTATATGACCTATAAATTCCAGTGATGTCACTCGTGCGAGCCACCGTGACGGAAGGAAGACGAAGGACGTTCCATGGACCTGCACGCTGTCGATCTGAATCTGCTGGTGGTCTTCCAGCATCTCTACAACGCAAGACGCGTCTCTCGCGTCGCGGAGGCGCTCGGCGTTACGCAACCCGCCGTCAGCAACTCGCTGGCTCGCCTGCGTAAGCTATTCAACGACGAGCTGTTTATCCGAACCTCACGGGGCATGTTGCCGACGCCGATGGCGACCGAACTGGCTGAACCCGTGGCGGCTGCGCTCGACGCGTTACACGGCGTCTTCAATCGTCAGTTGGCATTCGATCCGGCCACGAGCCGACGGGCGTTTCAAATCGCCATGACGGACATCGGAGAAGTGCACTTCCTGCCGAAGTTGACGCATGCGCTGGGCGAGCGCGCGCCGGGCATCACGATCAGCACCGTACGCAACACGGCCGTGAATCTGCGTGAGGAGATGGCGGCGGGCCAGGTGGATCTCGCCGTGGGGCATCTGCCAGACCTGACAGCCGAATTTTTTCAGCGGCGTCTGTTCCGGCAGAAGTACGTGTGCATGTTCCGCCCGGGACATCCGCTCGATCGTGTCGCCAAATCCAGCCGGTCGAAAGCCGTCGCGAAATCAATGACGCGCGAGGATTTCGAGCGGTCGGAGCAGGTGATGGTGGTGGCCGCGGGCACCGGCCACGGGCAGGTGGACGAGTTCATGGCGCGCGTGCACGTGCAGCGCAACATCCGCCTGCGCGTGCCGCATTTCGTCGCCCTCGCCGACATCCTCCACACGACCGACCTCATCGCGACCGTGACGGAGAAGTTCGCGCAACGCAGCGCCCAGCACTTCGGCTTGCGCTACGTCGATCATCCCATCGATATTCCGGACGTCCAGATCAATCTGTTCTGGCACGCGCGCTATCACCGCGAACCCGCGAGTCAGTGGATGCGAACGCTGCTGTTCGAGCTGTTCTCGGAGTGACGATGTACGCCGTCTAACGACCGTGCCAGGTTTCCCAAAGGCCACGCCAGAACGCGTTGGCATTGCGACGCGCGCGCCATCGCAGGTTCGGCAGTGAGACGGCCAGCCACTGCGTCGCGTCGTCGATGCGCCGCTCGCCGAAGCGCTCGGGCGCATTGAAGAGATCGAGATACGCCTGCCGGTAGTGCTGCACCATGGCGGCGTCGTGATAGTACGTCTCCATCCATCGACGCGATGCTGCACCGATTTCCGCACGCAGCGAGGCGTTCGTGAGCAACTCGACGAGCGGCCCTTCGGCGGCTTCCAGCGGTACGTCGACCCACGGCAGCTCACACGCGCCGGTGAGACGCCGCAACTGCGACTGCACCCGGTTGTCGAGATGGCCGAGCGTCGGCTTGCCCTGCGACAGCGCTTCGAGTCCGGAGAGGTGATAGTTGCCCGTCACGCATTCGTCGAGCGCGACGGCCGCACGCTGCTTCAGACGCAGACACTCGTCATGCGGCGTGCCGGTGATCAATCGCACTTCGCATAGTCCCCGGCGTTCGAGCTTGCGCAACAGACGCAAGGTCTGCGGCGCGCCTTTCGTCTCCCAACGTTTTCGCCATCCCGACGATCGTCCGCTGGGCGAGAAAACCACGACCGGAAGGCCCGTCTCACCGACGCATTCCGGATGGGGACGATAGCGTGCGTCGTCGAGCGGCACGATGTTCGGCACGACACGTGCGAACGGATAAAAGCGCTCCGGCCCCTGGGCGATCACGAGTTGCGGTAGCGGATCGGTCACGATGCGTTCGCGCATCGCGGCATCGTCGCGAGACCAAAGCTCCGGGGCGGAATGGAACTGACGGATCAGCTTCTTGTTGCCGAAACGCTTGGGGAAGTCCGCGCCGAACGTGGTTTCCATCGGAAAAATCTGATGGATGTGAATGACGTCTGCTGCGGCAACGACATCGAGCGCTTCTTCTCGCTGGTGTTGCCAGTCGAGATCGACGGCAAACGTGCGCGACGCGTAAGCCGTCGCGTTGAAGACGATGTGCCGTGCCGCAATGTCGGTATGCCGGTTCAGCGCGGTGACGATGTTGCCCGGACTGCCCGCGACCGGCGTATGGGAGAGGTGAACGACCTTCATGCGCGCAGTCTATGCCGCCACTACCCGCGCGAGTTTACGGTCGCCGGTGCGTATGCTTACGCGCCGTTACGCCGGTAACACGTTCTCCGGGCGCTGCCACGTTGGCATGGTTCCACCGTCCCGCCGTTCCCATCCAGCAACGACGCGGCGCATCGCGCGATTTTTCCGCGTCGACCAGGATGACGACGCCTCGCCGTACCCCGGTCGCGGGGCGTCCCGATGTTGCATTTCTTACGCTTACGGTGACACGTCGAGCGCGCCGAAAATCCGACGCCTCCCAACGTGCTCCCACGCAGACCCTCGCTGTCGCGAGATCGGCGTAGGGTTCGCGCAGGGTCGCGATCAGGCGTTGAAACCGCCATCGATGGTCAGGCTCGCGCCCGTCACGAAAGCCGCTTCCTCGCTGGCGACGTACGCCACCATCGCGGCAATTTCTTCGGGACGCGCATGACGCTTGAGCGCCATCAAGTCGTGCAACGAAGCGGCGAAGTCGCTCTGCGCCGGGTTCATGTCCGTATTCGTCGGCCCCGGCTGCACGTTGTTCACGGTGATGCCGCGCGGTCCGAGATCACGGGCCATGCCCTTGACGAGACCGACCAGCGCCGACTTGCTCATGGCGTAGGCCGAACCGCCCGGAAACGGCATGCGCTCCGCGTTGCACGAGCCGATGTTGATGATGCGACCGCCTTCGCCCATATGGGCAAGCGCCGCCTGCGAGGCCACGAACACCGAACGGACGTTGACGCTCAGCAGGCGGTCGAAGTCTTCCAGCGGGAGATCCGCCACCGACGCTAGCGCCAGCACCCCTGCGTTGTTCACGAGAATGTCGATCTTGCCGAGCTGACGGGCGGCGTCGTTCACCGCGCGGGTCAGTGCGGCGGCATCTGCGGCGTCGGCTTGCAGCGCAATCGCGCGCCCCCCGGCCGACTGAATACGCGCGGCCAGCTCCTGCGCTGCGGCCTTCGAGCCGTGATACGTGAAAGCGACTGCCGCGCCGCCGTCAGCCAGTCGCTGCACGACAGCCGCGCCGATACCGCGCGAGCCGCCCGTCACGAATGCCACCTTGCCTTGAAAGTTCGTTGCCATGATGTTGCTCCACTGGGTTAGGAAGTGAGTGCAGTATCGGCGCTCGATTACGTCGCAACTAGACCATAATGTCGATCATCACTTTCAACCCACTGGAACAGATGAGCTATGGACGCCTTGCATCTGATCGAATCGTTCGTCCTGAGCGCGCGCGCCGGCAGCTTCTCGGCGGCCGCCCGGCGGCTGGGCATGACGCCCGCGGCGGTGAGCAAGAACGTCGCGCGTCTCGAAACGCAACTCGGCTTGCGGTTGTTTCACCGAAGCACGCGCAGCCTTACGCTGACGGCGGGCGGTGAGCGCTTCCTTCTCGACGTGGATGGCCCGTTCGCGGCGTTGACGGATGCGTTTTCGCGGGCGTCGGAGCGCGAAAGTGCGCCGTCGGGGACACTCAAGGTGAGCGTCGCGCACTCGTTCGGGCGTGAGTACCTCATACCGATGCTCGGCGAGTTTCTCGTGCGTTACCCGGACATCGTGCCCGACTGGCGGTTCGACAACCGCAGCGTGGACGTCGTGGGCGAAGGGTTCGACGCAGCCATCGGCGGTGGCATCGAACTCACGCAAGGGGTGATCGCGCGACGGCTCGCGCCGACCTACGCCGTGATGTGCGCCTCATCGGCCTATATGGCGGGACGCAAGATGCCTGAGCACCCCTCGGCGCTGGCGGCATTGGACGCCATCATGCGTCGCTCGGGCATGTCCGGGCGCCTGCGCGCGTGGGATCTGCGCAATGTCGAAGGCGAGCGGGTGAATGTCGAGGCGCGCACCCGCATGATCTTCGACGATCCCGAGGCGATGGCGCATGCCGTCGCGTTAGGCTACGGCGTTGCGCTGCTGCCGATGCCGCATGCCGCGCCGATGCTCGCGACAGGCCGCATTTTGCGACTGCTGCCCGATTGGTTCGACGAGTACGGCGGCGTGTCCATCTACTACTCGAACAAGAAGCAACTGCCACTGCGTACGCGCGTGTTCGTCGATCATGTGGCGCAGTCATTCGAACAGCAGCGACTCGCCGCACGCTTCGACTGGCGATGGGACGGCGCCGACGGCAAGTGACGTGACGCGATCTTGGGTATCAAGGGTACCAAGGACATCCCGGACTTCAACGTCGCCGCATGATGGGACGTTAGCGATGCGCGAGGATGTTGAGCAGACGTCCGAGCGGGTCACGCACATAGAAGCGCCGTACGCCCCACGGTTCGTCGGCGGGACCGTATTCGATGGCGATGCCGGCGTCTCGCATGCGGGTGAGCGCCTCGTCGACGTCGTCGACCTCGATGGACAGATCAGGCACCGGCGTGCCGCTGCCGCCCTCAGTCGCGACGCTCATCTGCACCGCCATCTTCGACGCATTGCCATACGTGGTGATCCAGCCGTGATCCATCAGCAAGTCGAGCCCGAGCAGTTCGCCGTAAAAGCGCTGCGCCGCTTGCATCGCTTGCGGCGACGGCGCGGCAATATTGGCAACGATGCGGTTGACCTTCATCTTCATCCTTACGCGAGTGACGGCTAAGGTGACGGATTCATAGGCCCATCCGACCGGCTGGACGGACGCACGAAAGAACCGCGGTGAGGAACGCTGGAAGCGTAGCATGCGAACGTGCGTACTCTGCTCCTTGCGTTGTGCCGATGTGTGCACTGTAATGAAAGCGTCTTGCTGACGCCGCGTGTGGGGAAGAGAACGCCCTGGCGCCGGTTGTACAGGGGGGTGGGAGATCCGTCATGGACACCACCGGAAACGCGTTGCGCGCGGCGGCATTTGCCGTCGGCGTACTTGGCGTGGGCGCGCTATACGCGGCACCCACGTTCCCGCCGCCGACCATTGAGGTCGAAGCGGCCGTCAACCAGCGAATCGCAATCTGGGAGCAGACCAATCACAGCGTGCTCTGCCGCGACCTCGGCACCCCGACGTTCGAACTCGATTCGAAGCCGTCGTTGGGAGAAGTGATACCGGAATGGATCACCTACACCGTGCCGGTCGGTCAGCGCTGCGAGGAGATGAAGTTCTCCGGCATGATCGTCTGGTATCAGGCCGGGCCGACGCCGGGCACCGACGTGGTGATCTGGACAGTCGGCTTCCCCCGCGAATTCGGCAGTCATACGCCGAACACCGGTGAGCATCGCGTCACGACGAAGATCCTGATCCGCTAGCGCCCTCCTACTCCCGGGATTTTTCGGATTTGCGAGTCGACACGCGGCAAATCGCTTGCGTCCGACGTATTGGGGCGAAATACAATTTCTCTCACGCCCCCCGCTACGTCCAATGAGTATTTCGACTTCCAATGATCCGCCTGACACCTGATACCCGTGAAAAAATTCGACACGTTGCAAACTTTGCCCTCATTGGCGCCACCCTGACTGGGGTCGTAGTCGGCCGCACGGGGCTGCCATACGACCCTCGGGACATCGTCGGTGTCATCACGGCAGTCGTTGCCGCGATATGGATTTTTCGACGACGGTGACACGGCATGTGGCCAGACCTTCAATTCGATGCCAACTGGGTGGATTGCGGCGCAGTGATCAGCGGCTTTGGTTACGCAGCCTGGCGAACGTGGCAAGCGCGCAGAGACAAGACGCGCAGCCCACTCGCGATGTCCCATGAGTTCGCGTTCGGGGTGGCCTTTTTTCCTCAATGGCTTTTGCTGCTGTGCGTGACGTCGTCGACCATCGTCGACGGGCTAGCGAATGCGAGCCGCATCAGCCTTTGTGTCGCTGGCAGTTATGCACTCGGCGCAATGTTGGAAGCACAACGCTCCGGTCGCGTGCATGGCCGGCGCAAGCGGTCCTAGCTAAGCGCGTTGTCCACATGAAAAACCCCGGCAAGCATCGCTGTACCGGGGTTTGAAGAACGCTCGAATGTCTCGTACGTCGGGCCTATGCAGCGTTACATGTTTTCGATCATCACGTCGCCGAAGCCGGAGCACGACACTTGCGTTGCGCCTTCCATCAGGCGCGCAAAGTCGTACGTCACCTTCTTCGAGAGAATCGATTTCTCCATCGACGCGATGATCAGATCCGCCGCCTCCTTCCATCCCAGATGACGCAACATCATCTCTGCCGACAGAATCTCCGAGCCCGGGTTCACGTAATCCTTGCCGGCATACTTCGGCGCCGTGCCGTGTGTCGCCTCGAACATTGCTACGGAGTCCGACAAGTTAGCACCTGGTGCAATCCCAATGCCACCGACCTGCGCCGCCAGCGCATCCGAAACATAGTCGCCATTGAGGTTCAGCGTCGCAATCACGTCGTACTCGGCCGGGCGCAACAGAATCTGCTGCAAGAAGGCATCGGCGATCGAATCCTTGATGATGATGTCCTTGCCCGTCTTCGGATGCTTCACCTTGCACCACGGACCACCGTCGATCTCCGCAGCGGCAAATTCCTTCTTCGCGAGTTCGTATCCCCAGTCGCGGAATGCGCCCTCGGTGAACTTCATGATGTTGCCCTTGTGCACGAGCGTCACCGAGTCGCGGTTGTTGTCGATCGCGTATTGGATCGCCTTGCGCACCAGACGCTCGGTCCCTTCGCGCGACACCGGCTTCACACCGATGCCCGACGTTTCGGGGAAACGAATCTTGCTCACGCCCATTTCGTTTTGCAGGAACGCGATCAACTTCTTCGCCCCCGCCGATTCGGCTTCCCACTCGATCCCGGCGTAAATGTCCTCGGAGTTCTCGCGGAAGATCACCATGTCGATCTTCTCCGGCTGACGCACCGGCGACGGCACGCCCTTGAAGTACTGCACCGGACGCAGACACACATACAGATCGAGCTGCTGACGCAACGCCACATTAAGCGAACGAATGCCGCCACCGACCGGCGTCGTCAACGGCCCTTTGATCGACACCACATAATCCTTCACGACCTGAAGCGTTTCGTCGGGCAGCCACACGTCCGGACCGTAGATACGCGTCGACTTCTCGCCGGCGTAAATCTCCATCCAGTGGATCTTGCGCTGACCGCCATAGGCCTTTTCCACGGCCGCATCGACGACCTTGAGCATCACCGGCGTAATGTCCACGCCCGTGCCGTCACCTTCGATGTACGGGATGATCGGATTGTCCGGCACGTTCAGGGAGAAATCCTTGTTGACGGTAATCTTCTCGCCTGCCGGGACCTTGATGTGCTGATACGACATGATGGGGCTCCAATGGGTGAATCAGATGGCGCTGCGCACGGTGTCGCCTATTGTAGTCACAGCATCCGGCTATGGATATGACACAACGCAAGTCTTATATAAGACACAAGACTGATGTTTTCGATTATGCATTAACATGTCGACGCTGAATAGTTTCCCTCACCCCGTATGACACTGCTCGCCCTGAACAAACCCTTCGGTACGATCTGCCAGTTCTCGCCGCATCCGACACGCCCGACGCTCGCAGAATGCATCGACCTGCCGGACGTCTATCCGGCCGGACGACTCGACGCCGACAGCGAAGGACTGTTGCTGCTCACCGATGACGGACGCCTTCAGGCACGCATCGCCGAACCGGAGCGCAAATTGCCCAAGACCTATTGGGCGCAGGTCGAAGGCGAATACGACGAAGCGGCACTCGCGCGTCTGCGTGGCGGGCTGGATCTCGGCGACTTTGTCACGCTGCCCTGCGAAGCCCGATGCATCCCTGAACCGGAGCATCTCTGGCCTCGCCATCCGCCGATCCGCTATCGCGCGAGCATCCCGACGCACTGGCTCGAAATCAAACTCGTCGAAGGCAAAAATCGTCAGGTCAGACGCATGACGGCAGCCGTCGGCAAACCGACACTTCGCCTTGTGCGCGTGGCCATCGGTCCGGTCGACGTCTTTTCGTTGAACCTCGCGCCCGGGCAGTGGGGCGAACTACCGCAACAAATACTTACACTTTCCGGTCAACGCACTCGTCGCTCACCTCGTTGAGGGAACAGGTGCGCAATATATGCACCGCTAACTGAAACGAGGAAACCAAGTCATGAACAAACTGCTGCTCGCACTGACCGCCGGCCTGATCGTGTCCGGTGCCGCGATGGCCCAACAATCGGCGCCGGCAACGGCGCCTGTCGCACCGGCAGCGCCTGCAGCAGCAGCGCCTGCTATGGCGGCACCGGCGGCTGACCATGCCGCACCGGCGAAGAAGACGGCCACCAAGCATAAGAAGCATCACCACAAGAAGACCGGCAAGAAGACCATGAGCCAGCCGCCGGCCGGTAACAAGCCGTAATACTTGCGGTCGCAAAATTCCGCGAGTGGGTTGTCAACCGATGTCCTGAATGGACGTTAAAGGAGATGACTCACTTCGCGGGTCAACGAGTACACCACCCAAACATCGAGCTTCAACGAGGAATCTCATGAAAAAACTGATCGCTGCCCTGGTCGCTGGCCTGTTCGCAACGGGCGTGTTCGCCCAAGCTTCGGCTCCGGCCGCTGACGCTGCTGCTCCGGCCGCTGCAAGCAAGCCGGCTGCAAAGAAGAAGTCGACCCACAAGAAGTCGTCGCACAAGAAGGCCAAGAAGGCCGCTGCTGCTGAAGCTCCGGCTGCTGCAAGCAAGTAAGTACCGCGTCGCGCAGCATGGCTGCGCAACGGACGGTAACAGGCAGGTTGCGCATGCAACCTGCTTTTTTTTCGTCCGGCAGCTACAATGACCCGCGACTCGCGGGACTGCCCTCCTCATGGTGTTGAGCACATTTCGGCGTCATTTCGACCGCATTCCTGACGTTCCCCCGATCTTCTCCAGGAGTCATTCGTGATCCGGATTTCACGTCAACTGGCCGCGCTTGCTGCCAGCGTCACGTTCACCAGCATTGCCGCCGTCATGGCGATCGCCCCGGTCAGCGCTACGGCACAAATCAAACAGCCGGGAGAATTCCCGACCGTCCAGCTTTCCGCCGGCATGTACCTCATCAAGGCCGAAGTCGCTGCTAATGAGCCCGACCGCGAACAAGGGCTGATGTATCGCACGAGCATGCCCGCCAACGCCGGCATGCTCTTCGTGTTCGAGCAAAGCGCCGGGCACTGCTTCTGGATGAAAAACACCAATCTGCCGTTGTCCATCGCGTTTCTCGCCGATGACGGCACGATCGTGAACATCGAAGACATGGCGCCGCAAACGGAAGACAATCACTGCCCCCGTGCCGCAGTGCGATACGCACTTGAGATGAATCTCGGCTGGTTCAAGAGCAAGAACCTGAAGCCCGGCTCGAAGATCTCAGGTCTGCCGCGCTAAGCGCAACCTCTCTCACACAGAGGCACTGCTACGAGTGGCGCTAGCGAGCGCCACTCGATATCTCCAGCGCGGCCCCCAGCGCACGCTCGAGAAATCGATCCAGCAGCCACGGGTCGAAATGACGCCCGCGCTCGGCCAGCATGGCGCCGACGATCTGCGCGGAACTCAACGCGGCACGATACGGGCGGTGACTCGCCAGCGCGTCGAAGACGTCGACCAGTGCGACGATGCGTCCGGCCAGCGGAATGCGATTGCCGGACAGCCCATAAGGATATCCGCCGCCGTCATAACGTTCGTGATGCGTGCGCGCGACCGTCGCAGCCAGTTCACATGCCGCGCCACCGATGGCGCTCAACATATCGGCACCCAGATGCGGATGCATTCGCATCATCTGCATTTCGTCCGGCGTGAGCTTTCCGGGCTTCTCCAGTATCGAATTCGGAATACACAGCTTACCGGTGTCGTGAAGCGCAGCGGCGAGCCCCAGGGCCTGCGACTCGATGGCGGGCATGCTCAACGCTTGCGCGAATCGCCAGGCGAGCGCGCCGACCCGCCACATGTGTGTTGCCGTGCCACCGCGTTTATATTCGGCGAGTCGGAACAGCGTCCAGGCGGCGGGCGGCAGGCTTCGCATGAGCCCCGGGTCGGCAAGCCAGTTTCGATGCGTTGCGCGAGGGTCTTGTGGGGCGTGGACCTCTCGCGTGACCGGTGTATGGAAGGCAAAGAGAGGTGACGGAGATGGCGCGGTGCACGTTGGCGCAGGGTCTGGCATGGGCTGTCCGGAAAGTGTGAAGCGGCTTGAGACGGTTTGAAGCGTCCACTCTAACCATGCACACTTGCGCAAACGTTGACGCGGATCAAGCAGGCCGAAGATCCTGATGACTCTGCGAGCGCTGAAAAACAAAAAGCCCACTGCACGCAGTGGGCTTTCGTTTTGCCGGTGCCGTCAGACACTCGGGTCGGGCAACTGACGTTGGGCTTCGACGGCGACGCGTCGAAGCCGACCGGCAAATTCCGGGAGTCTCGATTACGCGAAGTTCTTCGCGGCGAATTCCCAATTGACCAGATTCCAGAATGCCTCGACGAACTTCGGACGGGCATTGCGGTAGTCGATGTAGTAAGCGTGTTCCCACACGTCGATCGTGATCAGCGGCTTGTCGGCGCCGGTCAGCGGCGTGGCAGCGTTGCTGGTGTTCACGATGTCGACCGAACCGTCGGCCTTCTTCACGAGCCACGTCCAGCCCGAACCGAAGTTACCCACGGCCGACTTCGAGAACGTTTCCTTGAAAGCGTCGAACGAGCCGAACTTGGCGTCGATGGCCTTGGCCAGATCGCCGCTCGGAGCACCGCCGCCGTTCGGCGACAGGGTGTTCCAGAAGAAGGTGTGGTTCCACACCTGTGCTGCGTTGTTGAACACGCCGCCCGACGACTTCTTGATGATGTCTTCGAGGCTGGCGTTTTCGAATTCGGTGCCCTTGATCAGGTTGTTCAAGTTCGTCACATAGGCTTGGTGATGCTTGCCGTAGTGATACTCCATCGTTTCCTTGGAGATGGTCGGTGCCAGTGCATCGATGGCGTACGGCAGTTCAGGGAGCTTGTGTTCCATGGCAATTGTCCTTTGTGCTCTGAGGGGAACCCGATTTTGCGTTATCCGGAGCCATCGATTCTAGGGCAGATGCGATAACCCCGCAAACCCAACGGGTACTTGGTTTACGCAATCTGCCCGACGAATGTGACGATTGTTTGCCGATCCCGACTAATCGATGCACGATGCCTGCGATTCGCCAGCTTTGCCCAACAGGGTCGACTAAAAAGTATCGTCTAGCCTGACCTGGACATCACCAATACCGACGTCCGCCGCCCCGTCGGCCAGGTGCATCGTCACCTGCTGACCGCGCTGCAACTTCCTCGGGTCGCGTAACGGTTGGCCTTTCGCGTCGAGCACGGCGGCATAACCGCGTTGCAGCGTGCGCCGCGGGTTGAGCAACTCGAGCTGAGCGTTCGCGTCGAGCAGGCGTTGGGTCGAACGCTCCGCGCGACGCGACATCGCCGTGCGCAAGCGTTGCGAGAGCAATGCCAGCCGCTCATGCTGCGACGCCACATCGGGCACGGCACGGGCCAGTCTCAGGCGCAACATCTCGAACCGGCTGCGGCGCTGGGCCAGCGGGCGCTCCAGCGCATGGCGCATACGGTCGGCCAGATGCGCCAGTTCGCCGCGCTGACGGGCCAGGCGCTCACGCGGCGATACCAGCCCGCGCGACAGGCTGTCGAGTTGCTGGGCGCGCTGCTCCAGCGTGCGGCGCATCGCGCGGCTCAGGCGCTGGCGCTCGCGGTCCACGTCGCGCAGACACTCGTCGCGCGCAGCCGTAATCAGCTCGGCCGCCGCCGTGGGCGTGGGGGCGCGCACGTCCGCCACGAAGTCAGCAATGGTGAAATCGGTTTCGTGTCCCACGCCGGAGACCACGGGCAGCTTGCTGCGGGCAATGGCGTGCGCGAGCACTTCCTCGTTGAACGCCCACAGATCTTCGATGGAACCGCCGCCCCGACACAGGAGAATCGTGTCGACCTCGTTGCGAGTGTTGGCGGTATCGAGTGCGGCCGCCAGCCGCGACGCAGCGTCGGCACCTTGCACCGGCGCCGGGTAGACCACGATGGAGATGTGTGGGGCGCGACGCGCCAACGTCGTCAGCACGTCGCGCAAAGCCGCGGCTTGCAACGACGTGACGACTCCCACCCGGCGTGCATAACGGGGCAAGGGGCGTTTGCGTTCGGCGTCGAACAGACCGGCGGCGGCGAGTTTTTCCTTTAGCCGCAGAAACGCTTCGTACAGGTTGCCCTGCCCCGCCCGGCGAATCGCCTCGACGTTGAGCTGCACCTCGCCGCGCGGCACATACATGGAGAGCAAGGCCCGGACTTCGACCCGGTCGCCCTCTTTCGGCGAGAAGTCCGCGTGCTGCGCGCGCCCACGGAACATCACGCAGCGCATCTGCGCCTGCGCGTCCTTGATCGAGAAATACCAATGGCCGCTGGCCGCGCGCGTGAAGTTGGATATCTCACCGCTGACCCAGGCCAGAGGAAAACTCCGCTCCAGCACGCCGGCAACGGCCTTGTTCAAATCCGAAACACTTAGCACGCGATCTGCACCACCGTTGGGCCGTGCGTCGTCGAAAGATAGGTTCATGCGTATGCGCTGACGAAAAACTGTCCACAGGCCCGCTAATTTAAGGGTTTTCTCGTCCGGGCGCCCCATATTTCCTGCACCGAGACAACAAACCCTTGATTTATCAGGGTTTGCGGGGGACATCTGCTGTCTCCCGCGTCACGAATCAGGCGACGGCACCAAGATATATCTTCGCTGGACGACATGTGCACATAGTTATCCACAGGCTGATGGAAAAGTCCTGGGATTTGTGAGCTTGCGGTGGTGTTCATTTCTGAAACCGCTCATTGCCTATTTTTTCATCACGAACTAAAAAGAGCCGTCGCGTCAAAGAGTTGTCGAACGTATCCCAAGGTTGTCCACATCCTTGTGCTCGTGAGGTGTGGAAAACGGTGCTTGCCCATCCCCCCCCTGCACGCTACAGTTCGGACTCGTTTGCCCATCCCCGCAACAAGCAAGAGGTCGTCTTTGTTCGCCGTCATCCAGGCCGCCGGCTGGCCCATCTGGCCACTTCTCATCGCATCCGTCATCGCCCTCGCTCTGATCGTGGAGCGCGCACTGTCGTTGCGCCGCACTCGCGTGCTGCCGACGGGCGTGCTCGAAAACGCGATCACGCTCGCCCGCCGTGGCGCCGCCAAGCAGGACGCCACCGAAGCGCTGGCCCGCGGCTCGATGCTCGGCCGGGTGCTGGCGACCGGCGTCCGGTACGTCGCCCATAATCCGCAAGGCCCGCGCGAAGGCGCCAAGGAAGCGCTGGAGGAAACGGGGCGTGCCGTCGCTCACGAACTGGAACGCTTTCTGCCCGCCCTGGGCACCATCGCCTCGGTCGCCCCGCTGATGGGGCTGTTCGGCACGGTGATCGGCATGATCGAGATTTTCGGTTCGCAGGATGCAACAGGCACCGACCCGGCCCAACTGGCGCACGGCATTTCCGTTGCGCTCTACAACACCGGCTTCGGGCTGATGATCGCGATTCCCGCGATGATCTTCTATCGCTATTACCGCACGCGTGTCGACGCCTTCCTCGTCGAGCTCGAGACGCAGGCCGTTCATTTTCTCGATGCCACGCTGCCGCGGCATTGATTCGAGAGACACGCGATGAATTTCCGTCGAGGTCTCTCCACGCGCGACGAGCCGGAAATCAATCTGATTCCGCTCATCGACGTGCTGCTCGTCATCCTGATCTTCCTGATGGTCACCACGACCTACACGCGCTACACGGCGCTCAAGGTCAATCTGCCGACGGCGGATGCCGAAAAGGCCGTGGTGCCGCCGCGTCAGATCGTCGTCTCGGTCGGCGCGGATGGCAGTTACGCCATCGATCGGCACTCGCTCGCACAACGCGATGTGGCGAGCCTGACGGCGGCACTGCGTCAGGCAGCCGGCCCGGCGAACACGGGTGCCGAGCCGCCCGTCATCATCATCAATGCCGACGCCAAGAGCGCTCATCAATCGGTCATCAATGTGATGGAAGCGGCGCGTGAAGCCGGCCTGTCGCGTCTGACGTTCGCCGCGCGCTCGACGACGGCGCAACCGGCCCGATGACCCACGCCACTCGTCCGGACAACGCGAACGGGGCGCGCGCACGCGCGCTCGTGCCCCGTCTGTCCGGATCGCTGGTGCATTGGGTGACCGCGCAGTGGCAACGTCGCGGGATCGTGGCGTGGCTGTTGTGGCCCCTGTCGTGGATCTTTGGCGCCATCGCGGCGTGGCGGCGCATGCGTTTTCGTCGTGGCGGGAAGCCATCAACGCGCCTGCCGGTGCCGGTCGTCATCGTCGGCAACCTCACCGTGGGCGGAACCGGCAAGACACCGACCGTCATCGCCCTCGTCGAAGCCTTGCGCGCTCACGGCTATACGCCCGGCGTGCTCTCGCGTGGATACGGCGCCAGACTTTCCCGTCCGACCGAGGTCAGTGTCACTGCGCGCCCCGAAGCGACCGGCGACGAACCGTTGCTGATCGCCAAACGCACGGGCGCGCCTGTGTGGGTCTGGCCGTCGCGCGTCGAAGGCGGCCAGGCGTTGCTCGCAGCACATCCGGAATGCGATGTCATCGTGTGCGACGACGGGCTTCAACATTACGCGCTGGCACGCGATGTCGAGATTGCCGTCTTCGATCACCGCCTTGGCGGCAACGGCTTTCTCTTGCCTGCCGGACCGTTGCGTGAGCCGTTGTCGCGTCGTCGGGACATCAATCTGATCAACGATCCTTACGGCAGGACGCTGCCCGAGTGGCCCAACACGTGGCGCCTGACGCTCACGCTCGGTGACGCGTGGTGCGTGAGCCAACCCTCGCTCACCCGGGCGCTGTCGCACTTCGCAGGTAAACGCGTGCTGGCCGCCGCCGGCATCGGGGCGCCGGAGCGATTCTTCGCGGCATTGCGTGCGGCAGGCTTGCAAATCGAGACGCTGGCGCTGCCCGATCATTACGACTTTGCGGCGAATCCGTTCGACGGCGTTGCCGCCGACGCCATCCTGATCACCGAAAAGGATGCAGTAAAATGCGTCACCTGGTCCGACCCGCGTGTGTGGGCCGTACCTGCCGAGGCAGCGCTCGATGCGCGTCTCGTATCACTGGTAGTGGAGAAATTGCGTGGACAACCGACTGTTTGAGATTCTCGTCTGCCCGTTGTGCAAGGGCCCGCTGGAGCTGGATAAGAAAGCCCAGGAGCTTATTTGCCACGCAGACAAGCTCGCGTACCCGATTCGCGACGGGATTCCCGTCATGCTGGCCGATGAAGCGCGTCAGTCCGTCGAAGGTACGCCCGTCCCGCTGAACGACGATAAGTCCGCATCGTGAGCGATACGAAAGCCACCCTCGATTTTGTCGCCGTGGTGCCCGCGCGTCTCGCGTCGACACGCCTGCCCAACAAGCCGCTGGCCGACATCGGCGGCAAACCGATGGTCGTGCGTGTCGCTGAGCGCGCGCGCGAGTCAGGGGCGCGTCAGGTGGTCGTGGCCACGGACGCGCAAAGTGTGGTGGACGCCGTCTCGGCCCATGGCTTCGATGTCGTGCTCACGCGTGCCGATCACCCGACCGGTACCGACCGTCTTGCCGAAGTCGCCGTCCAGCAAGGCTGGTCGGACGACACCATCGTCGTCAACGTGCAGGGCGACGAACCCCTGATCGACCCGCGGCTGGTGCATGCCGTCGCCGGGCATCTGGCCGAACATCCTGAATGTGCGCTGTCAACGGCAGCGCATCCGATCACCGACAACGCCGAGATCTTCTCGCCGAACGTCGTCAAGGTCGTGCTCGACGCGCACAGCCGTGCGTTGTATTTTTCCCGCGCGCCCATTCCCTGGTCGCGCGACGCGTGGGCTGCGGGCCTGGCCCATACAGCCACGCTGCCGGCCGCGACGACACCGATCTTTCGTCATATCGGGCTGTACGCCTATCGCGCCAAATTCCTTCGCAGCTATCCCAGCTTGCCGCAGGCGCCGGTCGAGACGGCCGAGTCGCTTGAACAGTTGCGGGCGCTCTGGCATGGCGAACGTATCGCCGTGCTGGTTACCGACGATGCCCCGCTACCGGGCGTGGACACCGCCGAAGATCTCGAACGCGTGCGCGCATTGCTGAAAAACTGACGCGTTATCCCGTTCGCGGCTCGGCGCAAATCCGAGGTTCGGCATGCCCCTGCTGAGGCAACGGGCGTGTCCCGGAAATCGCATCGACATCGCGTTGGCAAGTCTGCAAAACGCCGCCGGGCGGGCATGACGTGGCATAATCGCTCTGATTCTCGCGAGCAGACCTCGGTCCCGCGCGCGTCGCGCTATGCCGAGCGCGACGTCTGCGCGCCGCGCGGTTGGCCGGTCACCGGACCCGCAACCGCCGCAAGACCCCCGGGGGACGCACCCGCCTGCCGCACGCACAGCATTTACAAATCACAAACTTTCAGGAGTCATCGATGCGTCTGATTTTGTTGGGGGCACCCGGGGCCGGTAAGGGCACCCAAGCAACTTTCATCAAAGAAAAATTCGGCATCCCGCAAATCTCGACCGGCGACATGCTGCGCGCCGCGATCAAGGAAGGCACCCAACTCGGCCTCGAAGCCAAGCGCTTCATGGACGCCGGCGATCTGGTGCCGGACGCCGTGATCATCGGCATGGTGAAGCAACGCCTCACCGCCGACGACTGCAAGAACGGCTATCTGTTCGACGGTTTCCCGCGCACCATCGCCCAGGCGGAAGCCATGAAGGAAGCGGGCGTCGCCATCGACTTCGTGCTCGAAATCGACGTGCCGTTCGACGAAATCATCACCCGCATGAGCGGCCGTCGTACACACCCGGCATCGGGCCGCACGTACCACGTCAAGTTCAATCCGCCGAAGGTCGAAGGCGTTGACGACGTGACCGGCGAACCGCTCGTGCAGCGTGACGACGACAAGGAAGAGACCGTCAAGAAGCGTCTCGCCGTGTACGAATCGCAAACCAAGCCGCTGGTGGCCTATTATTCGGATTGGGCCAAGCACGGTAGCCCGGGCGCGATCGTCGAAGCCCCGCAGTACCGCAAGATTTCGGGTCAGGGCAGCGTGGAAGAAATCCGCACCCGTGCATTCGACGCACTGAAGTAATTCAGTCGCCGTCGCCGCGTGATCGGGGGTGACCCCTCACCGGTTACGCCGAAGCCGATGTCGGTTCGAGGTGTATTCGACACGCGTGACGCGAGCACTGCATAAGTAACGCCTCAGAAAAGGCGGCCAGTTTCCACTGCGCCGCCTTTTTTGCCAAAGGAGGATGACGCATGGAAATTCAGGGCAATGTGTTTCTGATCACCGGTGGCGCCTCGGGGCTCGGCGCAGCGGCCGCGCGCTGGCTGGCCGGACTTGGTGCGAAAGTCACGCTCGCCGACGTCAACGTCGATGAAGGCGAAGCGCTTGCCGAGAAGCTCGGCGGCAAATTCGTCAAATGCGACGTCACACGTGAAGATGACGGCAAGGCGGCCGTGGCGGCGGCCCAATCGCTGGGCACGCTTCGCGGTCTCGTCAATTGCGCGGGCATCGCCATCGGCAGCAAGACCGTGGGCCGCGACGGGCCGCATCCGCTCGACGCCTTCGCGCGCGTCATTCAGATCAATCTGATCGGCACGTTCAACATGATTCGCCTGGCGGCGACCGCCATGAGTCAGGGGGAACCCAATGGCGAGGGCGAACGCGGTGTGATCGTCAATACAGCCTCCGTGGCCGCGTTCGACGGGCAAATGGGGCAAGCCGCCTACGCGGCGTCGAAAGGCGGTGTCGCGAGCCTCACGCTCCCGGTCGCCCGCGACCTGTCGCGCAGCGGGATTCGCGTGATGACCATCGCCCCCGGGATTTTCGAAACGCCGATGATGCTCGGCATGCCGGCCGAAGTGCAGGCATCGCTCGGTCAGATGGTCCCCTTCCCGCCACGGCTGGGCAGGCCCGCTGAGTACGCAATGCTCGTGGAACAGATCGTGCGCAATCCGATGCTCAACGGCGAAGTCATTCGCCTGGACGGCGCCATCCGGATGCAGCCGAAGTAACGCCAAAATCAGATGGGTACCGCCGGGCGGCAAGTCCAAAGCGCCTCCCCGGACACGTTGTCGCACCGCAGCAAAATGTCGTAGCGACTATGACTACAATGGAATGCCGACCGCAACTTGCGGACGGCACCAGACACCGGTATTCATGCTCCCCGACCGGTGCCCGAGCATTCTTCCCGTCGTCCCCCGAGGCAGGAGGCTGGCATGAAATCACTGGCGCAACAGATGTCGTTCTATCAGCGCTATCACCGCAGTCCCAAGAATCGCCTGACCCATTTCTTCGGCGTTCCCATGATCATCCTCGCCGTCATGCAGGCCTTCTCATGGGTGCCGCTCGGCCCCAGCGGCCTGAATGCGACGCATGTGATCGTGCTGGTACTGCTGATGTACTACTTCCTGCTCGACGTGCCGCTCACGCTCGCCATGACGGTGTTCTTCGCGGTCATGCTCGCCGTCACGCAACATCTTGCCCGGCTACCGTGGCCCTGGGCGCTGACCGTTTTCGCCGTGCTCTTCGTCGGTGGCTGGATCGTGCAACTCATCGGCCATCACTTCGAAGGCCGCAAGCCGGCGCTGCTCGACAATCTCTTTCAGATATTCATCGCCCCGATGTTCCTGATGGCCGAAGTGTTTTTCCATTTCGGCTACAAGCCCGGTTTGCAACGGGAAGTGCAGGAACTGTCGATGCAGTCGGTATAGCCCGCAGTCGATCGGTCGACGCCAGACACCAGACCACGGGAGACGCAAAACAAAACGCCAGCCGGTAACTCAGGCTGGCGTTTTTCATCGGTAGAGCGTTGGGGAGAGCGACATCGGGCCCCGTTAGTCCCCATTAGGCCTCGCCAGGACTACCCGTGACTCCCCGGGCGACGGCTCAGGTCGTCGAGCACCTGACGGATCGCGTCAGCATCGTCGGCGTCGGGGCGCTTGCTCAGATAGAGCTCCAGATCGTCCTGCGCCGGTCGCACGAGCCCCAGACGCGCATAGGCCAGCCCCCGGTCGCGCTTCTCGATCGGCTGATCGGGCAGCACGAGCACCATACGCTCCTGTACCGCCAGCAAACGCTCCCATCGTTCATTCTGCGTATAGATCGCGCGCAGATTACGGAGCATGCGCGCCAGGATCTCGCGCGGCGACGCCGGCTCCAGGAACGGATGCAGCAACGCCCACAACGCAAGCTCCTGGATCGGTTCCGCGCTCTCGTCGCGATAGTGCTTCAGGTAAGGCTCCACCATTTCGAGCAGGCGCTGCGGCGAGAGCGAGTTACCCGAGATCGGATCGATGACGACATCACCGGCCGGCACGGCAAGCCGAAGCAGAAAGTGACCGGGGAACGAGAGGCCGCGCAACGGCAACCCGATCTGGTGACCGATCTCCATGCACAACACGGCCAGAGAAATGGGAATGCCACGACGCCGGTCCAGCACCACATGCAAATGGCTGTTGTCCGGGTCGTAGTAGTCGTTCTGATTGACCGTGAAACCCAGTTCACGGAAGAAGAAGTGGTCGAGCAGTTGCAGTTTCTGCAACGGTCCGGCGTCGGGCGGCAGACGTTTGGCCAGACGAGCGGCAAGCGCGTCGATCTGCGTCAGCGTGTCCTGCACGTCGAGGTCGGGATAGACGTCCTGCGCGATGGCGATGGCGGCCTCGGTCAACGGCAGACCGTCGTCGGACGCCACCAGCGCGGCAAAGTACTCGAGAATTCGATTCGCCATGCGGTATCCGTGATTTCTTCCGTGTCACTTGCCCGTTCCGCAATCCCGGCGGATCAGGAGAGGGTTCGGCGGCGGAAGAACGAGAAGTTGAAACCCATGAGGAATAATGCCCCGAAATACACCACGGCGCATAGCACCAGACTCGCGCCGAGCAACGCAATTCGCGCCAGCGGACGCGCACCAAGCGCCACCCAGTCGAAGCTCTGCGTGAACCACAACAGCAGACCGGCCAGAATCAGGCACGCGGCGAGCAGTTGCACGAAGAATAAGCGCCACCCCGGCGCGGGACGGTAAATGCCGCGCTTGTAGAGGCCGACGAAAAGCAGCGCCGCGTTCATGCAGGCGCCCACGCCGATCGACAACGACAGTCCGGCATGCGCGAACCAGCGCACGAAAAGCAGGTTCGACAGCTGCGTGGCGATCAATACCACGATGGCAATCTTCACCGGCGTCTTGATGTCCTGCTTGGCGTAGAAGCCCGGCGCGAGAATCTTGATGAGAATCAGGCCGACGAGGCCCACGCCATACGCCGTCAGCGCATGCGCGGTCATCGCGACGTCGGTCGCATCGAAGCGACCATATTGATAGAGCGTTGCGGTCAGCGGTTCTGCGTAGACGAATAGGCCCACGGCACTGGGCATCGCCAGCAGGAACGTCAGACGCAGCCCCCAATCCAGCAGCGCCGAATACTCGGCGGCATCGCCGTCGGCGTTTGCCCGCGACAGGCTCGGCAGCAGGATGGTGCCGAGCGCCACACCCAGCAACGCCGTCGGAAATTCCATCAGACGGTCGGCATAGGCCAGCCACGAGACGCTGCCCTGCGCCAGTCGCGAGGCAATGTTCGTGTTGATGATGAGGCTCACCTGCGCAACCGACACCGCGAGCGTCGCGGGGACCATCTTGGCAAGCACACGCTTCACGCCGGCATTGCGCAGGGCCGCGAGAACGTTGAACGTGATGCGCGGCAACATGCCGATGCGTGCGAGCGCCGGCAACTGGATGACGAGTTGCAGCACCCCGCCGACGATCACGGCATAAGCCAGCGCATAGACCGGCGTCTCAAGATGCGGGGCCACCCACAGCGACGCCACGATCGAGCTGACGTTGAGCAGCACCGGGGCGAACGCCGGCATCGAGAACTGGCGCCACGTATTGAGCACCCCGGCGGCCAGCGTCGTGATCGAAATCAGGGTGATATAGGGGAACATCACGCGCGTCATGAAGACGGCGGCGTCGAACGTGCCGTTCTCGCGCGACAGGCCCGTCGCCACGGCGTACACGACCCCGGACGCACCGAGCACGCCCGCAATCGTGATGGAAAGCAGCCCCCAGAACAGCACCGTCGTGACCGAGTCGACCAGCGTTTTGGTCTCGGCTTCGCTACGTTGCGTCTTGAATTCGGCCAGAATTGGGACGAATGCTTGCGAAAACGCCCCTTCAGCGGACAGGCGGCGCAGCAAATTGGGGATACGGAACGCCACGTTATAGGCGTCGGTCATGGGACCGGCGCCGAACATGCGGGCGATTAGAATTTCACGAATCAGGCCGGTGATGCGCGAGAGCATCGTAAAACCGCTGACCGTAGCGAGAGCTTTTAGCAAATTCATGTTGCGCGTATTATACGCACAGCAGTGCAGCAAAGAAGTTGCAATTTCCGTTTCGCTTCGGCTATAATCGACGGTTTCGAAGTCAATGGATTGCTTCCTGGCCACCGTGTCTCCCAGGGAGCCGAGCCAAACTGCATAGAAGCCGCATCAGGCGGAGCAATTCAAGGAATTCACAGAACATGGCAAATACCGCACAAGCACGCAAGCGCGCGCGTCAAACCGTTAAGATCAACGCCCACAACTCGGCACTGCGTTCGCGTCTGCGCACGGCTGTGAAGGCTGTTCGCAAGGCCATCGCCACCGGCGACCAGGCTGCTGCCAAGGAAGTGCTGCGCGCTTCGGCAAAGACGATCGACATCATCGCTGACAAGAAGATCGTCCACAAGAACACCGCTGCTCGTCAAAAGAGCCGCCTGTCGGCCGCCATCAAGGCGATGTCGGCTGCTGCCTAAGACAGCGCTAGCTGCAAAGCACAACAAGTTGCTTGCCGGTTCCGACTACGGTCGGGACACTAAAAAGCCCGCTTTATGCGGGCTTTTTTCTTTGGTGCGCGGTATGAAACGTGTCCGTCAAACGGACATGGCGCGTCCCAATGAACGTTCCACGCAACAATACACAAAGAGGAAGGCAGTGCAGACGTGCCGGGGCGGCAGCGATGTGGCAGTTCGACGGTGAGTCAGGGCCAAAGGCCCGGCACTCACGTCTGGCCGAAAACGGCCGAAGGGGAATTATTTGACGTCGGGAACGAAGCAGGCTTCCGTCATCTGCAAACCGTTGTCACGGGCAAAACTCATCACGAAATCGAACATTCGCGGCTCGATCTCGCGCAGTCGCTCGTCGACAACGACGCACTTGACGTCGCCCACCATCGTCGGACGCACGTAGGGGGAGTACTGCATGTATGCGTTCGGGCCAGAATTGCTTCGGCCGCAGAACGACACGGCGCCGCACAGACGCTCCGCCCAGTCACTCGGACGAAACTTCTTGCCATCCAGCGTCAGGCCCTGGATGAAATACTCACGCGCGGGAACCTGGTCGGTCATATCGCTCAATCACCTCAAAAAACACCTGGCCAGCCATACGCGGGTAGCGTTGCTGACAGAGCCAGTATTATATCTTATATAAGACTGGAACCTGTCCCCCACCATAGCTGCGGATGTTTTTTTCGGTCTTGCCAGCCGATTTTGGCTGTGCAGCAGCGGGCTCGATAATACGCTTTTCGTGTGACGACAAAACGATTTGGTAGACTAGGGGCCGTTCCCCTGTAGCCAGCAACCGGTAGAACACCTTCACGAGCCTGACCGGGGGACAGGCCTCAAGGCTTGTTCGTCGTGCCGAACGCGTCCGAGTTCCCAGCGAATGCTTAGCTTCCTTGCGGAGAATTCACGCGATATCGGCCTCCAGCAGAACATCCAAATGACCACCGCCAAACCCATCAAGCATTACCTTCAGTTTTCGGATCTGACACTCGACGAGTATGACTACGTGCTCGAGCGCACCCGCATCCTCAAGAAGAAATTCAAGAACTACGAGACCTACCACCCGCTGCACGACCGCACGCTGGCGATGATCTTCGAGAAGAGCTCGACCCGCACGCGCCTGTCGTTCGAAGCCGGTATCCACCAGTTGGGCGGTCACGCCGTGTTCCTGAACACGCGAGACACCCAGCTCGGCCGCGGCGAGCCGATCGAAGACGCCGCGCAGGTGATTTCGCGCATGACCGACATCATCATGATCCGTACGTTCGGTCAGGAGATCCTCGAGCGTTTCGCGCAGCACTCGCGCGTGCCCGTGATCAACGGCCTCACGAACGAATACCACCCGTGTCAGGTGCTGGCGGACATCTTCACGTATTACGAGCATCGCGGCCCGATCAAGGGCAAGACCGTAACGTGGATCGGCGACGCGAACAACATGTCGTACACGTGGATCCAGGCCGCCGAGATCTTCGGCTTCCAGTTCAACATCTCCACGCCGCCGGGCTACCGCCTCGATCAGGCGATGGTCGTGGAATCGAGCCGCCCGTTCGTGCGTGAGTTCGACGATCCGCGCGAGGCCTGTGAAGGCGCCGATCTCGTGTCAACGGACGTCTGGACGAGCATGGGTTTCGAAGCGGAGAACGAGGCACGCAAGGCCGCGTTCGCGCAATGGTGCGTGAATGCCGATCTCATGCAACGCGCCAAGCCCGACGCCCTGTTCATGCACTGCCTGCCCGCGCACCGCGGTGAGGAAGTGTCGGCAGACGTCATCGACGGCGCACAGAGCGTCGTGTGGGACGAAGCCGAAAACCGTCTGCACGTGCAGAAGGCACTCATGGAGTTTCTGATGCTGGGCCGCGTGTAAGACGCAGGCACTGCTCACGATCAACGCCCGGACCGCGTCAGCATGGTCCGGGCGTTTTTCATCCAACCTACGCGTTTAGCGTTCCGCTATCATCGCTGACGCGCCACCGTCGCCTGCATTGCGTGACGGTAGGCGTTTCATAGCAGCATCGCGCAGTGCGCCGCGCTCATCAGAACATTTCGGAATTTGCACCGTCTCGCACCAGCATGGGGCAATTCCGTTGTGCATTGCACAAAATGCAGACGGGTGGACGCTCGAAACGTGCTAGCATGAATTCAACCGTCTGGCCGGAAAGGCCGGGCATATCGACTCTCCAACGCGACTTTCTTCGCATTCGACACAGCATTCGGTCATGACGCAAAACGCTACGCAGTTCGACAACGTTTCCGTAATCAAGCGCGCCAACACCTATTTCGACGGCAAGTGCGTTTCGCACACCGTTCTGTTCCCGGACGGTACGCGCAAGACGCTGGGTGTGATTTTCCCGGCCACGCTCCAGTTCGGCACCGATGCTCCCGAAATCATGGAAGTCACGGGCGGCCGTTGCCGCATCCGTCTGGCAGGACAGACCGAATGGCAGGAATACGCCGCCGGTCAGGAATTCTCCGTGCCGGGCAACAGCAAGTTCGATATCGAGGTCGTGGAGACGCTCGATTACGTTTGCCACTACGGCTAACCGTACGGCCAGCATCGCGACGGCGCGGGACGTTCCGCGTCATCGCCCTCTCGGCCGGTTCAGCGCGGCCCGGCGCCGCTTCCCACTATGTCGCGACTGCCTCCCGGTTCCTTCGATCACCGCATCGATGCTCCCATCGATAGCGCTACCGACAACGCCAACGACAGCGCCGCCAGCGTCTCTGCCAGTCCGGCGCCAGACACGCCACAAGCCGCCCCCGATGCCTCCGTGACGCCCCCTGCGGCGCCAACCGAGCCCTCCTCGCCCACCGCACGCATTCCTTCGGACCCGCCCGACAGTCCCGAGCCTTCGGACACGAATCCCGACCTCGAACCGACGGACGTCCCGCTGCTACCCCCTAAGGGCACCCGCAATGGTGCGAAAGCCAGATCGTCACGCGCCCGTGCAGGCACCGGTGGCGACGCGAAGCGCAAAGGCATCGATCTGGGCCTGCAAGGCGGCGGCGCCCACGGTGCGTACACATGGGGCGTGCTCGACAAGCTGCTGGAAGACGGACGGCTGGAATTCGAAGGTATCAGCGGCGCCTCGGCAGGCACCATGAACGCCGTGGTGCTGGCGCACGGTCTGCTCGAGCGTCCCGGCGTCGATCCGCGTGAGAAGGCGCGTGAAGCGCTGCACAGCTTCTGGCTAGGTGTCTCTCAGGCAGGTTCATCCGCCACGGCGTGGGCGCAGACCGTCTTCAGCTGGCTCAACGGGCGTCCGACCGAGTACCCGGTCTGGCACGACTGGATGCAGAGCATGCAGCAATGGATGATGCCGTTCTCGCAGCCCCCGGCCGAGATCAATCCGCTGCGCACCGTGCTCGAAGCGCAGGTCGACTTCGAGCGACTTCGCGAAAGCACGGCGACGCATCTCTTCGTCTCGGCGACCAACATCCGCACCGGCAACATCCGCATCTTTCGCACGCACGAAATTACGCTGGACGTGGCAATGGCGTCAGCCTGCCTGCCGTGGCTATTCAAGCCGGTGAAGATCGACGAAGACTTTTACTGGGACGGCGGCTATCTCGGCAATCCCGCGCTGTATCCGTTCTATTACGAGACGGTCACGAGCGACATTCTGATCGTGCACATCAACCCGATCGAGCGCAAAGAAAAGCCCGTGCTGCCGGGGCAGATCATGAATCGCGTGAACGAGATCACGTTCAATGCCTCGCTGCAACGTGAATTCCGCGCGATTTCCTTCGTCCACAAGCTAATCGACGAGGGATGGCTCAAGCCAGAGTTTCGCGAGCGGCTGAAGTACCCGTTGATTCACTCGATTCGCGCCGACAAAGAGCTTTACGATCTGTCGTCGTCGACGAAATTCGTGACCGACTGGCATTTCCTCACGACGCTGCGCGACCGTGGACGCGACGCTGCCGCCCGCTGGCTGGAAACGTATTACGACGACGTGGGCGTGCGCTCCACGGTCGACCTGAAGCGCGACTACTTGCAGCGTCTGCCCGACGCCACCGCGATCAAGGCGTGATCAAAGCGTGAGGGGTTCGGGGTCGAGCGAGATGCCGAAGCGTTCCTTCACGCTGGCCTGCACTGCGCGGGCCAGCGCTACGATGTCTGCACCGCTCGCGCCGCCGCGATTGACCAGCACCAGTGCCTGACGCTCGTGCACGCCCGCGTGGCCGAGCGACTTGCCGCGCCAGCCACACTGATCGATCAGCCAGCCTGCGGCGACCTTCCACGTGCCGTCCGGCTGCGCGTAGCCGACCGCATCGGGGAAACGCGCGCGCAGCGCGTTGAAGGTTTGGGCATCCACCACGGGATTCTTGAAGAAGCTCCCCGCGTTGCCGAGCACCGCCGGATCGGGCAGCTTGCGACGTCGAATCCCGACCACGGCGTCGAAAATCTGCCGCGCATCGGGATGCTCGACACCCGCCTCACCCAGCGTGCGCGATACGTCCGCATACCCCGTCACGGCCTGCCAGGGCTGCGGCAGCCGCAAGGTGACGGCCACGATGATGTAACGCCCCGGCTCGCGCTTGAATAACGAATCGCGATAGCCGAACGCGCAGACATCGCGGGACAACGTGACGAATTCGCCCGTCGTGGTGTCGAGCGCGCGCACCTCGGCGAAACGCTCGGCCAGTTCCAGCCCGTAAGCGCCGATGTTCTGAATCGGCGCCGCGCCCAGCGTGCCGGGAATCAATGCCAGGTTCTCGAGCCCGGGGCAATCCTGCGAGAGCGTCCAGTCGACGAAATCGTGCCAGACCTCGCCCGCGCCGCCACGGACATAGCGCGCGTGCGGATCGGCGGGATCATCCGGGAGACGGTCACGGCCGCGAATGGCCATGCGCAGCACCACCCCGTCGAAGTCCCGCGTGAGCACGACGTTGCTGCCGCCGCCCAGCACGAGGCGCGGCAGCCCCGCCAGTTCGGGCATGGCGAGGGCGTCCGTCAGCGCCGCTTCGCTGTCGATCGTCACGACATAGCGGGCCTTGGCGGACAGTCCGAAGGTGTTGAATTCGCGCAGACTGACGTCGCGTTGCAGCTCAGGCATGAAATGTAGGCGGGTCCGGGGGTGCCGCCGACGTCCCGAAGGGACGCGGGACCGACGGCTGAATTACAATGTCGGGCGAAAGAATGATGCGCGCCATTATACCGGCCATGCAGGTGCTTTCCTCCCCCGGGCCGCCCCGGCCACGCCCGTCGTGTCGCAGGAAACCGGACCGGATGGCGTGCACGGGCAGACGACTGCCCCCCAACGTCACGGCACGCCCCGCGTGCCTTTCACGAACCCTCAGTAATTCAGGAGAACCAGATGCCATCGTTTGACGTGGTTAGCGAAGCCAACATGGTCGAGGTCAAGAACGCCATCGAGCAGGCCAACAAGGAAATCTCGACGCGCTTCGACTTCAAGGGGTCGGACTCGCGCGTCGAGCACAAGGAGCAGGAACTCACGCTGTTCGCCGACGACAACTTCAAGCTCGATCAGGTCACGCAGGTGCTCATCGCCAAGATGGCCAAGCGCAACGTCGACGTGCGTTTTCTCGACTACGGCAAGGTCGAGAAGATCAGCGGCGACAAGGTCAAGCAGGTCGTGAAGGTGAAGAAGGGCGTCGAGGGCGACCTCGCGAAGAAGATCGTGCGCATCATCAAGGACAGCAAGATGAAGGTGCAGGCGAGCATTCAGGGCGACAGCGTGCGCGTGGCCGGCGCCAAGCGCGACGACCTGCAAAGCGCGATGGCACTGCTGCGCAAGGACGTGACCGACACGCCGCTCGACTTCAACAACTTCCGCGACTGAGCCCCCCGCTCACATCGCCGCCGCGCCCGCCTGCCTCGCCGCACTTTCCTGCAAGGCGGGCGGACAGAAAAAAACCCGCAGACTCGCTGCGGGTTTTTTATTGGCCGATCCGGAGATCGCTTACTTCTTCTGGCCGATGCGGCTTTCCTTGCCGGCGATGAGCTTGCCGATGTTCGCGCGATGGCGATAGATCAGCAACATCGCCATGACGATCACCGCCGGCGAGTACGGCCCGAAGCCGAACATGAAGACGTAGTACAGCGGCGCGAACACCGCTGCAACCAGCGCCGCCAGCGACGAGTAGCGGAAGAAGATCGCGATGATGAGCCACGTGGCCATCACGGCAAGCCCGAGGATCGGGCTGATGGCGAACAGCACGCCGGCGGCTGTGGCCACGCCCTTGCCACCCGCGAAGCGCAGGAAGATCGGGTACAGATGGCCGAGGAAAACCGCCAGCGCCACCGCTGCCAGACCGAAGTCGCCCACGCCCCAGGCGTTGGCGAAGCGTTCCGCGAGATAAACCGCCAGCCAGCCCTTGAGGGCATCGCCGAGCAGCGTCAGCACGGCGGCCTTCTTGCTGCCGGAGCGCAGCACGTTCGTCGCCCCCGGGTTGCCTGAGCCATAGCTGCGCGGATCCGCGAGCCCCATCGCGCGACTGACGATCACCGCAAACGGCACCGACCCGATCAGATACGCAAGAACGATAAACAGCAGTGTGGCCATGAACTTCGAGCGAGTGGAGAATTTGTAATGGCCGCCATTCTACTTGAGACGCCGCGCCGCCCCATTCTGGCAAACACGGGGTTGCACGCCGGACCGGCCCACGACTTGCCCGAACGTGCTCCCGATTGGCTCGACTTCTCATCCACGACGCCCGATCGACGTTGGGAAATGGCTCCAAGTCGGCCGCAACAACGCAGATTGCGGAACCGCGTCGAAGGCATGGGGTCTTTGCCCCAAGCGCGCAACGTCCATCACAAACGCGCGCACTCGGGAGGAGCCCCTGGATCATGAAGAAAATCCGCGTCGCCATCGCCGACCCGCATCCTGTCGTCGTCGCCGGACTGACCCACGAATTGGGCAACCGGACATCGCTCGCGGTCATCGGCACCGCACGCACCGCCACGCAGATCGTCGACCTGTTGCGCCACACACGGTGTGACGTGCTGGTGACCGGCTGCACCGTGCCCGGCGGAATCTATGGCGACGGCCTCTCACTGCTCGCCCGGCTCCGCCGCCTGTTTCCCGATGTCCGGATACTGGTGCTCACTGCCACACCGAATCCCGCCATTGCCCGGCAAATTACCGAGCTTGGCGTGGCATCCACGTTGTGTAAATCCAGCGACATCGACGATGTCGTCACCGCCATCCACGCGTTGCACAACGACCGGGTCCATCCGCAACGCCTTGCGACAGCGACGGAAAGTGCGAGCGAAATCGGTTCGACGTTATTGAGTCAGCGCGAGGTCATGGTGCTGCACCTGTACGTGTCGGGCATGTCGATCAGCGCCATCGCGGCAAAAATCCATCGAACGAAGCAAACTGTCAGCGCACAACGACGCAACGCCATGCGCAAACTGGGCATCGGCTCCGACGCTGAACTGCACCGCTTCGCCCTGCAAACCGGCCTGTCCGACGCCTTGCAACGTCAAAACAGTGCCGCGTCGACAAACATCTCGATCCTTAACCGACCTTCGTAACCTCCCGCGAATTTCGACGACTGAAGAAACGGCGACACCTCGAACGTGAGCAGCGCCGGCGAGCACGCGACGGCCACGGGCATGCCGGGTAGCCGGACGACACGAATCGCCGACTGCGCGACCGGCGTGAAACTTTCGGGCGGTCCCCCGACCGTCAGCCAGCGATGCGCACCGGCGTAGGTGTATCCCACCCGATAATCGATCCGTTGCGACGGCAGGAGGCTGTTGGTGTTACGCAGCACCAGTGACGCCTGCCCGGGCGGTCTGCCCGGAACATTGCCGCGCACATCGGCAACACGCACTCTCAGCGCGCCGGCGGAATTCGAACCGAAGCCATCGTAAAAGCACACGTCCACCGCCCTTCCCCCGTAGACCACGGGTTGAAAACCCGGACCGGGCCGCGTTCTTAGATCGAACGCGACGCGCGGCGCCGTATTGGAGAGCGTCGGGAAGTAGATCTGCGCGTTTTGACGGTCCGTGACATTGAGTTCAATGTCGTAGCTATGCACGGCGCTCGGCGCCTGACTCTGATATTCCCGGACATCGAATTCGAACCGCCCCCGCCAGATGCCGCCAATGGGAATCCTCTGCAATTCAGTACGCTCGATGGTCAGCATGTATCGGGCAACGTCGTATGGCCGCCCCGTGCAGTGACCGAAGTCTCTCGTGGAGTTAAGCGCGACAAGCCGGTGAATACAGGTGCTGCTGGCTACGGTGACCACCTTGGTTGCGCGGACGTGCAGATCGACGGCGAGACTGGATCGGTTTTCGGTAAAGCGCAACGCGACGTTCGTCGATGACGGGTTGTTCGCGTTGGACGGCGTTCTCGAGCAAGCCCCCAGCGCTGTGTCGGTGGTCGAGCGGCAGGCGAACCAGGTTCGCGAACCCTCGATACGGCCCGGCGTGTAATGCGCGGCAATCTGTCGGCGAAACTCCCAGCCTTGTGGCACCGACGCCCGGTCGAACGTCAACGACACGCTCTCGTGCCGGTCCGATGGCACCGACTGTGCGCCGACGGAGACCGGCAGGCACAGCGCGCCGAGGCTCAGGCAGAGGCGCACCGTGCGCACGCCGCACATGCCGCACACGGACCGAAGCATCGCAGTCATACCTCGGGCAACACTTACGCATTCGCCTGCCATATTCCGTCTGGCCTCCTCTCTCATTTCATTGGATCCTCCATCGCCAATCCCGCGCGACGATCCGACGACGTCTGTGCTTCGCTGAGTAACCGCTGAACCCGCGTCTGGGATCGCAGCGATGCCGGCAGTGTGTGCTGGGCCACGATCTCGCATTGCATGGTGCCGGTCAGACGAATCACATCGCGCCGTTCGACGCTGCGAATCTCGCACCGCACCGGCTGTCCGCGATCCAGCAGATAGAGCGCAGAGAGCGGCTGCGGCGACTCGATCATGAATTCCCCGCGTGCGTCGAGCGGCGCGGCGGCCACGCTCAGCACCCGCGCGTTGTCGAGCGAGAGACCATCGACGCCGACAGCCCTTCCTACGTAGGTGTAGCTGCGTTTGGCCGTCACGCGGTGGACCTTCATACGGCCCGGCGTCAGGAAATATTCCTGCACACCGGCACCGCGCAGCAGCCCGATGCTGTAGTCGCCAAGCCCTTGCCAGGCCTCGGCCACCTCGCCCTGCTGAACGCGATACCCGCCGATGGGCACCATGGCCGCTGCGCCGAAATTGACGGTCACGGAACGTCCCCCGACCTGCAAGGTCGCCGCAGCGCCACCCGACGCGCCCGCACTTTCGTCGTATGCCTCACCGTCCGCGACGCGATCCGCCTGCGCATCGCCCACCACGAGTGCGACACCCGCAGGCGGTTCCCCGGCGAGCATGGCCGGACCGATCACGACCCGGTCGCGCATCACGGCGAAACTCGATGCATAGCTGCCGGCGAACGCGCCATTCGCACGGCCGTCGCCCAGGTGACCGAAGCTCCGCGAGTAGATCGCCTGAGCGTCACCGTATCGGCCGTCTACGGCCCCCCGCACATTCGCAGTGCCGCCGCCAGACTCGGTGCCTGTCACGGCGAGCGCAATCTCGCGACGCGACGTGTCGTCCCACGTCCACGTGTGCGACGCGTGATAATCCGCCCGCACGCCACGCTCGCCCTCGCGATCGTTGCCGAGACCACCACGCACTTCAACGCCCGCGCTCGAGAACGTCGATAGAGACGTGCCCGGCAACGCGGGTCGATGCCGCGTCAGCGACACGTTGACGAACATTCCCCGGTCGGGTCGGCCCGTGTCGACGTGATGCCGATGAAATCCCCCCACGCGTGCATTGACGGCATACCGTTGCCAACGGAACGACCGGCTCAGCGCCAACTGCAACGTCCGCGATACGCCGTCGCGCGGTTCGCTGCCCGGCCAGAACTCGTCCTGCAACGGGTCAACGGACGACGCGCGTCGGCCATGGGTACGGCTTTCGCTGTAGCCGGCAGACGCCTGCCATTTGCCCAGTGGCAGCGCCACGCTGGCATTGAGCGAGTCATAGCAGCCGAGCTGGAAGGCGTTGACGTCTGACGCGAATGCGCCGCCACGGCAGTTCGCCTGACGCATCTGATATCGGTAGAGACTGACGCCCAGCCCGTTGGAAAACGAAATCACCTGCGTGTTGCCGCGTGCGCCGCCAGTCCCGGTGAGCAACGCAGCGGTCGTCGTGAGACGTCCGAAAGCGAACGTGTGCTGCCAGCCGATCTGCGTCTCGTTGAACCATTGCGCGGGTAACCACACCCACCCCGAGGTCAGCGTCACGCCCGGTCCGAGCGCGGTGCGCACGCCCGTCTGCACGGTGAATCGCTCGCGCTGGCGGACGTCGTCGAATCGACGCCGGCTCACCGTACGTCCCGCCTGAGCAAACCACTGCGTGCCCCGTCCGTGGGTGCCGCCACCGACTTTGGTGAACGGCTCGATCTCCGACCGGATCAGCGCATCGCCTTCGAAGACTCTCAGCGTGACGAGATAACTCCCTTCGGGGAAGTAACGCGTGTCGAACTGCTGGACACCTGCGGACAGATAGGCGCTGCCCAGCAACTCACTGCCCCGGTAGGCGTCGACGCGCGCATCCCGGGTCAACAGGACCGTCAGGGGCGATCCCTGCGCGGCGCTCGCTTCGTTGCGATACGCCTGAGACGTGCCGATGCGTGCGCCGTCGAAGCGTTCCACAGGCAGCAGCGAGAAACCGAAACTCCCGCCCTGCGCGCTGGAGAGATTGCGCTGATCCATGCGTCCGGCCTGAACGTAGTGCGTCGCGCCGAGATCGTGCCGGTAATAGAGACTGTCGATGTTGGCGCGCGTACCGCCCGATCGGGCAGAGGCATCGTGAACGTCCTCGCGCTGGCTCGCGTGCACGAGCGACCACGTGAACCCGGCGTAGCTCGCGGGCGAAACGCCTAGCGCCCCTTGCCCCAACACCGTGAGATTGCGATCCCGGTCGCGCGCGGAGGCGTTCACGATCTGCGAATGCACCAGCGCATTTTCGCTGCCCGCGACGTTCACGTGATAAGTCGGACCTGCCGGGTCTCGCGCGGGTAACCAGTCCTTGGCGAGAAAGAGGTCGAGGACACCCTGCCCCTCGTCGAAGATCACATCCGCCGACCCGGTTTCGAGATATCGGCAGCCGGAGGACTGCGCGCCGCCCGCGCATGCGAGATGCCCATTGCGTGGCATGGGTCTGGCGAGGGCTTCGACCAGCCGCATGGCCTGACGGTCCCCCGGCGCCACATCCACCAGCGCCTCGATGGCCCGTGCCACCGATTCGGGTGTCTCAAGACGCACGACCTGCGGATCGACGAATACCGGGAACAGGCCGAGCGACTGCCCGAGCAGCCTGACTTCCAGGTGCTCCACCTGACCGAGCGCTATGTCTTCGAATCCCGGCGGCACCTGGGTCGTGGCACTGGCCTCCTCCCAATGCCCCCAGACCGGTAGCGAGCACAGGCAGACGAGATAGGTACGACGGATCTTTGACATGGCGCGAGTGCGATCGACGAAGGCGCACCGCAGGGCCCCCCTTCGCCGCTCACAGACGTCTAGCTGTCGAGAACGTTGCCAGGACTTAGTTGTTGGAGGCCGAAGCCACGATCAGCAATTCGAGGCGTCCGGCATACCGGCCGGCAGTGGGCAACCCCGTGCCCGACGCCCGGCCCGACACGACCAGCGGCAACGTCTTCGACTCACCGGTCTGCACGCCGGTCCAGATATCCGCCGCGTTGAATGTGGTGTCCGTTGCCACGATGTTCACGCCATCGAGTTGAACGGTAAGCGCAATCGGGGGCGTCGCGCTGTTCGTCGTATGGATCAGCGACGGGACCGAGCCAAGACGGACGCCCACGTTTTGCGTGATGTCGTTGGTGTACAACCGCGTCTGGAGCGTCGGCGCGACCACGTCGCGCGTCGCCGCGTTGTAGGCCAGTTCGAGGCTCTGCGGCATCGGGCTGCCGTTCGCCTGAAGGACCGACAGCGTGGGATCGATGTTCGCGCTCAGATCGATCACGACTTCCGCGGCATTGGCCGCTGCCATGGGGAATGCCAGTGCGGCAACTGCGGCCAATTGTTTGAACGTCTTCATATCGTTGGTTTCCTTATCTGGTTGGGAGGGAAATGACTCCGGGACAGCGGAGGCACGTGAGACTCTCAGGTCTCATCGGATCTGGCTAAGGCACGACAGGCAGATTCAGGACCTGCGCCTGCGTTGTGCCGTCGACCAGATATCGGATGCGCACCGTTGCGTCACGCAGGGTGCCGGGAAGCGCTTGTGTCTGACCGGGATACACGCTGCGGCCGATGTCCTCCCAGGTGCAGGTCGTATCGGCCTCGCCGGTGCATCGGCCCACGGCGCTCACGTGCGCCCGGACGTTGCCCGTGTTTTCGATGAGGCCGTTATCCCGGCTTCGCGCGAGCCGCGGTGAAGGTCTTTGCGGGGCGACCCGGACGAGCGCGCCCCAGACGAAACTCACCTGCACGTCGGGATCGAAGTCGGTCGGTCCTGAGGCGTCCTGCGCAGGGTCCGGCGTTGCGGCTGGCCGGAAATAAACGCGATAGGCGGTTTCGATGTCAGGCCGCCCGAGCGGGACGACACGTATCTGACGGGTCGCACCGCCCGCGAGTACGAATTTCGCCGGAGAGACGACAAGACCGTCGCCCTCGGAAAGACTCACCGGCACTTCGTGCTCGCCCTCCGTTGCGGGGGCGACGATTCGCTTGACGGTGACCTCGACATACTGTGTCTGCGGCGACTGCGACGTGACACGAATGACACCCGAGGTCGACCGCTCGCCGGCAATCACGCTCGCAATCGGCGAGATGGTGACGTTGGCCATGGCCGGCGCCGACATCGATGCCAGCGCTGCCACGAACATCGCCGTCGTCAACCGCCACCGGCGATGCCTGTCGAGATCGCATCCGCTTGCTGCGTGAAGTCTCCTCGCGCCTCCTCTACGGCGTCCCCGGTTTTGCCCGCGGTCGTGTCTTCCCAACCGTTCGTTCAGGCTGTCTCCTCTCGTCTCCTGCATCTCCACACCTCCCGTTGTGCTTGCCGGCCAACACGGCGAGTCCGTTTGCATGGATCACCGGTGCCTGAATCCTTGGGAACATCGTAGAGACGACGACAGACGAGCGAAATCTGACAAGTCAGATTTCGCTCAACAGTGTGGCAATGGGTATTTTCTTGAAGACGTCCGCGAGACGGCATGGTGAGTCGCGGATGCCACCCCGGAGGGGTAACGTTTGAGGACGGTGAGCGCGGCGCTCAGTCGACGAGTGCGACGTTGACGAGCGTGGGTTTGAGCACGCGCACGATTTCGGAGGGCGCCATCGACACGAGGTAACCGCGACGTCCACCGTTGATGTAGATCTCC
This sequence comes from Pandoraea sp. ISTKB, assembly GCF_001721285.1. Classification (NCBI taxonomy): domain Bacteria; kingdom Pseudomonadati; phylum Pseudomonadota; class Betaproteobacteria; order Burkholderiales; family Burkholderiaceae; genus Pandoraea; species Pandoraea sp. ISTKB. The sequence continues at coordinate 66,544 of NZ_MAOS01000029.1, forward strand.
GGGAGTTCGAGAATCGACGCTTCCATGTAGATCGGCATGCGCTTGCGTGTGCCAAACGGGCTCGTGCCACCGACGAGAAAGCCGGAGTGACGGTTGGCGACGTCGGGCTTGCACGTCTCGATGCGCTTGCGTCCGGCCTGACGCGCCAGCGACTTGGTCGACACCTGACAGTCGCCGTGCATGAGCACGATCAGCGGATTGGCGTCTTCGTCTTCCATCACCAGCGTCTTGATCACGCTGTGTTCCGGCACCTGCAACGCCTCGGACGACACACGTGTGCCGCCGTGCTCCTGGTAGTCGTAGAAGTGGTTCTGGAACGCAACCTTGGCTTCGCGGAGTTGTTTGGTCGCGGGTGTTTCGGCAGTGGCCTTGGATTTCATATCGTCAGAATGCAGTGGAGGCGGCGACGGCAGGCGGCGGGCCCGGCGCTCACCGGGGTTTCGCAACGGCTCGGCTGTGGCTCAGCTATAGATTCCGTAAAATACGGATTGTAAGCAATCGCTTCATCGCGCATTACAATGCCGCCATGTCTGCCTCAAACTCTGACTTACCTTCGTTGTCGACCGACGCCGGCGTAGCGAGCTTCCTCGCTGGCCTGCCGGCACGCATCGACACGTTGCCGGCGCGCATTGCCGCCGTCACACCGCACCGCGTGGCGCTCATCGACGACTTCGGTCGGCTGACCTACGGCGAACTGACGAATGCCGTGGCGGCCAGTGCCGAGCGTCTGCGTGCGCATGGCGTGCGAGGCGGCGACCGCGTCATGATCGTCGGTGAGAATGGCATCGCTTACGTGGTGCTGCTGCTCGCCGTCGCATCGCTCGACGCCTGGCCCCTGCTCTGCAACGCCCGTCTGTCGCCGACCGAGTTGCACGTGATCCGCGAACACGCGAATCCGCGCTGCGCGATCTATACGATCGATGCGTCGCCCGATGCGGCAGCGCACGCCCGCACGGACGCCGCCAGGATCGTCTGGACGGAGCTCGCGCTCGGCGCGATCGCCGCCTCCGACGTAGCTGCCGACAGCGCGGTCGAGCCGGTCACGGGCGACCCGGCGACGCAGTGCGCAGCGCTGATCTATACGACGGGTACGACCGGCGCGCCCAAGGGGGTGCGTCTCTCGCATCGCAACCTGATGTTCATCGCGGCCGTGTCGAGCACACTGCGGCGTGTGGGCGCCGATGATGTCGCGTACGGCGTGCTGCCGATTTCGCACGTCTACGGGCTGACGTCGGTCTGTCTGGGCACCCTATACGCGGGTGGCACGCTGCGACTGGCGGCACGCTTCACACCCGACGCCGTGCTGGACTCGCTCGCCCACGACGGCCTGACCATTCTGCAAGGCGTTCCGGCAATGCACGCGCGCCTGATGGCATATGTGGCAACGCAAGGCACATCGCTTGCCGCACCGCGTCTGCGCTTCGTCTATTCCGGTGGTTCCCCGCTCGACGCCGCATTGAAGGCGCGCGTCGAAGCGTTCTACGGCATGCCGATCCACAACGGCTACGGACTGACCGAGAGCAGCCCGACCGTCTCCCAGACCCTGCTCGACGCGCCCCGCGACGATTGCTCCGTCGGCCCGACAATTCCGGGCGTGGCGGTCCGAATCGTGGGAAGCGACGGCAACGACGTGCCCGAGGGCGACGTGGGCGAACTCTGCGTGCGCGGCCCGAACGTGATGCTCGGCTACTACCGGGCGCCGGACCTGACGGCCGCCACGATCACGGCAGACGGCTGGCTACGCACCGGCGACCTGGCGCGGCGTGCGGCAGACGGGGCGCTGTTCCTCTCCGGGCGCGCCAAAGAACTGATCATTCACTCCGGATTCAACGTCTATCCGATCGAAGTCGAACAGGCACTCACCAGCCATCCCGATGTGCTTCAGGCGGCCGTGCTCGGACGCCCCTTTGACGGCAACGAGCAAGTGATCGCCTTCGTGGAAGCGCGTCCCGGACATGCGATCGATGTCGAAGCGCTGGCCGCGTGGGCGGCCGGGCGTCTGGCGCCGTACAAGCGTCCCGGGGAGATTCGTGTGATGGATGCCCTGCCCGCCGCATCGACGGGCAAGGTGCTCAAGCACAAGCTCAAGGCGTTGCTCTGAGTCTCGCGGCGCGACCCGTACACGCGCGGGCGGTCTGAACAGGCTATCCGCGCGGGTGATGCTGCGCGTGCAGCGACTTGAGACGCTCGCGCGCGACGTGCGTGTAGATCTGGGTGGTCGAGATGTCGGCATGCCCGAGCAGCAACTGCACCACCCGCAGATCGGCGCCGTGATTGATCAGATGGGTGGCAAACGCGTGGCGCAGCGTGTGCGGCGAGAGCGGTGCACGAATGTCGGCCAGCAATGCGTAGCGCTTGATCAGATACCAGAACGCCTGGCGCGTCATGCCCTCGCCGCGCTGCGTGACGAAGAGCGTGTCGCACGCGCGGCCGTTGAGCAGCACGCGACGGCTCTCGTCGAGATAGCGCGCGAGCCAGCCGTTGGCTTCCTCACCGAACGGCACGAGCCGTTCCTTCGCCCCCTTGCCGAAAATCCGCAGCACCCCCTCGTTCAGGCCCACCTCGATGGTCTTGAGCGCGACCAGCTCCGACACGCGCAGGCCGCTCGCGTACATCAGTTCGAGCATGGCCCGGTCGCGCAATCCGAGCGGCTGCGTCAGGTCCGGGGCCGCGAGCAGCGCCTCGACCTGACCTTCCGACAAGGTCGACGGCAGACGTTGTGCGCGCTTCGCCGAGGCGATGCGCAGGCAGGGGTCCTGCTGCACGATGTGTTCGCGCAAGGCCCACTGGTAGAAGCGTTTGAAGACGGACAACCGTCGGTTCACGCTGCTTGCCAGACTCTCGCGACGCCATGCCAGATACTCGGAGAGCGCCGCTTCGTCGACGGCATCGAGCGCCATCTCATGCTTGTCCGTCAGCCATTCGGCGAACAGACGCAGGTCACGACGATAGGCGTCGAGCGTGTTGCGTGAGAGACCGTCTTCGAGCCAGATCGTGTCGCAGAACTGGTCGATGAGCGCGGTACTGCGATCGGCGGAACGGCTCAAACCTTCACTCCTTCCTGGGCGAGCGCCCATTCGACATGTTCGCGCACGAGCGCAGAGGGATGATCGCGACGCGCGAGCAAGGCGTCGCGCAGCGGCGTGCGCGCCTCGGCCTGCGTCGTTTCGCGTAGCGCATTGCCCAGGCCTACGGCCAGATTGCGCAGCCAGCGCTCATGGCCGATCCGGCGAATCGGGCTGCCCTCGAGCCGCGTCATGAAATCCGTTTCGCTCCATGCAAAGAGTTCGACGAGCGACGCGCTGTCGAGCCGGTTGCGCGGAGCGAAATCCGTCAACGGCGACGGTTGCGCGAACTTGTTCCACGGGCAGTAGAGCTGGCAATCGTCGCAACCGTAGATGCGGTTGCCCATCTTCGCGCGCAGCGTTTCGGGAATTGCGCCTTTGTGTTCGATGGTCAGATACGACACGCACAGCCGCGCGTCGACACGAAACGGCTCGGTGATCGCACCGGTCGGGCAGACGTCGAGGCATCGACGGCACTGGCCGCAGTGCTCGCCCCGGTCCATGAGCGGGCTGCCTTGCGCGTTGCGCTGATCGTCATCGGGCGTGCCTGACGGCGCGATGCTGCCCGAACGCGCCGCATTTTCGCTGTCCGTCGGCAGTGGCACGTCGACGAAAATCTCGCCGAGGAAAAAAAGCGACCCCGCCTCTCGCGAGAGCAACAGCGTGTGCTTGCCTCGCCAGCCGAGGCCTGCCTTCTGGGCGAGTTCGACTTCGAGCACCGGCGCCGAATCGGTGAATACGCGATAGCCGAACGGGCCAATGGCCTGCGTGATGCGATCGGACAATTGCTGCAAGCGGTTGCGCATGACCTTGTGATAGTCGCGTCCGCGCGCGTAGACCGATACCACGGCCTCGGACGGCATGGCAGAGCGCGCCATTTCGCGCTCGCGCCAACGCGCCGGATCGACATCGCTGGGGAGATAGTTCATGCGCGCGCTGATCACGCGCACCGTGCCCGGCACCAGTTCGGCGGGCCGTGCGCGCTTCATGCCGTGGGCCGCCATGTAGTCCATGTCGCCATGACAGCCATCGTCGAGCCACTTCTGCAAGCCCGCTTCGGCATGCGAGAGATCGGTGTCCGTGATGCCGACGTCGCCAAAGCCGAGTTCGCTGGCCCACGCGCGGATCTGCACCGCGAGCGCCGCCAGTCCCGCCGGATCGAGGCCGGAAGACGTCATGCCGGACGCATTGTCGCGCGAGGACGACACTTCCGAAGCGTTCGGAGGCGTCGATGGCTCGACTTGTGCGGCGGTAGCGGGGAAAATCACGGAAGCTTTCATCGACTCCATTTTACGCAATGCCCGTCACGCCCGATCCATCGGCGCCGCCCCTGTTGGGCGAACGCATCTTCGCGCTACCTGACGAAGCCGCCACCGAGGCCTTCGCTGCGGCGTTCGCACGCGTCATCGTCGAGCGCATGGCACATACCGACGCCGCACACGCGGGGCTGCACGTGCAGCTCTCGGGCGACCTCGGCGCGGGCAAAACCACCTTCGTGCGGGCGTTGCTGCGCGCGCTGGGCCACACGGGACGCGTCAAAAGCCCCACGTACGCGCTGTGTGAACCATACAACATCGACACACCACAAGGCGTGTTGCCGGTCTATCATTTCGATCTGTACCGCTTTGCCGATCCGGCCGAATGGCACGACACGGGCTTTCGCGAGCATTTTGCCGGCGATGCCCTCTGCCTGGTCGAGTGGCCGGAAAAAGCCGAAGGACTGCTGGGCACCCCCGATTTACGCCTTTGGCTGGAACCTGTCGGCGATAGCCGCCGTCTCACGACGAGTGCCTACACGCCGGCCGGTCTTGCTTGCCTGAACTCATGCTGATCAAACGCTTCGCCCGTACCGACGACGCCTCATCGCTCAATGCCGGCCGCCGCCGCGCCTTGCGCGCCGGCGCATCGACACTGATCCTCGCCCTCACGGGCCCGCGTCTCGCCTTTGCCAACGCCATCGTCGCGGTGCGTGTCTGGCCGGCCAGGGACTACACACGTGTCACGCTCGAGACCGACAACCCGGTCAAATTCCAGCAGCAACTGATGGAAAGTCCGAACCGCTTCGTCATCGATCTCGACGAAGTGGATCTGAATCCTGCGCTGCGCGATCTCGTTGCCAAGATCCAGCCGAACGATCCGCAGATCGCCCAGGTGCGCGTGGGGCAGTTCAAGCCCGGCGTCGTGCGCATGGTGTTCGACCTGAAGGCGGGCGTGAAGCCGCAGTCGTTCACGTTGCCGCCGGTCGCGGGCTACAAGTACCGCACGGTGTTCGATCTGTACCCGGCCGTCGAGCCCGATCCGCTCATGGAGCTGCTCGCGCAAACGGCAAACAAGGCGCAGGCCCTGGCGCAGAACTCGCAACCGCCACATACCTCGCCACCTTCGTCGGGCGCCGGCACACCGAGCACCGAGGAAAGCGAAGCGTTCTTCCAGCGCTATGCGCAGCGTGAATCGGGGCAACGTCCGTCGCGACCGTCACCGGCCACGCCGCCTAGCCCCGCAACACCTGATAAGACACCGCCGCTTGCCCAGCGCAAGGACGACGATGACGACACCTATGTGTCGCCCCCGCGCGGCCCGAAGACGGCACGCCTGCTGACCATCGCACTCGATCCCGGCCACGGCGGGGAAGATCCGGGGGCGATCGGTGGCGCCGGCACGTATGAGAAAGTCGTGGTGTTGCAGATTGCCAAGCGCCTGCGTCAGAAGATCGAAAACGAGCCGAACATGCGCGTGATGATGACGCGCGACGCCGACTTCTTCGTCCCGCTCGGGGTTCGCGTGCAGAAGGCGCGTCGCGTGGAAGCCGACCTGTTCATGTCGATCCATGCCGACGCCTTCACCTCGCCCTCGGCAAACGGTGCATCGGTATTCGCGTTGTCCGAACGCGGCGCTACGAGTGCAACGGCACGTCTGCTGGAAAAGACGCAGAACGCGTCCGACCTGATCGGTGGCGTCAACATCAAGACCAACGACCGAACGGTCGCCCACGCGCTGCTCGACATGTCCACCACGGCGCAGATTCGCGACAGCAAGGTGTTCGGCTCCGCGCTCCTCGCGCAGATCGGCACGGTCGCACCGCGTCTGCATAGTCCGAACGTCGAGCAGGCCTCGTTCGCCGTACTCAAGGCGCCGGACATTCCGTCGGTGCTCGTCGAGACCGCCTTCATCAGCAACGCGAAGGAAGAGCGTAATCTCATCGATCCCGCGTATCAGGACCGGCTGGCCGAGGCGCTGCTCAAGGGTATCAAGGCCTACTTCGCCAAGAATCCGCCCATCGCGAAGAACCGCACGGCCTGATGGCGACGGTCCCGCCGGGACCCATCGCCGTCACAAACGAAAGTCACCAACGAAAAATGGCGCGCCCGAACCCGGACGCGCCATTTTTTCGTCGGCAGACGGGGCGGCACAGGCCGCCACATCGCCTTGTTTCGTTACTTGCCCTGTCCTTGCGGCTCGCCACGACGACGACCGCGCGAGAAGAGCTTCCACAGCGCGCCGAGCGCGATGGGCACCACAGCGGCCGAAATCCCGACCAGCACGATGACGTTCAGGTACTGCTTCACCAGCGGCAGGTTGCCGAACAGGTAGCCGCCACCCACGAGCAGCACCACCCAGATCAGCGCGCCCAGCACGTTATAGAGCTGGAAGCGCGCCCACGGCATGGCGGACACGCCGGCCACGAACGGGGCGAACGTGCGCACGACCGGCACGAAACGCGCCATCACGATGGTCTTGCCGCCGTGGTGCTCGTAGAAGTCGTGGGTCTTGCGCAGCGCGTCGCGATCGAGGAAACGCCAGTTCTTCTCGTACACGCGCGGCCCGATCTGCGAGCCGATCCAGTAGTTCAGCGTGTTGCCCGTCACCGCCGCGATAAACAGCAGTACGCCCAGCAGCCACGGATCCATGGCGCCGGTGGCCGCAAATGCGCCGCCGATGAACAGCAGGGAATCGCCCGGAAGGAACGGGAACAGCACCAGTCCTGTTTCGACGAATACGATCATGAACAGGAACAGATACACCCAGTTTCCATACTGATCGATAAACACCCCCAGATGTTTATCGATGTGGAGCACCATCTCCAGCAATTGCACCAAAGTATCCAAGTCGATTCCTCAAGATAAAGGACGCCGGCCCGTCCCTGCGGGCGCGCGACGTGTCGCATCATACCAGTGCAGCCGTCGTGCGTCGTTAAGTCTGCGTGACATCCCGGTACGGTCTCATACCGGAATTAGTTGCCAATTAAAGGCGATAAATGACGATAAATGGCAGCCGGATCGAATTAAACGGGTATTGAACACCGAAACCGCGCTGAACCTATGTCTTTGAGGGCAACCTTTATAATGGTTCCCATGTCTGCCACCCCGACCCCCGCTTCCGAAGCGCAAGACCCGGCCCTCATGTCCGGCGATGCGCCGTCCGACGCCGCCGAGCGCCGCCCCGGCCCAATGCCGGCGGGCCTCGCGCCCGCGCGCGCCATCCGAGTCCTTCCCGATCAGTTGATCAGCCAGATCGCCGCCGGCGAGGTGGTCGAGCGTCCTGCCTCCGTGGTCAAGGAACTGCTCGAAAATGCGCTCGACGCGGGCGCCCGGGCGCTCCAGATCAAGCTCGAAGAAGGTGGCGTGCGGCGCATCGCGATCACCGACGACGGGGGCGGCATGTCCGCCGACCAGTTGCCGCTGGCACTCACCCGCCACGCCACGAGCAAGATCCGCACACTGGACGAGCTCGAATCGGTGCTGACGCTCGGTTTCCGGGGGGAAGCGCTGGCTTCCATCGCCTCGGTGGCCCAGCTCACGCTTTCGAGCCGCCAGATCGACGCGCCACATGCCACCGCGATCGACGGCAATACCGGCGCCCTCACCCCGGCGGCCGGCCCGGTCGGCACGACGGTCGACGTGCGCGATCTGTACTTCAACACGCCCGCGCGCCGCAAATTCCTGAAGACCGAGCAGACCGAGTTCGGTCATTGCATGGACGTCATTCGTCGCAGCGCGCTCGCCCGCCCGGATGTGGGCTTCTCGATCCTGCACAACAACCGCGCGGTGGAGCACTGGAATGCCTCCGACGCCGCAACGCGGGTCTCGCGCGTGCTGGGCAACGACTTTGCCGACGCCCATCTGGCGCTCGACGAAGGCGCGGCCGAATTGCGCCTGTCGGGCTTCGTCGGCCTGCCGACGGCCAGTCGCGGCCGTGCAGACCAGCAATTCTTCTTCGTGAACGGCCGTTTCGTGCGCGACAAGTTGCTCACGCACGCCGTACGCGCCGCCTATGAAGACGTGCTCCACGGCGACCGCTATCCAGCGTACGTGCTGTATTTCGAGCTGCCGCCGCAACTGGTCGACGTCAACGTGCACCCGTCGAAGATCGAAGTCCGCTTCCGCGATGCCCGCAGCGTCCACCAGTTCGTGTTCCACGCGGTGCAGCGTGCCCTCGCACGTGCCGCAGGCAGCGGCGGTGCGACACACGCCGCCCATCTGACGGAGGGCGGCGGCCTCGCTGCCGGACCGGGGGCAGCGGGTGGGGCGCTCGGCGGCTTGGGTGGCTTCGGTGGATCAGGCGGCGGGTTTTCCGGCGCACGCCCGTCCGGCGGCTTCGGCACACCGGGCGGCAGTAGCTGGAACGCGCGCGCGCAGCAGGGCGCATTGCCGGTGGCGCAGCCGTTGTCCGTGTACGACAACCTGTTCGGACGCACGGCCCCGCCGGCCGCACGCCCCTACGGCCAGCCGGGCGTGACGGATGCGCCCTCGCCCACCTATGGCAACGCTGGCACCGCACAGGACGGCGCGACGTTCGCCGGCGGCCTCGCCGAGGCCTTCGGCGCGAATGGTGTCGGTGGCGCCAGTGGCACCGACGCCATGCAGTTGGAACAACCGCTGGGCTTCGCGCTCGGCCAGTTGCACGGCATCTACATCCTCGCGCAGAACGCCTATGGTCTCGTGCTCGTCGACATGCACGCCGCGCACGAACGCATTCTCTACGAACGCTTCAAACAGGCCCTCGTGGAGCGCAGCGTCCCCGTCCAGCCGTTGCTCATTCCGGTGACGTTCTTCGCCGATCCGGTGGAAATCGGCACGACGGAGGAGCATCAGGAGACGCTCACGGCGCTCGGCTTCGATCTCGCCGCCATGTCCCCGACCACGCTCGCCGTGCGCGCCATTCCGGCGTTGCTCGACGGTGCCGACGCCCAGGCGCTCGCCCGTGCCGTGCTCGCCGACCTGCGTCAGTACGGTGGCTCGCGCGTGCTCACCGAACGTCAGCACGAATTGCTCGGCACGCTCGCCTGCCATACGGCGGTGCGCGCGAACCGACGTCTCACGCACGAAGAGATGAACGCGCTGCTGCGTCAGATGGAAGCGACAGAGCGCGCCGACCAGTGCAATCACGGACGTCCGACCTGGTACCAGCTCACGCTCGGCGACCTCGACAAATTGTTCATGCGCGGACGTTGAGCGGTTCATGAAGGCTAATTCCCCGATCGTCTGTCTGCTGGGCCCGACGGCTTCCGGCAAGACCGCCGCCGCCCTCGCGCTGGCGCAGGACACGCCCATCGAGATCATCAGCGTCGACTCCGCGCTCGTCTATCGCGAGATGGATATCGGCACCGCGAAACCCAGCGCTGCCGAGCTGGCGGCCGTGCCGCACCATCTGATCGACATCATCGATCCGCGCGACGCTTACTCTGCCGCACAGTTTCGCGAAGACACGCTGCGACTCGTCGACGACATCGCCGCACGCGGACGTCGCCCGTTGCTCGTCGGCGGCACGATGCTCTACTACAAGGCGCTCACGCAAGGCCTCTCGCCGCTGCCGTCGGCCGATGCCGAGGTGCGTGCGCGGCTCGACGAAGACGCCGCACGCGACGGCTGGCCCGCGATGCATGCACGGCTGGCGAGTGTCGATCCCGTGACGGCCGCGCGCCTCGCACCGAACGATTCGCAGCGCATTCAACGCGCACTGGAAATCTACGAACTGTCCGGCAAGCCGATGTCCCAATGGCTCGCCGAACAGGCGCAGACGCCACCGACGTCGTCACCGCACACGTTCGTGCCCGTCGCCCTCGAACCGTCCGACCGTTCTGTGTTGCACGCGCGCATTGCCGAGCGGTTTCGCCTGATGCTTGCCGCCGGTTTCATCGACGAAGTCGAGCGCCTGCGCGCACGCGGCGATCTCGATCCCGGTCTGCCGTCGATGCGCTGTGTGGGCTACCGTCAGGTGTGGGAATACCTCGACGGCGAAACCGACTACGACACGATGCGCGACAAGGGCATCTTCGCCACTCGCCAGTTGTGCAAACGTCAACTCACCTGGTTGCGCTCCATGCCCGAGCGTCACATCGTCGACTGCACGGCCCCCGACGCGCCGCAGCGCGCGCTCGCCACCGTCCGCGCACTCTGGCAAGACTGATCGTCGGCAAGATCACCTGATGTCGCACGCTTCACCGCCCGGGCGGTGAAGCCTCCCACTCCTTTACAGCGCCTTCCCGCCCGCCTCCGAGCGCCGCAACACGCGAACCTCCATCACGGCTGCGCGGACCGCCGCACGCGTCGAAACCTCATCGTCAGCCCGCGCCGAGGTGCGTGCGCGCATCCGTTGAAACCCTGACAGCTTTCCGGTTTGCATGTCGATTTTGATATGCTAATTTGCATATCAACGTTTCGATCAATGCAAAATTGCATCGAATCCACGATACCGGGAAGGGTGCCGATGATGCAGACTTCGATGGAGCCGAGTGGGGTGGCGAGTGATGTGCCGAGGTTGCCGACAGGCGGCCCCCGGCGCGTGCCGCTTGCGAAATGGGCCGTGCGTGCGGGGATCGCGCTGATCTATCTGTTCATGCTCAGCCCGCTGATCTTCGTCGTCTGGCTGAGCTTCTTCAAAGACGCGATCATCACGTTCCCGCCGAGCGGCTACACGCTGTCGTGGTACGTCAACGCATGGCGCAATGCCGCGTTCGCCAACGGCTTCCTGCTCTCGCTGCAACTCGCCGCGTGTGCGGCCATCGGCGGTGTGATCCTCGGCGTTGCCGCGTCGCTCGCCCTCGCCCGTTACCGTTTCCCGGGGCGCCGCACGCTCGGCAACGTATTGCTGCTGCCGCTCGTCGTGCCCGGCATCGTGGCGGGCATCGCCACCTATCTGTTCTATCTGCGCGCCGAGAACGCGCTCGACATGGACATCGTGGGCACGTTCGGCGGCCTCGTGATCGCGCACATCTGCCTGACCATTCCCTGGACGATGCGGCTTGTCGGCGCCAGCCTCGCGCAGATCGACGGCACCATCGAAGAAGCCGCGCGCAACCTCGGCGCGGGTCCGTGGCGCACGCTGTGGCGCGTGACACTGCCGATGCTGCGTCCGGCCATCGTCGCGGCCGTGTTGTTCAGTTTCATCGTGTCGTTCGAAAACCTCGAACTCACCCTGCCGCTCGTGGGCCCGGGCAAGACGACGCTGCCCATCGCGATCATGCAGTACCTCGAATTCAATCTCGACCCGACGATTGCGGCCGTATCCGCCGCGCAGATCGTGTTGCTCGGCATCGTCATGCTGATCACCGATCGCTTCGTCAAACTCAGCCAGGTGATCTGACATGGCCAACGTCTCGCTTCGCTCCCTGCGCAAGCAATACGGCAACGCCGCCGCCGTGGCGGACTTCTCGCTGGAGATCGACGAAGGCGAACTCGTCGCGTTCCTCGGCCCCAGCGGCTGCGGCAAGACCACCACGCTGCGCATGGTCGCGGGTTTCGTCGAACCGACGGCCGGCGAAATCTGGATCGGCGGCAAAGAGGTTTCGCGCCTGCCACCGCATCGTCGCAACACCGGCATGGTGTTCCAGCGTTACGCGCTGTTTCCGCACATGACCGTAGCGGAAAACGTCGCCTTCGGGCTGGAGATGCGACGCGTGTCCAGTGCCGATCGCGCCACGCGCATTCGCGAGGCGCTCGACATGGTGCGACTCAGCGCACTGGCCGATCGCTATCCGCGCCAGCTCTCCGGCGGTCAGCAGCAGCGCGTGGCCATCGCCCGCGCGCTCGCGATTCGTCCCGACGTGTTTCTGCTCGACGAGCCGCTCTCCAATCTCGATGCGAAGCTGCGCACCGAAGTCCGTGAAGAAATCCGCGCGCTGCAACGACGTCTGGGCCTCACGACGATCTTCGTCACGCACGATCAGGAAGAAGCGCTCGCGATTGCCGACCGTCTGGCCGTCATGCACGACGGCTGCGTGCAGCAGATCGGCACCGCCGACGCCCTCTACGAACGCCCCGCCAATCCGTTCGTCGCCAACTTCCTCGGCAAGATGAATTTCCTCGCCGGGCAGATGCAGGACGGGCATTTCGTGACCGCGAAGGGCGAACGTCTGGCGCTGGCGGGCACCACGGCGGACGGTGCAATGCCGACGTCGCTGGGCATTCGGCCCGAACGTCTGCGGCTCACCGATGCGCCTGCGCCCACGGACACCGCCCTGCCCGTCACCGTCGACCAGACGATCTATCTCGGCTCGACGCTGGAGCTTCGGCTCAAGAGCGCGCAAGGCGAAACGCTCGTCGCTCACGTACAGAACACCGCGCGCGACGACGCCCGACGCTACGCCCCCGGCAGCGCACTCAAGGCCTGCTTCGCGAGCAGCGACTGCCTGTTTTTCAACGCCTGACGACGCCGGTACCGCATTCGCCGCATTCACGCTTCAAACCCGCTGCATTCACGCTTCGACCCATGCCTTGGCCCCGACGGCCAACGTTTAGAAGGATGACGACATGACGCACGCCCTGAACCGCCGCACGTTCCTCAAGACCGCCTCCGGTCTGGTGATCGCCCCCACGCTCGGGCTGGACGCCCTCTCGGCCTACGCGGCCGACGCGTGTCCGAACGTGGTCGTCGGCACCTGGGGCGGCGACTATCTGAACCTGCTTGAACAGAACATCGGCAAGCCGATCATCGAAGCCGCCGGCGGCAAGGTCACGTACGACTCGGCCGATCAGGTCGGGCGCATGACGAAGCTGCGCGCGGAGAAGGCGTCGCGTCGCGGCTCGCTCGACGTCGCCTGTCTGGCCGACCTCGACATGTACGACATCAACCGCTCGGGCATTCTGGAGACGGTCGACGCCAAGCTCGTGCCGAATCTGGCGAACACGCTCGAAGCCCTGCGCCGCCCGTACTCGATCCCGCACATCTTCAGTGCGATGGTGATCGTCTACAACCCGGAGAAGCTCGGCACGAAGCCCGACTCGTTCACGGCAGCGCTCGATCCGAAGCTCAAGGGCAAAGTCGGCTTCTCCGACATCCTCTACAACTTCAACGTGGTGAGCAGCTCGCTCGCGGCAGGTCACAAAGACGGCGACATGGCCGGCGGCGTGCAATTCCTGCGCGAGTTGCGCAAGACGCAGCAGCCCAAGGTCTATCCGTCGAACGAAGCCGTGGCATCGGCGCTCAAGAGCGGCGACATCTGGTTCACGTGCATGTGGAAAGCGCGCGCATTGCAATGGAAGAAGGCGGGCGTGCCCATCGATTACGTGGTGCCGAAGGAAGGCGCGGTGCCGGTGACGTTCGAGGCCGCCGTGCCGAAGAACTCCCAGTCCAAACCGTGCGGCTTCAACTATCTGAACGCCATGCTCGATCCGCGCGCGCAGATCGGTTTCGCGGAGACGATGGGTTACGCCCCGACGGTGAAGAACGCGAATCTGCCGCCGGCGCTGGCGCAGACGGTGGGCTTCACGAACGCGGAACTCGACCGCATGGTGAAGCTCGATTACGCACGCTTCACCGCCGACAAGCCCGCGTTGCTCGACTTCTGGAACAAGGAATTCAAGGTGGGGCTGTGAGCGTTGCCGACTCCCCATCGTCACCGGAACCCGCGATGACTTCGCGTCTCAACGAAGCCGCCTCCACCTCATCCGCCGATAGCGCCGACACCGCGCGTGCACGACGCGCTCTCCGGGGCGCGTTCACCGGCGGCTCGCTCGCCGCGCCCGCCACGCTCGTCGTGCTGCTGGTGATCGTGTTGCCGGGATTGCAACTGGTGCGCTACAGCTTCAACCGGTTCGATCCCGTCGACATGATGCAGGCCGCACTCACCGGCGCGAACTACGTCAAGTTCTTCACCGACCCGTACTACCTGTCGGTGCTGTGGACGACGATCAAGGTCGCCTCGCTGTGCACCGTGCTCGCGCTCGTGTTCGGCTTTCCGGTGGCGTACGTGCTCGCGCGCACGCAGAGCCGCTTCAAGAGTCTGCTCGTCATGCTGCTGGTGTTCCCGCTGCTCGTGGGCAACGTGGTGCGGGCGGCGGGCTGGATGGTCATGCTCGGCAATGCGGGCTTCGTCAATTCGCTGCTCGTGTCGCTGGGCATCGTGTCGCAGCCGGTACGTCTGCTGTACACGCCGTTCGCGGTCGTCATCGGCACCACGGCCGTGGTGTTGCCGTACATGATCCTCACGCTGCAAAGCGTGCTCGAAGGCATGGACTTCTCGGTCGAGGAAGCCGCGCGCAATCTCGGGGCGACCTTCCGCCAGACGCTCACCCGCGTGATCCTGCCGATGGCCGCGCCGGGCATCGCGGCGGGCACCATGCTCGTGTTCATTCTGTGCATGAATGCCTATGCCACACCCGTGCTGCTCGGCGGCACCGGCATCACGATGATGACGCCCTCGATCTACGACCAGATCGCCAAGGCCAACAACTGGCCGTTCGGCGCGGTGCTCTCCATCGTGTCGATGGTCGTGACGTTCGCCCTGGCCATCGCCTCGCACTGGGTCATCCAACGCCGTTATGCGAAGACGATGATGACCTGACGCTACGCACACCGCCCCGTTTGTCCCCATTCGACATCAAGGAATCAAGGACTTCGCCATGCCGACTCTCTCCGATGCTACACGTCAGTATCGTCGCGCGCTGATGAACGATCTGATGGACCGCACGCGCGTCGATGCGCTCGTGTTCACCGCAGCCGACTTCTTCCAATGGGCCACCAACTTTCACGTCGACGTGCAGACGTGGGAGCGCCCCATCGCAGTTTGCGTGCCGCGTAACGGCGAGCCGTTCGCCGTGATGAACGAACTCTCCACGCATCACCTGATGATGGCGCGCGAGCGTCACCACCTGTGGCTCGATCAGGATCGCGTCACGCTGTACGCCGAGCATCCGCGTGTGACGCAACGTCAGCCGCTGCTGGCCGAAGTCCCCGCACTGATTGCCGACACGTTGCGTGCGGCGGGTCTCGGCGGATCGCGCATCGGTGTCGACGCCGCCGGCGGCCCACTCGCCCGCGCAGGCGCGATGCTGCCCGACGCGAAGCTCGTGCCGATGCTCGCCGACATGCGCGGCCTGCGCTGGGTCAAGCACGCGGAGGAGATCGCCATCATGCGCGCTGCCGCCGAGCTGGCCGACTGGGTGCAGGACCGGTATCGCGAAAACATCCGCCCCGGGCGCCTCGTGCAGGAACTCGATTACTCGATGGCCGCGCTGATGGTCACCGAAGGGGCGAAGCGCTTTCCCGGCGAGAACCTCGAAGTCATGCGTTGCTGGACACTCTCCGGCCCGGCATCCGCATCGCCCCATGGCGATGGCGCATCGTGTGGTGCGCGGATCAGCGAGGGCGACGGCATGGTCAACATCGTGATTCCGCGCCTGAACGGCCTCGTCATCGAAAACGAACGCACGTGGTTCTGCGGCAAGCCGTCGAGCGATCAGGCGCACTTCTTCGAAGTCGCGCGGGCTGCCAACGACGCTGCGGTCAACGCCGCCGTGACCGGCAAACCGGTGTCGGGCATCGACGCCGCCGCACAGGCCGTCATCGAAAAGGCGGGTTGCGGCGAGTACATCCGCCATCGCACGGGCCACGGCATGGGCATCATCGGTCACGAGTATCCCGACGACATGGCGTTCAACCATCGTCCGCTGCTGGCGAACGAAGTCTATTCGGCGGAGCCGGGCATCTACGTGTACGGCCTCGGTGGCTTCCGTCTCGACGATTCGGTCGTTACAGGCGATACGCCGGTGATGCTCACGAACACACCGCGCACGCTGGCGCACGCCACCATTGCCTAAGTCGTACTGCCGAACCCACAAGAACTAGCGAGACCCTACGGTCCCGGAGGAGAGGTCATGGAGTCGATTCTGCTGTCGAACTGTGCGTTGCTGGACCCGGTCAAGGGCGAGCTTCGCGAAGACCATGCGGTGCTGATCGAAGACGGCCGCATCAAGGAAGTGTCCGACAAACCGATCCGGGCGACGTCTGCCCGCGAGATCGATGCCCACGGGCGTACCGTCATGCCGGGTCTCATCGATCTGCACGTGCATGTGCATGCCACACAACTGAATCTGTCGGCACAGGCGCATCTGCCGAACGTGCTCGTCACGCTCAAGTCCGTGCCGATTCTGCAAGGCATGCTGCGGCGCGGCTTCACCACCGTGCGAGATGCCGGCGGTGCCGGTCACGCCATCAAGCACGCGGTGGAGAGCGGTCTGGCGGAGGGGCCGCGACTGTTCGTGTCGGGGCGCGCCATCAGCCAGACCGGCGGGCACGGCGACGGACGCCCGCGCACCGACTACATCGGCACCGATGGACCGTGTCCGTGTTGCGTGCGCGTCGGCGCGCTGTCGCGGGTGGCGGACGGCGTGGACGAAGTGCGCCGCGCCGTGCGCGAAGAACTGCAAATGGGCGCGGACCAGATCAAGATCATGGCGTCGGGCGGTGTGGCGTCGCCGACCGATCCCGTAGGTGCCTGGGGCTATTCAGAGGACGAGATTCGCGCCATCGTCGCCGAAGCGCGCGCACGCGGCACTTACGTACTCGCCCATGCCTACACGGCGCAGGCCATCGAGCGCGCGGTGCGGTGCGGCGTTCGCACCATCGAACACGGCAATCTCGTCGATGCCCCCACGGCACGTTACATGGCCGAACAAGGCGCGTATGTGGTGCCGACACTCGTGACCTACGACGCGCTCGCGAACGAAGGCAAGTCGCTCGGCCTGCCGGACGACAGCGTCGCGAAGATCGCCGACGTGCACGCCGCCGGCCTGCGCTCGCTGGAGATTTTCCGTGAGGCGGGCGTGAAGATGGGTTACGGCTCGGACCTGCTCGGCGAGTCGCAGCGTCTGCAAAGCGACGAGTTCCGTCTGCGCGCCGAGGTGCTCTCGCCGGCGGAGATTCTGCGCAGTGCGACGGTGGTCGGCGCCGAGGTGCTCGGCCAGTCGGGACAATTGGGCGAGATCGTGCCCGGCGCGCACGCCGATGTGCTGATCGTCGACGGCAATCCCCTCGCCTCGCTCGACTGCCTGCTCGGACAAGGCGAGCGGATTCCGATGGTGATGAAGGGCGGTAAAATCCACGCTTTCGCGCTGTAAGGCGCGTGCTGCAACGGCGTCCGGACATGCTGGACACCCGGACGTCAGGACGACGGGCAAGACGATGCACAGGCCACGGCGCGCAGCAGTTGGGCGCGCCGATGCGACGGCACCGGTACGCCCTTCCCGGCACGCACTCTCACGCCAACCCTTCCGTGGAGAATCGATGGATTTCCGGCACATCGACGCCTTTCGTGCGCTGATGCTCACGCGCACGACCACCAAAGCGGCACAGGTGCTCGGCACGTCGCAGTCTGCGGTGAGCCGTCTCGTCGCCGATCTCGAACGCTCGACGCGCCTCACGTTGTTCGATCGCGCCCGTGGCCGCCTCGAACCCACGGTGGAGGCGTTGGCGTTGTTCGAGGAAGTCGAGCGGCGCTACGCCGGGCTGGAGAACATCCGCGAATTTGCGCTGAATCTGCGCAATCCCGACAAGGCGCTCATTCGCGTGGGTTCAGTGGTGTCGTTCGGGCTGGGGTATTTCGCGCGTGTCATGGCTGGTTATCGCGCGGTGCATCCGAGCGTGCAACTCGCGCTCATTACCGGCGCGTCGGATCTGATTCGCGACCAGGTCGTCACGCGTCAGCTCGCGCTCGGCCTGCTGACCGATACACGCGACGTGGCCGCTACCGATGCCGTGTCGTTCGCGAAACTCGATGCGATCTGCGCGTTGCCCGCCGGACATCCGCTCGCGCGCAAGAAGGTCGTGCGTCTGGCCGATCTGAAGGGTCAGCCGATTCTCTCGTACGAGCCCACGGATATGGTGCGCTGGGGCATGGATCAGTTGTTCATCGACGGACAACTGCATGAGCAGGTCGTCGCCACCGCGCGCTATTCGGTGAACATCGCGACGATGGTCAAGGAGAATGTCGGCATCGGCCTGCTGCATCCCGTCGCCGCTTACGACTTCCTCGACTCCGATCTCGTGCTGCGCCGCTTCGAGCCGTCGATGCCGTTTCACACCTTGCGCATCACCCCGCGTGGTGCGGCGCCCACCGCACAGATCGATGACCTCGTGCGCGTGATGGAAACCACGCTCGACGACGTGATGCATGCAGTGGAAGCGCGCATGAAGCGCTGATGCATGGATGTGCGAACGTGCGCCAAGGCACCGCACGACACGCCAAGGCACGACGCTTACAGCATGCGGTTGCACATGAAGTCCACGAACACCCGCAGCTTCGGCGACAGATGACGGCTCGACGGCCAGAGCATCCAGAACTGACCGGGATTCACGAGATAGTCGCCGAGGAACGTTTGCAGTTGCCCGTCGGCCAGCGCATCGCGCGCGAGGAAGTCCGGCATGTAGGCAATGCCCAGGCCGTGCGTGGTCGCACTCAGCAGCGCCTCCATGTTGTTGCAAGTCAGGCTCGTGGACAGCTTCGGCTCGTGAGCGACATCGGGCACGAACGCCCACGGCTGCAACTTGCCCGACGTCGGAAAGCGAAAGCGGATGCACCGATGCGCTTCGAGGGCTTGCGGCGTCTGCGGCGTGCCGTGCGTTGCGAGATAGCCCGGCGACGCGCACAACACGAAGCGAAACGGCCCCGCGCGCCGCGACATGAGCGTGGAGTCGGGCAAATCGCCGCTGCGAATGACCACGTCCAGCCCGTTGTCGATGAGATCGACGATGCGGTCGTCGAAGTCCAGATCGAGTTCGATGTCCGGATATTGCTGCGCAAAGGCCGGCAGCAGCGGCATCAGGAACCGATAGGCGGTCACCGGTAATCCGACGCGCAGCTTGCCGCGTGGCGTTTGCGACACCTGCGAGAGCATCGCGCGGGCATCCGCGAGTTCATCAAGCACGCGACGGCAACGCTCGTAGTACATCTGACCGGCTTCGGTGAGATTGACGCGTCGCGTGCTGCGCTGAAAGAGGCGCACGCCGAGTGTCGTCTCGAGCCGGGCGATCTGCTTGCCGACGGCCGATGCCGACACGCCCGTCGCCCGCCCCGCCGCCACGAAACTCAACGTCTCGGCAGCCCTTACGAAGGCCGTGATTTCCGCCAGATTGTCCATCGTCATCAAATCCTGAAGTGCGGTCGATGCGCTTTCGCTCACGCTGTGTGGGCGTGCCTACCGGCCACCTGCTACCGGCTACCCGTTCGCCCGTCGACCTGTTCGCTTGCTCGCCCCGGTCATCGGAAGCAGCGGCTCGAACATCTGCTGGCCGATTGCGGAATTTATTTCCTTAATCTGCGAACTCTACGCCTGTTTATCGTCAATTGACGATTTTTTAGCATGTATGGCGTGACGTCGACCGACGTTCCGCTCGTCGTTTCCAGCGCGCCCTGCGCGCGCCTTCCCTCAGGAATTTCTCCATGTCGATCATGACTTCCCGGCCCGCACCGCGAGCGCACGCGTCGTTGCGCCGCCGGTTGCTGGGCTTGTTCTCCGTGTGCATCGCGGCGTTGCTACTGCCGATGAGCTTCTCCGGCGGCGCGGTCGCCACGCCCGCCATCGGTGCGGCGCTGCACGGCACGGCGCTCGAAATGCGCTGGATCACGAGCGCGTTCATGCTCGCGTTCGGCGGCTGTCTGATGGCGGCGGGCGCTTGTGCCGACGTCTTCGGGCGCAAGCGCGTTTTTCTACTCGGCGTGGGGGCGTTGTTGCTGACGTCGCTGGCGCTCGCGCTGTCACGTTCGACACTGGTCGTCGATGGGTTGCGCGCACTGCAAGGGGTCGCCGCTGCTGCAACGCTCGCGGGCGGCGGCGCGTCGCTTGCGCAGGACTTCGACGGTCACGCGCGCGCCCGGGCGTACGGCCTGCTCGGCACGACGTTCGGCGTCGGGCTCGCGTTCGGTCCGTTGCTGGCCGGCGTACTGATCGCCCGCTTCGGGTGGCAGGGTGTGTTCGGCGCAACGGCCGTCGTCGCCGCGCTGGCGCTGATCGTCGGCGCGCGCTGCATGCGCGAGTCACGTGATCCTGCGGCGACAGGCCTCGACTGGCCCGGCACGCTCACGTTCACGGGCGCGCTGTCGTGCTTCACCTACGGCGTGATTCAGGCCCCGGCGCTCGGCACGTGGGCACCGGAAGTCGTCGGCGCACTCGCGCTCGCGTTAGTGCTGGCAGTCGCGTTCGTCGTCGTCGAGCGACGTGTGGCACATCCGATGCTGGACCTGACGCTGTTTCGCTACGTGCGCTTTATCGGCGTGCAGATGCTGCCGATCGCCACGTGCCTTTGCTACATCGTGCTGCTCGTGTTGCTGCCGCTGCGTTTCATCGGCGTGCACGGCGACAGCGAAGTCGTTGCGGGCCTCAAGATGATGGCCTTGTCGCTGCCGATGCTCGTGGTGCCGTTCGTCGCCACGCAACTGGCGCGACGCATTTCCGCCGGGGTGTTATGCAGCGCGGGGCTGGTCATCGCGGCGGCCGGGCTGGTGTGGCTCGCCCGCACGTTGAACGCCCCGGACACCGGCATGCTGGGGGCATCGCTCTGGCCGATGCTCGTGATCGGCACAGGGAGTGCGATGCCCTGGGGCCTGATGGATGGCCTGTCAGTGAGCGTGGTGCCCACGGAGCGTGCAGGCATGGCGATGGGCATCTTCAACACGACACGCGTGGCGAGTGAAGGACTGGCGCTCGCGCTCGTAGGCGGTGTGCTGATTGCGCTGATCGGCACGCATCTGCCGGATGTGCACGGGGCGGTGCCCGCCAACGTCGCGCGCGACGCCGTGAACCGGCTGGTGGCGGGCGACCTGCATGGCGCGGTGGCGAGTGTGCCGGCATGGGGCGAAGCGGCGCTGCGAGCGGCTTACGAACAGGCGTTCGCCACGTTGCTCGACCGCCTCGCCGGGGTGACGCTGCTGTGCGCCGCAGTCGTGCTCTTCTGCCTCGGAAAGCCGCCCCGTACGTCGCATGTCGCCCCGGATGAACCGTTCGTCGCGATCTGACGTCTTTCGCTTTCTGCCGTACTGCCGTCGCATGCCCGCTGCGGCGATCCTGGCGCAGTGGTCGCAACGTTCAATGTGCTTTACCGGGCATTACCAAGCATTACCGAGCGGTGCGGACGGCGCGAACCCGTGACGTCGCGCGGCGCTCACCACGACGAGCGTCGCCACGAGCAGCACGATGAGCGCGGGGGAGAACGCCGCAACGCCGAAGCGATCGAGCAGAACACCGCCAATGATGCCGCCGCCCGCAATGGCCACGTTCCACGCGGTGACGAGCATCGACTGCGCGACGTCGGCGGCTTCGCCTGCGGTCTTCGCGATGGCGGTCTGGAACAGCGTTCCCGCGCCGCCGTACGCGAAACCCCAGACGCTCATCGCGCCATACACGACCGCCGGCGAATCGCTCGCCGCGCCCAGCGCGAGCGCCGAAAGTCCGAACATTGCCACACTCGCGATCGTCAGCCAGCGCAAGTGACGGTCGATCAGCACGCCGACCACCCAGATACCGACGATGGAGGAAAGACCGAACACCAGCAGCACACGGTCGGTCTGCGCCGAAAGCCCCGCTCTTGCGAGAAACGGCGCGATGTACGTGTAGAGAATGTTGTGCGCCAGTACGTACGCGAGCACCACAAACAACACCGGCTTCACGCCCGCATGCGTGAGCACGCTGGCAAGCGAACGGCGTTTGCCCGACGTCTGTCCCGCGAAGTCAGGCACCTGAATGCGCACCCAGACCATGAGCGCGAGCGCGAGCAGACTCATGATGCCGAAGCAGATGCGCCAGTCGAGCCAGTTACCGAGGAACGTGCCCGCCGGGACGCCCAGCGACAGCGCGAGCGGCGCACCGACCATGGCGATGGCAATGGCGCGTCCCTTCTGATGGTCCGGCACCATGCGCGCGGCGTAACCCGCGAGCAGCGCCCACAGCAAACCGGCGGAGATGCCCGCCAGCAAACGCGCCACCATCGTCAACACATAACTGCCGGAGATCGCGGTCACCGTGTTGGCGACGACGAAGCCGCCAATGGCCGCAAGCAGCAACGGACGGCGACGCACCCCCTGCGTGGCGGCGGTGAGTGGAATCGCAGCGACCAACGAGCCGATGGCGTAGAGCGTCACCAGTTGTCCCGCCAGAGACTCCGACACCCCGAGACCCGCGCTGATCTGCGGCAGTAGCCCGGCGGGCAACGCCTCGGTGAGGATCGTCACGAAGCCGGCCAGCGCGAGGGCCAGCAAGGCGGCAATCGGAAAGCGACCGGTGTCTACAGTCTTTGCCGTCTCCGGCGTCGTCACGGCGCGGGGCGATGGCGAAGGCGAAGGCGAAGGCACAATCGTATGCGGCGTTTGCGTTGCCGGTGTCGCGTGACTCGCACGAGGGGTGGACGTGCCGGATGCCTCGGCGGTGCCATGGCATGTCGGTGCGGTTGTCGAGGAGGTCGTCATGAAATCTCGTCTGAAGAAATCGGTGGCCCCCATCGTGCGACGGATTGCCTATACAGGACAATCAGGCTAATGTTCGCAACATATCGGACAAATACTCTCAAATAGAGACGACATGGACTCGCTGAGCGGCATCGCCTTCTTCGTACAGGCCGCCGAGACACGCAGCTTTTCCGAGGCGGGACGTGTGCTCGGCGTGTCGTCCTCGGCCGTGGGCAAGAGCGTGGCGCGGCTGGAGGCGCGCCTGGGCGTGCGGCTGCTCCACCGCAGCACACGCAGCATCACGCTGACAGCGGAAGGCGCACAGTTTCTGGAACGCTGCCGACGCATTCTCTGCGAAGCCGAGGCGGCGGAGCTGGAGTTATCGGAGACGCGTCGCGCCCCGCAAGGGCGCCTGCGCGTGAGCCTGCCCGTAGCGGGCATGCTGGTCACACCGGCGCTGGCGGCCTTCATGCGCAAGTATCCGGACATCGAGCTCGAAGTCGATTTCACCGATCGGCTGGTGGACGTCATCGACGAAGGTTTCGACGTGGTGATCCGGGCGGGCGAACTGGCAGATTCGCGTCTCATGTCGCGTCCGATCGGCACCTTCCGGCTGCAACTGGTCGCGTCCCCCGGCTATCTCGCGGCGCGCGGTACGCCCGCGACGCCCGCCGACCTCGCGCATCACGCCTGCCTGCAACATCGCTTTCCGACCAACGGGAAGTTCGAGCCGTGGCCGCTGCGACGCAAAGAAGGCGAGCCGGAAGCGGTGCTCTCGACGCGTATGGTGTGCAGCACCTCCGCCGCGCTGCTGGATGTGGCGCTCGAAGGACTCGGCATTGCGTGCCTGCCGGACTTCATGGTGCGAGAGGCCATCGCGCGCGGCGATCTCTCCCCGGTTCTCGATGCCGACATCGAACATCAGGGCACGTTCCGGCTACTCTGGCCGTCGAGCAAACATCTCGCGCCGAAGCTGCGGGTGTTCATCGACTTCATGGCGGAGACGTTGTTCAAACGTTAGACGTCATGGGTTGGACGCCATGGGTTAGACGCCATCGGCGGCCATGAAAAAAGCCCGCCGGCCATGCCGAACGGGCTTTCTTTTCGCTTGCGTTGAAGCGATGGTCCGACGTCAGCGTCTTACGAGACGATCGTCTGTGCTTCGCCTTCCTTGCGCTCGCGGATCGTGCCCAGACGGTAGACCGTCTCGCCCGACGCTTCGAGGTGCTTCACGGCGGCGTCGGCATCCGCTGCCGAGACGATCACGGCCATGCCGATACCGCAGTTGAAGACGCGGTGCATTTCGGCGTCGGCCACCTTGCCGTGTTCCTGCAACCACTGGAACAGCGGGGGCAGCGTCCAGGCGTCCTGCTTGATGTCGGCCGTCAGATGGTCTTGCAGCACGCGCGGAATGTTTTCCACGATGCCACCACCGGTGATGTGCGCCATGCCCTTGACGGTCAGCGTCTGCATCAGCGCGAGCAGCGGCTTGACGTAGATGCGCGTGGGTGCCATCAGCACGTCGCGCAGCGGCTTGCCGTGGAAGTCGGCATCCAGATCCGGCTTCGCGACTTCGATGATCTTGCGCACCAGCGAGTAGCCGTTCGAATGCGCGCCCGACGAGGCCAGACCCAGCACCACGTCGCCCGGCACGATCGACTTGCCGTCGATGATCTTGCTCTTTTCGACGGCACCGACTGCGAAACCGGCCAGATCGTACTCGCCGTCCGGGTACATGCTCGGCATTTCGGCCGTCTCACCGCCGATCAGCGCGCAACCGGACAGCTCGCAACCTTCGGCAATCCCCTTGACGACGGTCGCCGCCGTGGCCACGTCCAGCTTGCCGCAGGCAAAGTAGTCGAGGAAGAACAGCGGCTCGGCGCCTTGCACCAGAATGTCGTTCACGCTCATGGCGACCAGATCCTGGCCCACCGTGTCGTGCTTGTTCAGCGTGAAGGCCAGCTTGAGCTTGGTGCCCACGCCGTCGGTCCCCGAAACGAGCACCGGCTCCTTGTAGCGCTTGGGCACTTCGAACAGTGCGCCGAAGCCGCCGATGCCGCCCAGCACGCCGTCGCGCAGGGTTTTCTTGGCAAACGGCTTGATCGCTTCGACCAGTGCGTCGCCCGCTTCGATGTCGACGCCAGCGTCGCGATAGGAAAGGCCGGAAGTTTCGTTAGGGTGTGACATGACGGGAATGCATCAAGGTTCGGTAAAATGCGATTTTACCCGATGCGCGTGTCCTTTCGGAACGCAATCCGGATATCGGACGCCGACAATGGTCGGCGTGCCCTGTAAACCGTACTCCGCCGGCCTTCCGCCGGCTTTCTTCGTTCGTGATTCAGCAACTGTATCTCGACCTCGGCACGCCGCCGCCCGCCACGTTCGACAATTTCATTGTCGGGCCCAACCGCGAGGCGGCGCAGACGCTTGCCGACCTGCCGGCCGAACTCTCAGCGGGCACGGCGCGCGATCGCGGCATCTACCTCTGGGGAGCTGCCGGGTCCGGCCGTACCCACCTGATGGAGGCGCTGTGCCACGCCACCGGGCCGAGCGCCCGGTATTTGCGTCCGAACAGCCCGCTGGCCGCCTTCACGTTCGACGACGCGAGCACTGTCTATTGCGTGGACGACTGCGACAATCTTTCGCCCACCCAGCAAATCGCCGCCTTCAATCTGTTCAACGAGACCCGCGCCCGCCCGCACTGCGCCTTCGTGGCCGCCGGCTCGCAGCCGCCGGTCGACATGCCGCTACGCGAAGACCTGCGCACCCGCCTCGGCTGGGGCCTCGTATTTCACATCGTGGGATTGGACGACGACGGCAAGAAACAGGCGCTGCAAAGCGCGGCGCGTGAGCGCGGCCTGCAACTGGCCGCGGACGTGCCTGCGTATCTGCTCACCCATTTCGAGCGCGACATGTCGAGTCTGATGGCGTTGCTCGACCGGCTGGACCGGTTCTCGATGGAGCAGAAACGCGCGGTGACGCTGCCGTTGCTGCGTCAGATGCTCATTCATGCCGATCTGGCCGACCCGGCCGCACCGGACGGGAAGCCATGACCGGAGACCGATCGACCCGCGCTACGCGAGTCGACCGGCGCCTCCGATGCCCCTAAATCACCGAACCCCATAAGACGGCCCCTCGCTTCAGGTAAAATTCGCGCAATGACCAATTTAGCTCTCTTCGATCTCGACCACACTCTGCTGCCGACCGACAGCGACAAGGAGTGGGGCCGTTTCCTCGTGCGCCAGGGCGCGGTCGAGCGTGACTCGTACGCGCAGGCCAACGAGGCCTTCTATCAGGACTACCGTGCAGGCCGGCTCGACATGCCGGCCTATCTGCGTTTCTGCCTCGCGCCGCTCGCCCGCTATCCGCGCGATCAGCTCGACGCCTGGCACGCGCAGTACATGGAGGAGTCGATCCTGCCGCACGTGCGTCCCGAAGCGCTGGAACTGCTCGACATGCACCGCAAGGCCGGTGACCTGTGCGCCATCGTGACGGCGACCAACACGTTCGTCACGCGCCCGATCGCCCGCGCATTCGGTATCGATCACCTGATCGGCACCGAACCGGCCACGGCGGGCGACGACCCGAATGCACGATTCACCGGCGAATACGTCGGTACGCCGAGCTTCCGCGAAGGCAAGATCACCCGCACCGAAGCGTGGCTCGCCAGCCTGGGCAAGACCTGGGGCGACTTCAACCACGCTTTCTTCTATAGCGATTCCGCCAACGACGTCCCCCTGATGGAGAAGGTGAACCATCCGGTGGCAACGAACCCCGATGAGGCGCTGCGCGAAATCGCACTCGCGCGTCGCTGGCCCATTCTCGAGTTGTTCCAGTGATCCGCAAACTCATCAAGAAGCTGCTCGGCAAAGATGCCCAGTCCGAAGGCGGCGCCAACAGTCCGCCGCCCGGCACACCGGTCGTCATTCCTGTGTCCGTTCACGGCATCGATCCGAGCCTGCTCTCGAAGAACGCCGTACGCGTGACCGATACGTTGCAGCAAGCCGGCTTCAAGGCGTTCATCGTCGGCGGCGCCGTGCGCGACCTGCTGCTCGGCATCGCCCCCAAGGACTTCGACGTCGCGACCAGCGCCACGCCCGAACAGGTCCAGCGCCTGTTCCGCCGCGCGCGCATCATCGGTCGCCGCTTCCAGATCGTTCACGTGCAGTTCGGCCAGGAGATCATCGAGACCTCTACGTTCCGCGCGTTGGTCGATGCCGTCGATAGCGAGCAGATCGGCGCGCGCCGTCCGAAAAAGGGCGAACTCGACCGCAAGACGCACGTGACCGATGAATCGGGCCGCGTGTTGCGCGACAACGTCTGGGGCGAGCAGGATGAAGACGCCGCGCGACGCGACTTCACCGTCAACGCGATGTATTACGACCCCGCGACGCAGACGGTGCACGACTACCATCGCGGCTGGGAAGACATCCAGAAGCGCGTGCTGCGCATGATCGGCGACCCGGCGACGCGTTACCGCGAAGACCCGGTGCGCATGCTTCGCGTGGTGCGATTCGCCGCGAAGCTCGGTTTCAAGATCGACGAAGCGACCGCCGCGCCGATTCCGCAACTCGCGCCGCTCATCGACAACGTGCCTGCCGCACGTCTGTTCGACGAGATGCTCAAGCTGCTGCTCTCCGGTCATGCCTGGGCGTGCGTGCAGCAATTGCGCTCGCAGGGTCTGCATCACGGATTGCTGCCGTTGCTCGACGTCGTGCTGGAGCAACCGCTGGGCGAGAAATTCGTCACGCTCGCGCTCGCCAACACCGACGCCCGTATTCGCGCAGGCAAGCCGGTATCGCCGGGCTTCCTGTTCGCGGCGCTGCTCTGGCATCTCGTGCTGGAAAAGTGGCAGGCCTATCAGAGCGCCGGCGAGTATCCGATTCCGGCGCTGCATCTGGCCATGGACGACGTGCTCGACGCCCAGACCGGCAAGCTGGCGATCCAGCGTCGCTTTGTCGCCGACATGAAGGAAATCTGGGGCTTGCAGGTGCGCCTGGACAAGCGCGTCGGCCGCACGCCGCTGCGTTTGCTGGAGCATCCGCGTCTGCGCGCCGGTTACGACTTCCTGCTGCTGCGTTGCGAGTCGGGCGAAGTGCCGGCCGACGTGGGGCAATGGTGGACGGACTTCCTCGAAGGCGACTCGGTCAGGCGTGATGAATTGCTCTCGCAAGGCAGCGGTTCGTCGGGTTCGACGCCCGCCGCGAAGCGCCGCCGTCGCCGTCGCAAACCGTCCGGCGGACGCGGTGGTGAGGGTGGTGAAGGCGGTGGTGGCAGCGGCGAAAGCACCGGTGGCGAGGGTGGCGGCGGTCGTGAGAACGCTACCAGCGAGAATCATGGCAAGCGGGTATCATCGCGACAGCATGGTTCCGAAGGTGCTTAATGACTGTTGCCTATATCGGGCTCGGCGCGAATCTCGGCGACGCCCGCCAAGCGATTAAGGACGCCATCGTCTGTCTGGCGCAGCAAATCGGCGTCACCATCACGGCCAAGTCCGACCTGTATCGCACCGCTCCCATCGAGTCGAGCGGTGACGACTATCTCAACTGCGCAGTGGCCGTCGAGACGAGCCTGACTGCCCGCCAGTTACTCACGCTGTGCCTGAAGATCGAGCTGCATTTCGGACGTGAGCGGCCGTACAAGAACGCGCCGCGCACGCTCGATCTCGACCTCCTGCTGTACGGCGACGAGTGCATTGCCGAACCCGATCTGATCGTGCCGCATCCGCGTATGGCCCTGCGCGCGTTCGTGCTGCACCCGCTCGCAGACATTGCCCCCGACCTCGACATTCCCGGCGTGGGACGCGTGAGCGCCCTGCTGCCCGGCGTTGCCGATCAGCGCATCGAGCGCCTCGCGCACGGCTGCTGCATGACCAAGCGGGTCTGCACATCATGAGATCGTCCGTGCTCGGGCGATTCCGTTATGTCGCCGTCGAAGGCCCCATCGGGGTCGGCAAGACCACGCTCACGCAGCGGCTGGCCGACGCAGCCGGCGCCGACGTGATGCTGGAGCAGCCCGCACTCAATCCCTTTCTCGAACGTTTCTATCGCGATAGCGCGCGTTACGCGTTGCCCGCGCAGTTGTCGTTCTGTCTGCAACGGGTGGACGAGGCGACGGAGATCGCGCGGCGTGAAATCGACGGCAAGCCGATCTTTACCGACTTCCTGCCGGAGAAAGACGGCCTGTTCGCGCGCCTGACGCTGTCTGCCGACGAATTGACGCTATACCGTCGGCTCGTCGCGCACATCGAGCGTGCGCATCGCGCGCCGGACCTCGTGATTCATCTGCAAGCGAGTCCCGAGACGCTGTTCTCGCGCATCCAGAAACGCGCCATTCCGATGGAACAGCAGATTCCCGACACCTATCTGCGCGCGCTGTGCGACATCTATGGCGAATTCTTCTATCATTACGCGGCTGCGCCGGTGTTGACAGTCGACACAGAACAATTCGATCCGGCGCACAACGACAGCGACTTCGCCCTGCTGGTCGAACGCATCGACCAGATGCGCGGGCGCAAGGAAGTCTTCGTCAAGGGCGCTCGCCTCTGACCGCCGACACGCTTCTGCCCGCCTGCACCGACATCGATGTGCCGATTTGTCGAGTGATCCATGCGAGGCAATGCGCGGCGTGAGTGCCCTGCCGGCAACCCCTCCTGAACCGAGGCTGACATGAGTTATCTGCAAGAATCCAACCGCAAGGCCGTGACCGTTCCCGGTCTTGCCCAGATGCGCGAGCGCGGCGAGAAGATCGCCATGCTCACCGCTTACGACGCGAGTTTCGCTGCACTGCTCGATCGTGTGGGCGTCGACGCCATTCTGATCGGCGACTCGCTCGGCAACGTGATTCAAGGCCAGCGTACGACGTTGCCCGTCACGCTGCGCGACATCTGCTATCACACGGAATGTGTGGCACGCAGCGTGGAGAAAGCGCTGGTGCTGGCCGATCTGCCGTTTGGCACCTATGGCACGAAGGAACAGGCGTATCAAAGCGCCGTTGCCGTCATGCAGGCCGGTGCACAGATGGTGAAGATCGAAGGTGGCGCATGGCTGGCGGAAACGGTGCGTTTCCTCGTCGAGCGCAGCATTCCGGTGTGCTCGCACGTAGGTCTTACGCCTCAGTCCGTGCATGCCTTCGGCGGCTTCAAGGTGCAGGCGCGTGAAGATGCCGCACAGGCGCAGTTGCTCGACGATTGCCGTGCGCTGCAAGCGGCCGGTGCGCAACTGGTCGTGCTCGAAGCAATTCCCGCAGCCCTCGCCGCGCGCGTGACGCCGGAAGTCCCGACGATGCCGACCATCGGCATTGGCGCCGGTGTCGATTGCGACGGTCAGGTGCTCGTGCTGCAAGACATGCTCGGCGTGTTCCCCGGCAAATCGCCGAAGTTCTCGAAGAACTTCATGGACGGCCAGCCGAGCATCGCTGCGGCCATCGAAGCCTATGTGCAGGCTGTGAAGCACGGCACGTTCCCGACGCTGGAGCATAGCTTCTGAGGCAGCGGGATACGTCGCACACAGCGGCAAGGCAAGACGAAAGCGGCGCATCGATGCGCCGCTTTTCTGTTAACGCCTTCCCGAGCCCTTACCGCTTACGGGCCGCGTCGAGCACCCGGCCATCGGGCGTGACTTGCGCGAGACTGCCGCCTGCAAAATCGTACCGGAAGCTCTCGTAGTGAGAGGTCACGGGAGGACGTGCTGCCACGGTCCGCACGACTTCCGCGCTCGAGATCGTAAAGTCGTCGGTCTCGATCGGCGCTTCGAAGGCCTCAAGGTACAGGGCGTCACCCCATTGCACGGGAAGGCCGTGATTTGCCGCGCCCAGATTGACCTCGATCATGGAGTGATGGTTGTCATCGACCAGATAGCCAACTGCCATCCAGCGAACCAATTCCTTCATCTCCCGCTCTTCGCGTGCCATGCCTTCCACCGGCGCTTCCCCGGCCCTTTCCTGATGCAGACGCAACTCGCCGATCAGCCCCGGCTTAAGGAGTCTTGCCGCCGTCATGAAGCGGTCGGTGGTACCGGACGGACCCGCCACAGTCGGCTTGTTCTGCAATTGCGCATCCTTGAAAAAGCCGCTTTCTTCCTTGACCCGCCATACAAAGACGCCATTGCCGCGCATGACGAACGTCTCGTCGTCCTGGCGCGCCTGAAAGCCTTTGACCGCGCCGTCTCCACTATCCACACGATTTCTGGGATTCAGTTTCGCAAACGCAATCTCGCGCGCCGTGATGCGCTGTTCGTTGCGCAAGTCGGACGCGACCGCCCAGATGTTGTCCGCATATTCGGTCTTCTCGCGAAATTCGTTCTGTGCCCGCGTCAGACTTCCGCCGGCTCTGGCGGGATTCGTCACGACGCTCTGCCCCGCCACATGATCGACCTTCTCGTAAAGATCGACATTCTCCGAGGCATCGTGAGCGTTCTCGTTGTCGTACGTGTAAAGCGCAAGTTGATCGGGCAACGACGGTTCGTTGCGAGCGCCACGGGCAGGCGCAAACTGCCGGGTTTCGAGATACGCGATATCGACAATTGCGCTGGCCCGGTTCTTCAGTGTCGGTGACCGGTAGATCTGCTCCATCGTTTCACGGAAGTACGCGGAATTGGTCAGATTGTAAAAAGCGGTGACCTTCTCTCTGAGCGCCACTGGCTCCTGCGTATCGCGAGACGCCAGCCCCGCGTCTCCCCGTGCCTGCGACATGATTCGGCTAAAACCGCCGGCCCCCAGTTGTCCAACGACACCGAAGCTGGGCGTATCGCGCGTGTAGCTCAAGAGCATTCGTGAGGACGCGCGAAGCTCGTTATCTTCAATCAGGAGAAACAGTCGGTTCAACGTTGCCAACAGAGCGTCGGCCGTCCTGTGCGCCGCGAGACTTTCACTTGCGAAGCGCGAGATATCGGCTTCGATTTGTTGATTGCGTTCGATGTCCCCGATGCGCAAATCCACGACTTCGGGGGCGGCATGAGGTACCGCATCGGGCGGCGGTGAACGCTCATGTTGCGACGTCACGCCCACTTCATCACCGACAGTAAGGATGTGTCGGGGCAAATCAAAATTCACAACAGTCATCAGGTACTCAACTCCCAGAACGAAAATCCATCGACACCGTGGTGTGGCATTGATTTCGCTCATGAGACTCAGTACAAATTCTGTTGTTCGACTGACGTTCCGAACGTTACCTCTAATAACGTTTTCAATAATCGCCCAACGATCGCAACGGACGTCCGGCGCGCGGCAACTGTCTTGTCGATAGCAACGCCAGGTGCGTTGCCGATGGCGGCACGCTCAGCTTTGGACGGTCGCCGGTAGCGTCAGCACGACAGCGAAACCCTCGCCGGCGATATGTTCGAACGTCATCTGTCCGCCGTGCGCGTGGATCACTTCGGCGACCATTGCCAGACCGAGGCTGGCACCTTCGCGTCCATCGGCGCGCGACGAGAACGGGGTTCGCACGCGCTGCCATTCGGATTCCGGAATGCCCGAACCGTCGTCGAAGAAGCGCAAACGCCACTGGTCGTCTACACGCATCACGTCCACGTGCAGTCGATGCGGTGCACCGTACGCCAGCGCATTCATCAACACGTTCTTGATCGCTTCGCGCAGGCTCAGCGCGTCGCCGACGATCATGCACGGTTCGTCGGGGGCATTGAGCGCCACATCGATATCGCGAGTGGCGTACGAAAGCGTCTCGCGCATCGCCGTTTGCAACAGCTCGTTCAGATCGACCGGCACCGGCGCGACACTCTCGGCCCGATGCTGAACCATCGCGTGATTGATCAACTGGTGGATGAGACCGCCCAACCCGCGTGCCTGCTTCTGAATGCGTGAGATGTGCGTCTGGCGCGCGGCTTCGTCCTGCGTCTGGCTCAGCAGTTCGGCCTGCGCCGTGAGCGCCGTCACGGGCGTACGCAATTGATGCGCGGCATCGCCGATGACGCGACGCATCAACGCGCGCGACGTTGCCAGCCGGCGCATGAAGTCGTTGATCGCGCTCACGAGGGCAAGCGTCTCCGCCGGCACGGTTACGGCAAGCGGTACGAGATCGTTGGAATCGCGCTCGCGGATAGCCGCTTCAATCTGCTTGAGCGGTGCGAGCGCCTGACGCAGCGTCCACAACGCGGCGAGCATCGTCAGCACCCCGGTCGCGATGGTGATGAGCAACGTGTTGTCGGCCAGCCCACGTGTGAAACGCACGCGCGCGTTCTGCGTGTGCGCGAGTGCGACGACCGCCCACGGGTGCGCAGCGGCCACCGGCATGCGACGCCCCACGATGGCGATGCGAATCGGCATCTCCTGATAGGTGCCGTCGACCACGATCGGGCCGTCGGCGAGCTTGTCCCACGGAATCGGCGGACGGAACTCCGAATCTCCGGCCACCGAGCGGCCATTCGGATCGAGCACGGTGTAGAAGATCTGATCGCCGGGCGCGAGCGCGGAGAACGCGGCGAGCGGCACGTCGACATTCACTTCGCCGTTCTGGTACCACGTGTTTTCCGCGACCTGCAACGCGCTGCCGAGCAGCCAGCGATCGTAAGCACGGTCGACGGCCGAGCGCGTGGAGAACCAGATCCCCAGCAGCACCGCGACCACGGCAAAGGCCAGCACCGCGCCCATGCGGATGACCAGACGCAGATAGAGGGAACGGCCCGGAACGATCATGACAGCACGAGTTGGTAACCCAGACCGCGCAGCGTGCGAATCTGGAATTGCGCCGTCGCCAGCTTCTTGCGAAGCCGAGCGACGTATTGCTCGATGGCGTTGGCGTTCGGCGCAGGTTCATCGCCATACAGACGGTCCATCAGTTCGTCCTTGCCGAAGATGCGGCCCGGACGCCCCGCAAGAATTTCCAGCAGTGTCACTTCACGACGCGTCAGCTCGATCGGCTGGCCGTCGACTTCGACACCGCGACTCTTGCGATCGAGCGTGAGATTGGCACAGGTCAGACGGTTGGTGGCGTCCTGTCCCGTGCGACGCATGAGCGCCCGCACGCGCGCTTCCAGCTCGCGAAAATCGAAGGGCTTGGTGAGGTAATCGTCTGCGCCGAGGTCGAGCGCCCGCACACGTTCCTCGATCTCCGCACACGCGGTGAGCATCAGCACGCGCGTGGACAAGCCGCGCTCGCGCACGCGCTTGAGCAGTTCGAAGCCGTCGACGTGCGGCAGCATGACGTCGAGAATCAGCAAATCGTAATCGTCGCCGATGCGCTTGGCGGCTACCGCGCCATCCGTCTCGCAATCGAGGGCATGGCCAAGCTTGCGCAATTGGGTAGCAATGGCTTCGGCGACATCGGCGGTGTCTTCCACCAGCATGATGCGCATGGGGTATCTGTCTCCTTCCTTCGGCGCGGCTTGTGTGCCGCTTTCGCCCTTTCTCGTCGCGCATGCGTTGCGCCATCCGACGTCCTGAGCAGACCTGACGGTCGCATCGACGACATGCGTCCCACGGCGGCGTCCCCGGCATTCTCTAGCAATTCGCCTGCGTCTTCCTCAGTGTTTCCCCTGAATTCGGGCGTTCCGCACGCGCGATGTCAGGTTGGCTACAGGTTCGGTACTTAGTATCGAGCCGATTATAAAAGCACCTTTCAGGAGACACGCAATGCCTCATGCACATGATGCAGCCCCCCGCGCGGGCGCTGCCGGGACGACGTCGTCCGCCGTGCCGCCATTGCTCGAAATCGACGGCGTCACGCTGCAATACAAGACCGACGACTATCTCGTTACCGCCGCCCAGCAGGTGAGCTTCAACGTCTATCCGGGCGACCGGTTCGTGCTGCTCGGCCCGTCGGGCTGCGGCAAGTCGACGTTGCTCAAGGCGATCGGCGGGTACCTGCCGCCGGTTCACGGCGAGATCCGGTTGAAGGGCCGCGCGATCAGCGAACCCGGCCCGGACCGCATGATGGTCTTTCAGGAATTCGACCAGTTGCTGCCGTGGAAAACGGTACGTCAGAACGTGGAATTCGCGCTCATCGCCAGCGGTCGTCTGAAGGGACGCGAAGCCGCCGAGCGCGCCGCGCACTACATCGAGAAAGTCGGCCTCGCGAAGTTCATCGACAGCTATCCGCACACCCTTTCAGGCGGCATGAAGCAGCGCGTGTCCATCGCGCGTGGCATGGCGATGGAGCCGGACGTCCTGCTCATGGACGAACCGTTCGCCGCACTCGACGCCCTCACCCGCCGCAAGATGCAGGACGAACTGCTGCGCCTGTGGGACGACACGCGCTTCACGGTGCTGTTCGTCACGCATGGTATCGACGAAGCGATTCGCATCGGCACGCGCATTTTGCTGCTCTCGCCGCACCCCGGACAGGTCAAGGCCGAGCTCAACAGCATCGCCCCCGAACACCTCGGCACGGCGCAGCAAAGCGAGCTTGAAGCGCGCATCGACCAACTCCTGTTCGCCACTCACTGAGGATGACGACCATGAACGCTATTCCTTCGCATCCTTCGCAACACGCGTCGTCGTCCAACACCGCCGGTGCCGCCACGGCGTCGAACGCCCCCATCGAGCCGGTCTACCGCCCGGAGTTCGTGCTGGAGCCGGTGCAGGCCGAACTGTCGTCGATTCAACGCCCGCTCTCCACGTTCGAGACGCTCTACCGTCTGAGCTGGCTGCGCAAGACGGTCATTCTCTGCGTGCTCGCCATCATCTGGGAAATCTACGGCCGCTGGCTCGATAACGCCCTGCTCTTCCCGAGCTTCACCGACACCGTGGCCGCCTTCGCGAGCGGGCTGACGAGCGGGGTGCTGCTGCTGCGCGCGGCGGTCTCGCTCAAGACATTGCTCATCGGGTATGGGATCGGGATTGCGCTCGCTGCGGTGCTCACGACGGTGGCTATCAGCTCGAAGATCGGCAACGACCTGCTGGAAACCCTCACCGCGATGTTCAACCCGTTGCCCGCGATTGCGCTGCTGCCGCTCGCGCTCATCTGGTTCGGCCTCGGCAACGGCAGCGTGATCTTCGTGCTGGTGCACTCGGTGCTGTGGGCAGTCGCGCTCAACACGCACAGCGGCTTCCGTGGCGTCTCGAAGACGTTACGCATGGTCGGGCAGAACTACGGACTCAAGCGCTTTGCGCTCGTGCAGCACGTGCTGATCCCGGCCGCGTTTCCGAGCATTCTCACCGGTCTGAAAGTGGGCTGGGCCTTCGCGTGGCGCACGCTCATCGCCGCCGAACTCGTGTTCGGCGTGTCGTCGGGCTCCGGCGGTCTGGGCTGGTACATCTTCGAGAACCGTAACTCGCTGGAGACGGCCAACGTCTTCGCCGGACTGTTCTTCGTGATTCTGATCGGACTTGCGGTCGAGAACCTGCTGTTCGCGCGCATCGAAAAACGCACGTTGCACCGCTGGGGGATGCAGCACTGACACCCGGATGAGGCCGATTTTTCGGCATCGTCCGATTGACGTCCCCTTAGCCGCTTGATGAATAATTCCAACCTGAGTCAAAGAAGACCGGAGACAACCTCACCATGAATCGACGCAACTTCGCCCGTTGGGCCAGTGCCCTCACGCTCGCTGCCACGACGGCGCTCTCCACGCTCGGCAACGTCGCGCATGCCGAAGCCAGCACGGTGCGCCTGTCGCACGGTTACGGCATCCTCTATCTGCCGTTGATGGTCATGCGCGACCAGCATCTCGTCGAGAAACACGCCAAGGCGCTGGGGCTGGGCGACGTGAAGACTACCTGGACGATTCTCGACGGCGGCAATGTCATCAACGATGCGATGCTCGCCGGCAACCTCGATGTCGCAGGCACCGGCGCGCCGGGCTTCGTCACGCTGTGGTCGAAGGCGCACGGCATTCCGCGCTCGGAAGTGATCGGCCTGTCGGCCCTGTCGACCGGCCCCCTCTGGCTCAACACGAACAATCCGAACATCAAGTCGCTCAAGGACTTCACGCCGAAGGACAAGATCGCGATTCCGGGCATCAAGACGTCGCTCTCCGCCGTGCTGCTGCAAATGGCCGTGGCGAAGACCTTCGGCATCGAGAACTACGCGAAGCTCGATCCGCAGACGGTCAGCCTGAGTCATCCGGAAGCGGTAAGCGCACTGCTCTCGGGCAAGACGGAGATCACCGCGCACTTCACCTCGCCGCCGTTCTCGTATCAGGAAGTGAAGGATCCGCGCATCAAGCGTGTGCTGAATTCGACGGACGTGCTCGGCAACATCACGATCGACGTCGTGTTCGCGCCGAAGCAGTTCACGGTGCAGAATCCGAAGCTGGTGCAGGCGATTCTGGCCGCACAGGAGGAAGCTGCGGCTTACATCGCGAAGGATCACGTGGGCGCTGCGCAAACATTCCTGCGCGTGTCGAAGATGAACCTGCCGCAAGCCGAGATCGAGCAGATGCTGGCCGACCCGGGACTGCAATTCACGACCACGCCGAACGGCCTGATGCAGTACGTGGAGTTCATGGGACGCGCGGGCACGATCAAGACGCGCCCGACGAAATGGAGCGACCTGTTCGTGCCGCAAATGGCGGCGCGTCAGGGGAGCTGAGGCGGCGTCTGAGACTGACCGAGGCCGGCTAAGAATGACTGCGGCTGGCTAAGACTGACTGAGGCGGGTAAGCGGCCTCCCGAGGGGCTCGGGACGCCGCTACCACCCCTACGTCGTTAAGCCACAACCGTCCCCGAGAGGGTGGCGGGCAAGACACCGCGCAGGGCATTGCAGACGACAATGGCCTGCGCCGAGAGCAGGTCCTCGCGCGTGATCACGGCTTCCACTGCGGCCCACGCCGGATCGTGCAGCATGACGCTGCGCATCACGCCGGGCAGCACACCCGACGACAGCGGTGGCGTCGTCCAGATGCCCTGACGCTTGACGAAGACGGAGCTTCGCCCGCCTTCGGTCAACTCGCCCCGGTCGTTGAAGAACAGCACGTCGAACGCGCCTTGTGCTTCGGCCGCTTTCCATGCGGCGTCGTACCGTGCGCGCACCGTGGTCTTGTGGCGCAGAAACAGATCGTCCGCCCGTGTGGGGCTCGCGGCATCGGCCAGCAACACGGTGACGCCGTTGCCCGGAAGCGGTTTGAGCACACCGCGCGTGATCGACGCCGTGCCGTCGTGGGACAACGCGAGACGCACCCGATGCATCTCGTCCTCGTTCAACGTCGCGACGACGGCGTCGAGTTGCGCGCGCAGCGCGGCTTCGTCGAACCGGAAGCCGAAATAGTGTGCCGACGCCTGCAAACGTGCCAGATGCCGCGCGAGATGCGCCACACCGGACGCACGCATCGCCTGCATCGTCTCGAAGATCTCGAAGCCCGGATCGAGCGCGCTCAGGAAGCGCGCCTTGAGTTTGCACTCCTCGCGCTCTTCCGCAGCCTGGCTGTCGAGCACGATGCCTGCGCCCACGCCGAGCCTGCCGCGACGCATGCCGCGCACATCGGGTGCGTCGAGTTCGAGTGTGCGAATGGCCACCGACAGACAGAAGTCGCCCAGCGCCTGCGGGTCGTCGGTGCGAGCGTCGAGCCAGCCGATCGCGCCCGTGTAGAGACCGCGCGGCGAGGCTTCGAGCTGGCCGATCAACTGCATCGTGCGATGCTTCGGGGCACCGGTAATCGAACCGCAGGGGAAGAGTGCGCGCAGCACGTCGGCGAAGGTTGTGGTGTTCGGCAGCGATGCCGTGACCGTCGACGTCATTTGCAGAACGCTTGCGAAGCGCGTCACTTCGAACAGCTTCGGCACCTTGACCGAACCTGAGACGGCGAGACGGCCGAGATCGTTGCGCAGCAGGTCGACGATCATCAGATTCTCGGCGCGGTTCTTGTCGTCCGCCGCGAGATCGGCACTACGTTGCGCGTCGATGGCCGCGTCGCCACATGCCGGCGCCGTCCCCTTCATCGGACGCGCTTCGACCTGCCCGCGCGAATGGCGGAGGAACAACTCGGGCGACAGCGAGAGAATTGCTCGTCCCGACAAACCCCGTGCGCCGGGCAACATCACCAGCGCGCCATACGGCACCGGCTGACGCGCACGCAGACGGCGGTACAACGCGATGGGTGAGCCGAACGTGTCGAAGTTCAGGCGATAGGTGTAGTTGATCTGATAGCACTCGCCTTGCGAGAGCCATTCGTGGATGCGCGAGATGGCGTCGTCGAACGCCGCGTCGCTGACGTCCGCCTGCAAAGCGCCAATCCCGGCGACACCGGGGGATGCGAGCGCCGACGTGTTCTGCGTGTTCGACGCGAGCGTTGGATTCGCCGTGTTCATCGTTCCCGACGTACCGGCCACTGACGGCGATACCCCACTGCCATCGTCGCCCGCAGGCATCGCTTCCTGACGCGCCAGCCACGCCTGCGGCTGCATCGCGTCGAGCCGCTGCAAATCTGCGAACAGCAGCGCGCGCAACTGCCCCGGCGCACGACGCGTCGCCACCGTGTGCACGCCGTTCGCGCGCACACCGAATTCGTAATCGATCAGCAGCACGGCATGCAAGCCGTGACGTGTGGCGTCTTCCACTTCGCGAAGCGCGTCGGAAAGCACACCGGGCTCGTCGCAAGTCACCTCGCGTACGAGCCCGGTATACAGACGCGCCCCACCGGCCGGGTCCGCGCTGTCGTCCAACAGCGCGAACGCGGCCATAGGCGCTTCGGTTTGCATGGAATTACTCGAAGAACTGCTTCACGCGGTCGAACCAGCCCTTCGACTGCGGGCTGTGACGCGCACCGCCTTCCTTCAGGGATGCATCGAAGTCACGCAGCATTTGCTTCTGGGCATCGTTGAGCTTGACCGGCGTTTCCACCTGCACGTGAACGTACAGATCGCCCGGGTAGCTCGCGCGCAGCCCCTTGATACCCTTGCCGCGCAGTCGGAACGTCTTGCCCGTCTGCGTGCCTTCCGGTACTTCGAAGGTGGCCTTGCCGTGCAGCGTCGGTGCGTCGATATCGCCGCCCAGCGCCGCCGTGGCGAACGAAATCGGCATCTGGCAGTGCAGATCGTCGCCGTCGCGCTCGAACACGTTGTGCGCCTTGATGTGGATTTCCACATACAGGTCGCCCGCCGGACCGCCATTCACACCCGGTTCGCCGTTGCCGGACGAACGGATACGCATGCCGTCTTCGATACCCGCCGGGATCTTGATCTCCAGCGTCTTGGTCTTCTTGATCTTGCCCGAGCCGTGGCAGTTCGTGCAGGGCTCAGGAATGTACGAGCCGGTGCCGTGGCACTTCGGGCAGGTCTGCTGAACGCTGAAGAAGCCCTGCGACATGCGCACGGAACCCGCACCGTTACAGGTCGGGCAGGTCTCGGGCTTGGTGCCCGGCTTCGCGCCGTTGCCGTGACAGACTTCGCACTCTTCCCAGCTCGGCACGCGAATCTGCGTGTCGAAGCCGTTCGCCGCCTGCTCGAGCGTGATCTCCATGTTGTAGCGCAGATCCGCACCGCGATACACCTGAGGGCCACCACGGCCGCCACGGCCACCGGGGCCGCCCTGACCGAAGATGTCGCCGAAGATGTCGCCGAACGCATCGGCGAAGCCGCCGAAGCCCTGACCGCCGGCACCGCCGAAGCCGCCCATGCTCGGGTCCACGCCCGCATGACCGTACTGGTCGTACGCAGCACGCTTCTCCGGCTCGGAGAGCATCTCGTAGGCCTCTTTGACCTCTTTGAACTTGTCTTCGGCGTCTTTGCTGTCCGGATTGCGGTCCGGGTGATACTTCATCGCCAGCTTGCGATACGCCTTCTTGATCTCGTCGTCCGAGGCGTTCTTGGCGACGCCAAGGACTTCGTAGTAATCACGTTTGGCCATAACTCTTTCCAATGTTGGCGCATGTCGCCATCAGGCAAAAAGCCGGGTCGACATTCCCCTTGCGGAGAACCTCGATACCCGGCCCACACGCGAAGCCCCGGCGGGGCCCCGCGCGCCATGCACGCTTTACTTCTTGTCGTTGACTTCCTTCACTTCGGCGTCGACGACGTTATCGTCATGCGGCTTGCCTTGCTCGGCACCTGCGGCACCCGCAGCACCGGCTTGCGCCTGCATGTCGGCATACATCTTCTCGCCGAGCTTCTGGCTGGCGGTACCCAGCGCTTCGACCTTGGCATCGATGTCCGCCTTGTCCGAACCACGCAGGGCGTCTTCCAGTGCCGTGATGGCCGATTCGATGGCTTCCTTCTCCGAAGCTTCGATCTTGTCGCCGTACTCGGTCAGCGCCTTGCGGGTGCTGTGCACCAGCGCGTCGCCCTGGTTGCGGGAATCCGCCAGCTCGCGCGCCTTCTTGTCTTCTTCGGCGTTCAGCTCGGCGTCCTTCACCATTTGCTCGATTTCAGCGTCCGACAGGCCCGAGTTCGCCTTGATGACGATCTTGTTTTCCTTGCCGGTTGCCTTGTCCTTCGCGCCAACGTGCAGAATGCCGTTCGCGTCGATGTCGAAGGTCACTTCGATCTGCGGCGTGCCACGTGCGGCGGGCGGAATGCCCTCGAGGTTGAACTCGCCCAGCGACTTGTTGCCGGCGGCCATCTCGCGCTCACCCTGATACACCTTGATCGTCACGGCCGGCTGGTTGTCGTCCGCCGTCGAGAACACTTGCGAGTGCTTCGTCGGGATCGTGGTGTTCTTCGTGATCATCTTCGTCATCACGCCGCCCAGCGTCTCGATACCGAGCGAAAGCGGGGTCACGTCGAGCAGCAGCACATCCTTACGGTCGCCCGAGAGGACCGAGCCCTGAATCGAGGCACCTGCGGCCACGGCTTCATCCGGGTTCACGTCCTTGCGCGGATCCTTGCCGAAGAACTCCTTCACCTTCTCCTGCACCTTCGGCATACGGGTCATACCGCCGACCAGAATCACGTCGTCGATGTCGCTGACCTTCACGCCGGCATCCTTGATGGCGGTGCGGCACGGTTCGATCGTGCGCGAGATCAGATCTTCGACCAGCGCTTCGAGCTTGGCGCGCGTGATCTTCAGGTTCAAGTGCTTCGGACCCGAGGCGTCCGCCGTGATGTACGGCAGGTTGATTTCGGTCTGCTGGCTCGACGACAGTTCGATCTTGGCCTTTTCGGCAGCTTCCTTCAGGCGTTGCAGCGCCAGCACGTCCTTCGACAGATCGACGCCTTGTTCCTTCTTGAACTCGCCGATGATGTAGTCGATGATGCGCTGGTCGAAGTCTTCACCGCCCAGGAACGTGTCGCCGTTGGTCGACAGCACTTCGAACTGGTGTTCGCCGTCCACATCCGCGATTTCGATGATCGAGATGTCGAACGTGCCGCCACCCAGGTCATACACCGCGATCTTGCGGTCGCCGCCTTCCTTCTTGTCCAGACCGAATGCCAGTGCGGCAGCCGTCGGCTCGTTGATGATGCGCTTGACTTCCAGACCGGCGATACGGCCGGCGTCCTTCGTGGCCTGACGCTGGCTGTCGTTGAAGTAGGCCGGCACCGTGATCACGGCTTCCGTGACCGGCTCGCCCAGGTAGTCCTCGGCGGTCTTCTTCATCTTGCGCAGCACTTCAGCGGAAATCTGCGGCGGGGCCAGCTTCTGGTCGCGCGCTTCCACCCAGGCGTCGCCGTTGTCGGCCTTGACGATCTTGTAGGGCATCAGCGAGATGTCCTTCTGCACTTCCTTTTCTTCGAAGCGGCGGCCGATCAGGCGCTTGACTGCGTACAGCGTGTTCTTCGGATTGGTCACGGCCTGACGTTTGGCCGGTGCACCGACGAGGATTTCACCGTCGTCCATGTAGGCGATGATCGACGGCGTGGTGCGAGCACCTTCCGCGTTTTCGATGATCTTGACCTGATTGCCTTCCATGACGGCCACGCACGAGTTCGTGGTGCCCAAGTCGATACCGATGATTTTGCCCATATTAATTTCTCCTAGCGTCCTTTGCGTCTTTCCGTTGGGCGTGTTGCCCATTCAATTCATTGATCTGCACGAGATATGGGTGCAGCCAGGAACATTTCAAGACCCTTCTTGCAGCCCGGTTTTGCCCCCCGCTGCCGCGATCTTGTCGCGCGCCGCGGCCACCGCCAGCCGGAACTGGGGCAGGCCCTGCCAGCCGGTCGCCCGGCCCAGCTTCTTCCCTGCGTGGAAGAAGAAAAACGTGGGCACCCCATGCAGGGCGAAGCGGCGTCCGAGGGCCATGTCGGCGTACACGTTGGCGTGAAACCAACGCAGCCCCAGCGCTTCGATGGCTTCGCGTTGCGCCAGCATGGCCTTCTTGGCGACCTCGCAGTTGAAACAGTCGACGCCCCAGAAAAACACGACGGCGAGGTCATCCCCCGCCTCGCGTAGCCCGTCGTCGAACGTCCCGGCGGTCAGCTCGCGCATCGAAAACGCCTCGAATGCCGCGCCGTCCACACCTTTCATGCCCGGAAGATCGCCTGCCATGATGGTAAGTCTCGAATGTCCGTCTGCCCGTCTGCTCCGGCCGCCGCGTCGGTGTTGACCCCGGCCGCCCGTGCCTGCCGTCCCGCCTTGTTCCGGCCCACCCCGGCCATTACCGGGAGTCCGAAGCTTGCCATGATGTCATGACATGAAACCCCGAAGTCCGATGCCGATTGGCCGGACCGGACGGCCGGACAGCGTCGTGCTTACTTGCCTGCCGCGACGGTCACGAGTGCCGGACGCAGTACGCGGTCGGCAATCAGATAACCCTTTTGCAGCACGGCCACCACGGTATTCGGCTCCTGATCGGCCGGCACCATCGAGATGGCCTGATGTTGATGCGGATCGAACTTCGCGCCGGCCGGGTCGATGACCGAGACCTTGCTGCGCTCCAGCGCCGAGACCAGTTGGCGCAGGGTCAGGGCGACGCCCTCCTGCAGCTTGGCCACGTCGCCGCTCTTGTCGGCGGCAGCGGCTTCCAGGCTGTCGATGACCGGCAGGAGGTTCTCGGCAAAGCTCTCGACCGCGAATTTACGGGCCTTGGACACTTCCTCTTCCGCACGGCGGCGGATGTTTTCCATCTCGGCGCGGGCGCGCAGCG
This sequence comes from Pandoraea sp. ISTKB, assembly GCF_001721285.1. Classification (NCBI taxonomy): domain Bacteria; kingdom Pseudomonadati; phylum Pseudomonadota; class Betaproteobacteria; order Burkholderiales; family Burkholderiaceae; genus Pandoraea; species Pandoraea sp. ISTKB. Next base: position 110,175 of record NZ_MAOS01000029.1, read on the forward strand.
CTTCGTCGCGCAGTCCCGCCGCTTCAGCCTGAGCCGCCTGGAGCTGCGCCTCGACCGAGGGCAGCGCGTCGTTCGCGCCCGCAGCGTCGGTCGGGGCCGCTTCGGCCTGGGACGGAATCGGCTGATCGGGGGTGTTTTGCTGTTCAGTCATGAGCTTGAGTCGTCAAAAGGTTCTTGCAGCGCACCACGACGATGCGCCACCGGTTCAAATCCCTTTGGATAGTAGGGGCGTTCACACCGATTTCAAGAGCTGGCGGGCATTCTGTGCGCCATGTCGGTGCGCGCGGCGTGCCGGTAAATATCCGGTTACACGCGTTACGAGTCCTCTATTGTATCGGCCGTTGCTGCGACCTAACATGAATAACGGTCCGGTTGATGGAAGTGCCTTGGTTGGATTTGTCGCTTGCCCTGGTCGATGACATCGTCGATGCCATTGACTCACTCGATCTCCGGGCCCGGCCGCTCACCGGGCAACCTCGCGTCCGGTGAAGTGTTCTTAAGGAGCGCATCATGAAGCTGCCACTGGCTGTTGTCTTCATCCTTGCGTTGGTGACGACGGTAACGATCACGATCTGCTTGTCCGGCGCAGTGACCCGGCGCGACACCGAGTACGGTGGCGTGCGGGCCGTGCTGCATCACTTTGTGGAAATGCCGGGCATGCCGGGACATTCGTCGAGTTCGAATTCCGGAATCCCATCGCGTTGATCGCCTCCGGGGTGCATGACCCTTGCGGTCGTGCGCGGTGCCGTTCCCCGGGCGGTTCCGTCCATCGCGGAACCACTGATTTTCGCTCCCTCCCCCCGCCCGCCGCTGCGCGTTTCGCCAGCGGCGGCGTTCATTCAGGCGCCCGTTCCAGCGATCATTGCGGCGTTCATCCCCCCGTTGAGGGCGATGACAAGCGACTTGAAACCGACGCGAGACCGGGCTTCGGCCTACTCGCCCACGCCGCCGAGACGCCGCCGGTCCCGCTTCGTCGGACGTCCATGCATCTGCGCGGCGGGCTCCTGATACAGACGCCGGCGCTCATGCTCGTCGGCACGCGCCTGAACACTCGCTTCCGTCTCTTCGTACAGCGACTGCGCCACCGGCGCCGAGCCGCGAACCTCCGCGATGGCCTTTACCCGGACTTCCCAGCGCGTGCTGCCGTTGTCCACGGACACCACGTCGCCCGGACGCACGTCACGCGCCGGTTTGACCCGCGCTTCGTTGCACAGCACACGGCCCCGGTCGACGGCCTGCGTAGCTAGCGAACGCGTCTTGAAGAAGCGCGCCGCCCACAACCATTTGTCGATCCGCGTGGCTGCGTGCGGAGAATCGTCGACCTTGACCGTCACGTGCGTGCTCCTTGCTCACCCTGACTTTGCATCTGTTCCTGTGCCGCGGCCGCGGCGGCCGCACTGGCTTCCTCGAACGCCGCCACGGCGGCGACCTGACGCTGACGGGTCGATGCCACCGCTGCGGCCGACGCCTCGGCCTCACCCTGCGGCGAAAGCACCGGCCAGCCTTGCAGATGGCGTGCCGCGATCTCGCCCAACGCCGTGATCCATGCGCTCGCGCCGTTCAGACACGGGATGAAGTGGAACGACTTGCCGCCCGCCGTCAGATATGCATGGCGGCCTTCCATGTTGATTTCTTCGAGCGTCTCGAGGCAGTCGGACGTGAAGCCCGGGCAGAAAACGTCCACACGCGGCGTACCGCCACGACCGAGTTCTTCGAGCGTCGGCGCGGTGTAAGGCTGAAGCCATTCGGCCTTGCCAAAGCGTGACTGGAACGTGAGGCGGCAGGTCGTCTCGTCCAGACCGAGCGCCGCCGCGAGCAGACGCGCCGTCTTCACGCACTGATCGTGATACGGATCGCCGAGGTCGAGCGTGCGGCGCGGCACGCCGTGGAAGCTCAGCAGCAGACGCTCACCCGCCGCGAAATCCGGCCGTCCGTGTTGCTGCCAGTAGCCTTCGACCTGCTGACGCAGCGCCTCGATGTACGCCGGGTGATCGTGATAGTCCCGCACGGTGCGCACGTCCGGCTGGTTACGCAAACGTCCGAGCACGCGGAACACGGCGTCGCTGGCGGTCGCCGTCGTGCTGCTCGAATACTGCGGGTAGAGCGGCAGGACGAGAATTCGCTCGACGCCGTTCTGGCGCAGGGCTCGAATGCGCTCGGGAATCGACGGATTGCCGTAGCGCATGGCGTAATCGACCACGACGTCGTAGTCGTTCGCATGCAGCAGCGCGCGCAGGGCGTTCGTCTGATGTTCGGTGTTGACTTTGAGGGGCGAGCCGTCGCGGGTCCAGACCGTGGCGTACTTCTGGGCAGACGAACGCGAACGGAACGGCAGAATCACCAGCCGCAGCAGCGGTTGCCATACCCACGGCGGGATTTCTACGACACGCGGGTCCGAGAGGAACTCGCGCAAGTATCGGCGCACGGCCGCAGGACGCGGCTCGTCGGGCGTGCCGAGGTTGATCAGCAGTACGGCGGTCTTGCCGGACTGGCCATGCGAAATGGGTTCGGGATCGAAGCGCATGGAGCGTACTTTACCGCAAACGCGGCGCAAATCCGGTGGGTGAGATGCGCGAAATGACCGCCAGGATGGGCCAGGGGACGGCCAACAACCAGCCCTTGGCCCATATGACGGATATCAGGCAGATGTCGGCGGATCGCCGCGAATCACCGCGATTCGCGATTCATCAGCCGTGCCGCGGCGCGTCGTCACGGGAGGGACGATGTTCCGCGCTGGGGTGTTCGTCATGATGAACCGCCCCGTGCGAGCCCTCCGGCCGGTTCTCCCGGGGCGCCTGTTGCGGGTGCTCCTGCGGTTGCGGATGCGGCTGAGCCTGCGGACGCTCCGGTTGCGCCTGAGGCCTCGGCGCCGGTGCCGCCCGCTCGACCTGCGGCTCGGGGCGCGGCTGGGCACGTTCCTGCGGCGGCGCGCGTTGCGGCTCGGGACGCGGCTGCACGCGCTCGACCGGTGGTTGGGGTTGCGGTTGCGCACGCGGCTGAAGCTGCTGCGGTTCCGGGCGCGGTTGCGTCTGCCATTGCTGAGGACGGCGCGCCGGCTCGGCGGCTTCAGGCTGCACGCGCTGCTGCGGCGGCGGCGCAGGCTGAGCGCCACGCCCTTCGGGTTGCGCCACGGCCGGTGGCGGCGACTGGCGGCGGGTCTGCATGTCGCGCTGCGCGGCCTCGTGCCCCGGCTGGGGAACGGCCTGCGGTGCCTCGACACGTGCCCCCGGCTGACCTTGGCCGCTCACGCCCGGCGGATGAGGTACGCCGGATGGCGCCGCCTGCTCTGTCCGTCCATTGCGGTCATTCGGTTGGGCCTGCACCGCCGGCTGTCCCGGATGATTCTGATAATTACCGTGCCCCGGATAGGCGGGATAGCCCGGCTCATTAGGTGCCCCCGGAACTCCCGGAACTCCCGGCACACCGGGCTGCCCCGGAACCCCGGCGTGACCGGGCGCGCCCGGCACCCCTGGCTGGCCGGGGACACCCGGCGCGCCATGCATCGGCGGGACGGCCCCCGTCGCCGGAAGTCCGCCGTGCGCGGGCGTCGCCCCCAACGCGCCGGTCGGCCCCAA